>JASGFO010000079.1:0-15948 GCA_047605505.1 Gordonia sp. (in: high G+C Gram-positive bacteria) | reverse complement strand
TGGCCGTGCGCGACGATCTCCAGGCCACGATCTACGCGTGGCACCTCGACCACGCGGGCGCCGACTTCGCCGACGCCGAGGTGTTCGCGTCGTACAAGGATTTCCTCACCGAGATCGGCTACCTCGTCGACGTGCCCGCCGACTTCGAGATCGGCACCAGCGGCGTCGACACCGAGATCTCCGAGACCGCGGGCCCGCAGCTCGTGGTGCCGATCCTCAACGCCCGCTTCGCGCTCAACGCGTCGAACGCCCGGTGGGGATCGCTGTACGACGCGCTCTACGGCACCGACGTCATCAGTGAAACCGACGGCGCCGAGAAGGGCAAGGGCTACAACAAGGTCCGCGGTGACAAGGTCATCGCCTACGCCAAGGCCTTCCTCGATCAGGCCGTGCCACTCGAGCAGGCCAGCTACACCGACGTAACCGGCTTCGCCGTCGCCGACGGAACCCTGCAGATCACCCTGGCCGATGGCACCACCGCCGCGCTCGCCGACCCGTCGGCATTCGTCGGCTACACCGGCGACCCGGCCACCCCGTCGTCGGTTCTGCTGCGCCACAACGGACTCCACCTCGACATCGAGATCGACCCGACCTCGCCGATCGGCCAGACCGATCCGGCGGGCATCACAGATGTCGTGATGGAGTCGGCGCTCACCACGATCATGGACTTCGAGGACTCCGTCGCGGCCGTCGACGCCGACGACAAGGTGCTCGGCTACCGCAACTGGCTCGGCCTCAACCGCGGCGATCTCGCCGAGGAGGTCAGCAAGGGCGGGCGGACCTTCACCCGGGTCCTCAACGACAACCGCGCGTACACCGCGCCCGACGGCACCGGCTTCGATCTGCACGGCCGGTCGCTGCTGTTCGTCCGCAACGTCGGCCACCTGATGACCAACGACGCGATCCTCGACGCCGACGGCAACGAGATCCCCGAGGGCATCCAGGACGCGCTGTTCACGTCGTTGATCGGGATGCACGGGTTGAGCACCGAAGGCAAGCAGAACTCGCGGACCGGCTCGATCTACATCGTCAAGCCCAAGATGCACGGCCCCGACGAGGTTGCCTTCACCGTCGAGCTCTTCGGCCGGGTCGAGCAGGTGCTCGGCCTGCCCGAGAACACACTGAAGGTCGGCATCATGGATGAGGAGCGCCGGACCACGGTCAACCTGAAGGCCGCGATCAAGGCCGCCGAGAATCGGGTCGTGTTCATCAACACGGGCTTTTTGGACCGCACCGGCGACGAGATCCACACCTCGATGGAGGCCGGTGCGATGATCCGCAAGGGCGAGATGAAGGCCCAGCGCTGGATTGCCGCCTACGAGGACTTCAATGTCGACACCGGGCTGGCCGCCGGGCTCGCGCACAAGGCACAGATCGGCAAGGGCATGTGGGCGATGACCGATCTGATGGCCGAGATGGTCAAGACCAAGATCGGGCAGCCCAAGGCCGGGGCCACCACGGCATGGGTGCCGTCGCCGACCGCCGCCACTCTGCACGCCATGCACTATCACCTGGTCGACGTGTTCGAGGTGCAGCACGAGATCGCCAAGCGGGAGCCGGCGTCGGTCGACGACATCCTCACCATCCCGCTGGCGCCGACGACGGAGTGGTCGGACGCGGAGAAGCAGGAGGAGCTCGACAACAACTGTCAGTCGATCCTCGGCTACGTGGTGCGCTGGATCGATCATGGCGTGGGCTGCTCGAAGGTGCCCGACATCCACGACGTCGCCCTGATGGAGGACCGCGCCACCCTGCGCATCTCCAGTCAGCTGCTGGCCAACTGGATCCGCCATGACATCGTCACCGCCGACGACGTGGTCGCCGCACTCAAGCGGATGGCCCCGGTGGTCGATCGCCAGAACGCCGGGGATCCCGAGTACACGCCGATGGCCCCGGACTTCGACACCAACATCGCGTGGCAGGCCGCCAAGGAGTTGATCCTCGAGGGCACCACGCAGCCCAGCGGTTACACCGAGCCGATCCTGCATCGCCGCCGCCGCGAGTACAAGGCCGCAGCGGCCACCGCATGAGCTGACGGCCCGCGGCCCGGGGGACGCGTGTTCGCCGCGCGTACCCGGGCCGTCGTCGCGTCAAGAGAGGGTGCGGGGTGGCACAGCATCGAGCGCGTCCCGGCGCCAACGGGCTCCGGCGCCGGGGCGTCGGACGGGGACTCGTCTGCACCCTGCTGTCGGCCGTCTTGATCGCGGGATGCGTCCTGGCCTGGATTCAGATCGGCAACCACGTCGAGCGGGAGGGTGACGCGGCCGCGGCGTCGTGCGTCGAGGGGCCGGTCATGGTATCGGTGATCGCCGACCCCGACCTCGCGCCCGGGCTGGCCGCGATCGCCGCACGATATACCGCGACCCGGCCGGTGGTGCATGATCGGTGCGTGACGCTGACGGTGCGCCCGATGGACGCCACGGTCGCGCTGGCCGGGCTCCGGGGCCGCTGGGATACACGGTCGATGGGGCCGTATCCGGCGGTGTGGGTGCCGCAGTCGTCGGTGTGGGCCGCCGAGTTGATGTCGGCGGTCCCGGATCGGGTGGACGGCGAGACAGCGTCGTTGGTGACCTCACCGGTCGTGCTGGCCACCGTCCCGGAACTCGCCCGACGTGTCGCCGGGCGCCTGGACTGGGGCCGGTTGCCGGCCCTCGCCGCCCGCGATGACGGCCTCGCCGAGGTCGATCTGCCGGACTGGGGTTCGCTGCGGATGGCCCTGCCGATCGGGCCGCAGGCCGATCCGAGCGTGCTCACGGCCCAGGCCGTGGCCGCGCGAGTGGTCCGGGCCACCGGGGCGCTCACCGGGGACGAGGCCCGATCGGCCCGGGTCACCTCGGCGATTCGCACCCTGATCACCGCAGCCCCCCGCTCCCCCGACGGCACCCCGGCGGGGGCGGCGACGATGATCGCCGACGCCCCCGATCCGGCGGCCGGTCGGCTCCACGCCACCCCGATCACCGAACAGCGCCTCTATCAATTGACCATGCACGACACGCGGCAGCGGCTCGCCGAGGTGGTCCCGGCCGGTCCCGCCCCGATCGCCGACTTCCCCGTGATCCGGCTCAAGGGCACCCGGGTGTCGCAGACCGTGGCCGCGGCCGTCGGCGAGTTCCTGACCTTTGCCGACGCGCCGGAACAGCTGCGGCTGGTGACGCGTCTGGGCTTTCGGGGTGCCGCCCCGTTGCCAACCGCGACCTCGACGGTCACCTTCCCGGCCGTCGCCGACCCGATGCCCACCCCCGAGACCGCCGCCGTCGTGGCGCTCAACACGCTGATGGGCGTGACTCGCTGACGTCGGCGCGGCCCCCTACCTGTCGGTGCGGTCCCAGCTACCGGCTGGGCGGACCGCCATCACGATTATTGTCGTGGCGCCGCGCTCAGCCGGTAGATGGGACCGGTCTCAGGTGAACGCCGCCAGCGGCGGGCAGCTGCATACCAAGTTCCGGTCGCCGAAGGCCCCGTCGATCCGGCGGACCGACGGCCACACCTTGGTCCGGCCGCCGGCCGAGGGCAGCCCGTTCGGGTAGACCGCGAGCTCCCGCGAGTACGGGTGAGCCCACTCCCCGACCAGGCATTCGGCGGTGTGCGGGGCGCCGCGCAGCGGGTTGTCGGCGGCCGGCCAGACGCCGGCGGCCACCTGATCGATCTCGCCGCGGATCGCGATCATGGCGTCGCAGAAGGCGTCGATCTCGTCGAGGTTCTCGCTCTCGGTGGGTTCGACCATCAGCGTCCCGGGGACCGGGAAACTCATCGTCGGTGCGTGGAAACCGTAGTCGGCGAGGCGTTTTGCGACGTCGTCGACGGTGACTCCGGTCGTCTTGGTGAGCGCGCGCAGGTCGAGGATGCATTCGTGCGCCACCCAGCCCACTGGGTCGTCGCCGGTGCGGTCGGCAAACAGCACCGGGAAGTGATCGTTCAGCCGGTGCGCGATGTAGTTGGCCGAGGCGATCGCGGTGAGGGTCGCCGCCCGCAGCCCCTCGGCGCCCATCATCGCGATGTAGGCGTAGGTGATGGGCAGGATCGACGCCGACCCGTAGGGCGCGGCGGAGATCGTCAGCGTGCCGGGCAGTTCGGGTGCGAGCGGATGCCCGGGCAGGAAGGGGGCGAGGTGGCTGCGCACCGCGACCGGTCCGACGCCCGGCCCGCCACCCCCGTGCGGGATGCAGAAGGTCTTGTGCAGGTTGAGATGGCTGACGTCGCCGCCGAACCGGCCGGGCCGGGCCACCCCGACGAGCGCGTTGAGGTTGGCGCCGTCGATGTACACCTGCCCGCCCGCGTCGTGGACGGCGGCGCAGATGTCGGCGATGTCGTGTTCGAACACCCCGTGCGTCGACGGGTAGGTGATCATGATGGCGGCGATCCGGTCGCCGTGCGCGGCGATCGTGGCGCGCAGGTCGTCGACGTCGACGTCGCCGTTGTCGCGGCAGCCGACGATGACCACCCGCATCCCGGCCATCGCCGCCGACGCGGCGTTGGTGCCGTGCGCGCTCGACGGGATCAGGCACACGTCGCGACCGGTGTCGCCGCGGCTGTCGTGGTAGGCACGGATCGCGAGCAGACCGGCGTATTCGCCCTGCGAGCCGGCATTGGGCTGCAGGCTGACCCGGTCGTAGCCGGTGATCGCGACGAGCCAGGACTCGAGCCGCCCGATGAGCTCGCGGATGCCGACGGTGTCCGCGGCCGGCGCGAAGGGATGCAGTCCGCCGAACTCGCGCCAGGTGATGGGTTCCATCTCCGCGGCCGCGTTGAGCTTCATCGTGCACGATCCCAGCGGGATCATGCTGCGGTCGAGGGCGATGTCCTTGTCGGACAGGGCGCGCAGGTAGCGCAGCATCGAGGTCTCGGTGCGGTAGCGGTGAAAGGCCGGGTGGGTGAGATAGTCGCCGGTGCGGGTCGCGATCGGTTGCGCGAATGTCCGGGGCTCGACGGCTGCGGCCCCGAACGCGGTCAGCACCGCCGTCACGTCGCCCGCGGTGGTCGTCTCGTCGCAGGCGATGCGTACGGTGTCGTCGTCGGCCTGCCAGAGGTTGTGGCCGGCGGCGGCCGCGAGCGCCACGTAGTGGGCGGCGCGCCCGGGGACACGCACAGCGACAGTATCGAAGAACTGGGCGTGCTGCACCGCGAAGCCGGCGGCCGCGAGACCGTCGGCGATGCGGGCCGCGTGCTCGTGGACGCGCTCGGCGATGGCGCGCAGCCCGTCGGGACCGTGGTAGGAGGCATACATCGCGGCGACGACGGCCAACAGCACCTGTGCGGTGCAGATGTTGCTGGTCGCCTTCTCCCGCCGGATGTGCTGCTCACGCGTCTGCAGCGCGAGTCGGTAGGCGAGATTGCCGTCGGCGTCCTTGGACACCCCGACGAGCCGGCCGGGCAGCTGCCGGGCATGCCGGGTGCGCACCGAGAGGTATCCGGCGTGCGGGCCGCCGAAGCCCATCGGCACCCCGAATCGCTGGGTGGTGCCGAAACAGACGTCGGCGCCCTGCTCACCGGGCGGGGTGATCAGGGTGAGGGCGAGCAGATCCGCGCCGACGGCCACCAGCGCGCCGGCCGCGTGCGCGGCGTCGACGATGGCGCTCGGATCCACGATTCGCCCCGACGCGCCGGGGACCTGCAGGATCACCCCGAAGTAGTCGCCCTCGGGCAGGCCGGCACCCGGGAGATCCGGGTGTAGACGCGCCTCCATCACCTCGATGCCGAGCGGTGTGGCGCGGGTCTCGATCAGTGCCCGAGTCTGCGGGAACAGGTCGGCGTCGACCACCAGACGCGCCGATCTCGACTTGCCGGCGCGGCGCATGAGGGTCATCGCCTCGGCGGCGGCGGTGGCCTCGTCGAGCACTGAGGCACCCGCGACCTCGAGGCCGGTGAGATCGGCGATCATGGTCTGGAAGTTGAGTAGCGCCTCGAGTCGGCCCTGGCTGATCTCGGGCTGATAGGGCGTGTAGGCCGTATACCAGGCGGGGTTCTCCAGGACGTTGCGCAGGATTACCGGTGGGGTGTGGGTGTCGTAGTAGCCGAGCCCGATCATCGAGCGTGTCACCGTGTTGCGG
Source organism: Gordonia sp. (in: high G+C Gram-positive bacteria) (assembly GCA_047605505.1). Lineage (GTDB taxonomy): Bacteria > Actinomycetota > Actinomycetes > Mycobacteriales > Mycobacteriaceae > Gordonia. The sequence continues at coordinate 9,901 of JASGFO010000079.1, read as the reverse complement.
GCGGCGAGTTCGGCGAGTTCGGCGAGCGCCTCGTGCTCGCTCAGCGGCGCCGGCAGCGCGGCCAGCGCATCGGTGTCGTCGGCGATGAGCGCGGGCACCACGGCCGTGGCCAGCTCGGACAGCGTGGACACGCCGATCGTGGCGCAGATGCGGGCGATCTCGTCGGCGTCGGGGCCGATGTGGCGACCGACGAATCCCGACGACGGAGTGGTTTCGGACACAGGGAGGTACCTCTCGTGCGGACCCGGTTCGTGCCGGATCGCCGGTCCTCCCCCTCTGTCATGCCGACCGTGCGGCGGCGCCTGAGAGATTCGGTGATACGCGACGTCGCGCACCGACCTTTCACCGTGGGCGGACGAGTGTCCTCGTCACTTTCCAGAGTCGTCGTCTGTCATCGCGGTCCCGGGTGCCTGAGAGTTTGACGGAGAGGTGTTGCTCCTTCGGCGGCCGGCGGTGATCCGACGGCTCTCTCCCGCGATGCGGCGACGCGCGCTCAGCTTACCGCGCGGTAGCGCCGCGGGTCGCCCGTGCCGGGGGTACCACCCGCAGTGGTCCCCGGCCGGTTGTGCGGGTGTCTACCCAGTGCGACGGGTGCGATTCTTGCGGCGGGTGGCGAGTTCGTCCTCGGGTGCCGATTCCGCGGTGGCACCGTCGGCGCGCTCGCCGGGGAATTCGGCGATCGTTCCGGTGAGTTCCCGCATCGCTCCGCTGACGGCGATGCCGAAGACGCCCTGACCGCCTTGCAGGAGGTCGACCACTTCTTCGGGCGAGGTGCACTCGTACACGGTGGTGCCGTCGGAGAACAGGGTGATCTTGGCGAGGTCGGCAACGCCCCGCTGACGGAGGTGGTCGACGGCGACGCGGATGTTCTGCAGGGAGATGCCGGTGTCGAGCAGCCGCTTGACGATCTTGAGGACGAGGACGTCCTTGAAGGAATAGAGTCGTTGACTGCCCGAGCCCGCAGCGCCTCGGATGGACGGGACGACCAGTCCGGTACGTGCCCAATAATCGAGTTGACGGTAGGTGATCCCGGCGATCTGGCACACGCTGGGTCCGCGGTAGCCGATCAGCTCGTCGGGGAGGGTGTCACCGGGGAACAGGCCCGGGACGACATCCTCAAGGCTGCCCTGGGTGGCAGTCCCCGGACGGTCCTTCGACGGTGTCTCACTATCCAACGGCTGATCGCCCACTGCTGACTCCTCGCACGCTCAAGCCGGTCCGACAGACAAAGGGTGCCCCTTTGGGGCACCACTCTACGCTTCCGCCGGCCGATCACTGGCCATCCCACGCCGCGATTCCCACGCCGCGATCGTGTTCCGACGGTATTCGCCGCCGAATGAATCGGATGGTGCGACGCGCCCAAACCTCAACCTCAACTTGAGATGTAGACAATCGGAGACCCCTCAGAGACCAATCCGTGACCGTTCAGCGCACGCGGGAATCCCCCCAGACCTGCCACCGTAGGACGGCCGGCCATCGGCACCCCGCGGATCGCCCTCAGGCGAAATCGTCGGGCGAGATGTTGTCGAGAAACTCCTTGAACTTCTCCACCTCGTCCTCGCGCTCCTCCGATGCCGGCTCGTCCTCGTCGGGGATGAGCAGGCCAGCCTCGGCAAGCACCGACTCATCGGCCAGGATCGGCACCTCGGCACGCATGGCGATGGCGATGGAATCGGAGGGGCGTGCCGACACGTGGAGCCCGTCAGAGAAGATCAGCTCCGCGTAATAGGTGCCCTCTTGCATGTCGACGATGCGGACCTCGACCAGGGTCTTCCCGAAATCGGCGATGAGATTGACGATCAAATCATGGGTGAGTGGTCGCGGCGGCTCGATCCCCTTCTGCCGCAACGCGATCGACGCGGCCTCACTCTGTCCGATCCAGATTGGCAGATAGCGCGCACCGCCTACCTCCCGCAACAACAGCACCGGCTGACTCTGTGGCGGCTCGACCCTGATGCCCACCACACGCATCTCGCTCATCTCGCAAGCCACCTCCACTGTCGGCAGACATCCACGACCGCGATCGGCGCAGTGCCGCCGACCATCTCCTCGGTCTCGAAGTTACACGTATTCACGCGCCGGGGATGGCCGGGCGAGCCGGGACGACCGGACCGCGCGGGCGCCAGAACGGATCTCACGCCACGAAGGGTCGTGCCAAGACACACTCCCTAGTCCAGGACCCCGCGGACCGCGGCCTTGACCAGCTGCGTGTGCAGGGTGACCGAGAGCGCGGCGATCTCGCGGACCAGTTCCTCGGCGCGGTCGCGTGCACCGGTGCCCTTGCCCTTGGCGATCGGCCCGGCGATCTGGGCCACCAGGCCCGCCTCACGGTCGGCGGACACCTTGAACGCCCGCAGGTGACGTGCCTCCACGCCATAACTGGCCAGGGCGGCCGCGGCCGCCACCAGCCGGACCGCGTCCTCGTCGAAGAAGCCCGCCGGGCCCGGCGTCAGCAGACCGTTGCGCTGCAGTTCGGAGACAAAGGCCGAATCGACGCCGGCACGCTCGATCAATGCCTCGCGGGACACCCGGTCACCGCGCGCTCCGAAGTCGGTCGCCGGGGCCACCGTGCCGCGCGCCGCAGAGAGCAGCCGTGGCCCACCGGCCCCGGCACCGCCGGAGTCGATGGCGTCGAGCTGCTCCTTGATCACCTTCAGCGGGAGATACCGATCGCGCTGCGCGGTGAGGACGAACCGCAACCGTTCACAGTCTGCCGCGCTGAAACGCCGATATCCCGACGGTGCCCGTTCCGGGCTGACCAGGCCCTCCGACTCCAGGAACCGGATCTTCGAGATCGTGACATCGGGGAATTCCTCGCGCAGCAAGGCAAGGACCGAGCCGATGGACATCGATCCTTCGTTGCGCGCTGCTCCCGCTGAGGCCGGCACGTCGGTCAGTGAGTCGATCCGTCGCGCACAGCGCTGAAGAAGACGAGCCGGAACTTCCCGATCTGCACCTCGTCCCCGTTGCTCAACGTGGCGGTGTCGACGGGCTCACGGTTCACATAGGTACCGTTGAGGCTGCCCACGTCGACCACCTGGAAGTCGCTGTCGCCCTGGCGGAACTCGGCGTGCCGGCGACTGACGGTGACGTCGTCGAGGAAGATGTCACTGTCGGGGTGGCGGCCTGCCGAGGTGGTCGGCTGATCGAGCAGGAACCGCGACCCCGCGTTGGGGCCGCGCTTGACGACAAGCAGGGCCGTGCCGGGCTGGAGTCGCTCGACCCCGGTGTCGGCCGGTTCACTCGAGGTGCTTGAGAGAGATTCGAGTTCGTTGATGAACTCCTCACGGAAGACCGAGGTGGTCTCCACCGGCGCCTCGAAACCCTTGTCGTTGCTCACTATCTCTCCTTCGTCGTCCGCAGTGCGTGCGATCGCCGATCACGGCGATGTGTGTCATGTATCCGTGGCGTATCTCATGTATCCGTGGCCAACCCACTGCCGGACCGAACTCCACGAAGCCCCCCGGCGTCCAGGCCCGGCGACGGGCGGCGTCACCGGCTATCCCCTCAAACGTACCTGTTCTGACCGACGGACCCGCCCGGTGAGCCAGGCGAAGGTCACTGCCTGATCATAGCTGCCGGAATCGGCCCGCCACGTGGGTTGCCCCGTTTGCCTCAACCAAAGGGCACACCGGGCACCGATCAGTCGGCGATGACGTCCCGGTAGCCATCGGCGTCGAGCAGATCGGCCAGCTGAGAGTCCAGGTCGGCCGCGTCGTCGACGGCGATCTCGACCAGCCAGCCCGAGTCGTAGGGTTCGGAGTTGACCAGATCGGGCGTCGATTCGAGCTCGTCGTTGACCGCCGACACGGTGCCACTGATCGGGCCGAAGATCTCGTTGGTGCTCTTGGGGGAGTCGATCTCGGCAAACGACTCGCCCGCGACGATCTCGGTGCCGACCTCGGGCAGCGTGACGAAGACGATGTCGCCGAGCTGATCCTGGGCGAAGTCGGTGATGCCGACACGCACGCTCGTCGGCGAGACCGGGCGGATCCACTCATGTTCGGCGGTGTAGCTGAGATCGGCCGGCACGTTGGTTTCGGTCACGGGTCCCTCTTTCTTCTTGATTTCGGGAAAGTGTAGTGAAGCCACACCGGCTGGCGGTGCGCGGATCCGCCTGCCGGCGGCATCGTCCGGACGATCATGATCGTCTGCAGCCAATACAGGACGAACGACCACAGGTACATGCCGACGCCCCAGAGCAGGAAGGCCCAGCCGAGCGGATAGCAGATCGTGCCGACGATGCCGTCGAGCCGGCCCGCCAGCAGCCAGGGGAACGCACTCATCAGCGCGAAGGTCGCGGCCTTCCCGATGTAAAGGACCGGCAGTGCGAGGATGCCCCGCGAACGCAACAGCGGCGCCGTCGCGAACAACAGCACGTCGCGGGCGACGATCACGCCGATGAGCCACCACGGGATGAAATCACGCAGCCCGAAACAGATCGGGATGACGACGATGTAGAGCCGATCGGCCGCCGGATCGAGCAGCGCGCCCAGTCGCGACGACTGCCGCAACAGACGCGCCAGCTTGCCGTCGAGCCAGTCGGTGACCCCCGAGATCATCAGGATCGCAAACGCCCAGGCGTTCGCCTCGGCGACGAGCAGTACCCAGACGAAGACCGGGACCAGCGCCAGCCGGAGCACGCTGAGCGCATTGGGCACCGTGAGGACCCGGTCGGACGCGGCCCCGTCCGGCTCCTCCCCGGCCGGCCCGGTCACCGGAAGATACCGATGATGCCCTGCAGCGTCTTGGCCCCACCGGAGGCGAACAGGTTGTCGTGGACCATGTAGGTCCACGTCTGCGTCGACCGATGCAGATCGGCCGAGCCGAGATCGACGCCGTCGGCGGTGATCGACGCCGCACGGAATGTGGTGCGTGCGGCCGCCACCGCGCGCTGCGGAAGCTCACCGAACTCCTCGACGATCAGCCGATGGAACTCGTCGAGCGGGGATTCCCGGCCGATCGCCCGCAGATGGATGCTGGCCCGGACGTCGGAGACGAAGGCGAGGTGATCGGCCCACTCCCGGTCGAGGTGATAAAGCATGATCTCGCGGGCCGCCTGGGCCAGCACCGTCTCGTCGACCGGTTCGACCGCCTCCCAGTCCGCCACCGGCTCTGCGGTGTCGGGGTCGGCGGTCTCGGCGTCAGCGGTCTCGGCCACCTCGGTGCCGGCGTCCGGACCCGGCGTGCCGGCGTCGAAGTCGGCGTCCGTCTTCGGCGACTCGTCGGCCACCGTCTTCTCGGCCACCGTCTTCTCGGATGCCTTCTCCGCCCCCGGCTCCGCCTGATCGCCCTCGGTCGTGGCCTCGGCGGCCGCCGCACCGGTCAGCGTCGCGTACCGCTCGGGCTCGAGCTCGGCGAGTTCGGTGAGCGCGGTGTCGGTGCGCAGGATCTTCATCCGCCGCCGGACGACGATCTCCCGCTGCTCGTTGACGAGCTTGTTGTAGCGCCACGTGTTCGCGTGCAGCTCGAGCATCACGCCTTCGGCGATGCGCTGGGCCTGCTCGATCAGGTCGATCCCCTTGGATCCCATGAACCCGTCGGGCTCCGACGACACCGGATCGCGTTTGAATGAGAGGTTCTTGACGACCACCGGATCCTCAAGGCTGGAGAAGAACACCGACGATCCCGGATCGCCCTGGCGGCCCGCGCGGCCCCGCAGCTGGTTGTCGAGACGTTCGGTGTCGTGGCGGCCGGTGCCCACGACGCAGAGCCCGCCGAGTTCGATGACCTCGGCGCGGGCCGCGGCGTCCTCGGCCGAGCCACCCAACCGGATGTCGGTGCCGCGGCCGGCCATCTGCGTCGACACGGTCACGGCGGCCTTGGCGCCGGCCTCGGCGATGATCTTGGCCTCCTCGGCGTCGTTCTTCGCGTTCAGGACCACACTGGACACGCCCGCCTTCTCCAGGAAGTAGGCGAGCTCCTCCGATTCCGCGACGTCGTGGGTGCCGATGAGGACCGGCTGACCGGTCTCGTGGATCCCCTTGACGTAGCCGACGATCGCCTCGACCTTGTTGGCCTTGGTGTCGTAGACGCGATCCGGGAGGTCGGTGCGGACGTTGGGGGTGTTCGGCGGGATCTGCGAAACCCGCAGATCGTAGAATTGGCGGAACTGCTCACCGGCGGCGAGCGCGGTACCGGTCATGCCGCACACCTTGGGATAGCGACCGATCAGTGCCTGCACGGTGATCGTGTCGATGACCTCGCCGGAGTCGGTCTGGGCGAGGCCCTCCTTGATCTCGACGGCCGCCTGCACGCCGTCGGGCCACCGCTGCAACTGGGCCACCCGTCCGCGCGAGGCGTTGATCAGGTGCACCCCGCCGTCGCGCACGATGTAATGGACGTCGCGTTCCAGCAGGTAGTGCGCGTGCATCGCGACGTTGACGTGCACGAGCGTGGTGCCGACGTGTTCCTCGTCGTAGAGGTTGATGTCACCGAGCTCGGCCTCGACGAACGCGGCACCCTCCTCGGTCAGCGAGACATTGCGGCCCTCGGTGTCGATCTCGTAGTGCTTGGTCTTCATCCGCGCGACGACATCGTGGATCGCGGCGTCGGGGACCTCACTGTCGGTCGAGCCGGCCAGCACCAGCGGTATCAGCGCCTCATCGACGAGGACTGAATCGGCCTCGTCGATGATCGCGACGTCCGGGGTCGGCGAGACCAGATCGGCCTCGGTCAGCACGAGCTGATCGCGCAGGACGTCGAAGCCGATCTCGTTCACCGACGCATAGGTGACGTCGCCGTTGTAGGCGCGGGTGCGTTCGTCGCGTGAGGAGTTCTCCGACACGGCGTGCACGGCGATGCCGAAGACCTCGAACAGCGGGCCCATCCACTCGGCGTCGCGGGTGGCGAGGTAATCGTTCACCGAGATGATGTGCACGCGGTGGCTTTCCAGGACGTACCCGATCGCGGCCATCGCCCCCGCGAGGGTCTTGCCCTCGCCGGTGCCCATCTCGATGACATCGCCGTCGAGCAGCCGCAGCGCCCCTTGGAGCTGGACGTCGAAGGGCCGCAGCCCCAGCGTGCGATCGGCGGCCTCACGCACCAGCGCGAGGAACCTCGCGCGGTCACCGGCATCCGCGCCGATGTCGAGTTTCTCTGCCTCCGAACGGAAGTCGGCGTCATCGAGACCGCTCGCCCACTCGGTGTGCGCGTCCGCATCCTTGATGAGTCCGATGGACTTGGACTGATTGCGTGAACTCTGGGCTCCCAGCAACCGCCACATGCTGTTGGTCAGCTTTCCCACCGAGCACTTCTCCTGCCAGTCGTTTTGCACCGGTTGAATCGCCGTCCACGGTACGCGGCCGCCACCCGCGTCGTGTCGGCGCCGCCGCGATCACGGCGTCGGCGCGTCGTCCCTGGCGCCCGAAGTGGCCCCACGATCTGGGTCTTTGGTCCCGAATTCCCTATCCCGCCCGACCCATCTCGCCGTCGGGGCCCGGCGTCGTCGTACACCGCCTAAGCTCGGTCCATGGCGAAGACGGGCAAAAAGCTCACGAAGATCCCGACCGCGGTCTACGAGGCCGAGTTGTTCCGATTGCAGACAGAATTGGTGAAACTGCAGGAATGGGTGCGCCATTCCGGGGCGCGGGTCGTGGTGATCTTCGAAGGTCGCGATGCCGCGGGCAAGGGCGGAACCATCAAACGAATCACCGAATACCTGAGCCCCCGCATCGCGCGGGTGGCCGCACTGCCCGCGCCAACCGATCGGGAACGCGGCCAATGGTATTACCAGCGGTACGTCGCACATCTGCCCGCGCCGGGGGAGATCGTCCTCTTCGACCGATCCTGGTACAACCGTGGCGGAGTCGAGAAGGTGATGGGATTCTGTACCCCCGAGGAGCACACCCGATTCCTACGTCAGACACCGATCTTCGAGCAGATGCTGATCGACGATGGGATCATCCTGCGCAAGTATTGGTTCTCGGTCTCCGACGAGGAGCAGTTGCGCCGGTTCCGCGCCCGCATGAACGACCCGGTCCGCCAGTGGAAATTGAGCCCGATGGACCTCGAGTCGGTGTACCGGTGGGAGGACTACTCCCGGGCCAAGGACGAGATGATGGTCCACACCGATACCTCGCTGTGCCCCTGGTACGTCGTCGAATCCGATGTGAAGAAGCACGCCCGCCTCAACATGATCTCGCATCTCCTCTCCTCCATCGACTACGAGGAAGTCGAACGCGCCAAGGTGACACTGCCCAAGCGCCCCATCGAGTCCGGCAACTATCACCGGCCGCCACGGTCGCTGTCGAAGTACGTACCCGACCACGTGGCGGCGGTGATGGGCGACGCCGCGGGAAGCTGATCACCCGACAACCACCGCCCACCCGCCCCCGCCGCGCTGGTCGAGCCCACCCCGCTGGTCGAGCAAGTGCGAGAGCATGCGATCAACCGCATCGAGACCACCCTCGTGTACCGTCGACCGCGATGTGGGTAGGTTTTGCAGAGTTCGACGTTCTGCTCGGTGATGTTCATTCCCTCAAGGAGAAGCGGTCGGTGGTGCGGCCGATCGTGGCGGAGATCCGCCGCCGGTTCGCGGTGTCGGTCGCCGAGGTCGATCATCTCGACGTGCACCGGCGGACCGGAATCGGCGTCACGATCGCCGCGCCCGACCGCACGCATGCACTTGACGTGCTCAACGCTGTCGAGCGTTTCGCGGCGAGCCGACCGGAGGTTCAGCTGCTCTCGGCGCGCACGCGCCTCGTCCGATCCGACGAGTTCGAGTAGCTCCCGGCGCCCTCACGCACCGACGTCGATCCCGGCCGCGCGGGCCGCCGCACGGTAGGCCACGGCCAGCGTGTCGACCGTCTCGTGGGCGTTGAGCCCCGATGGATTGGGCAGTACCCAGACCTGTGAGTCACCCCAATCCTCCCCCTGCCGACCGGGTTTCGCAGTTCGCTCGCCGAACGCCGTGCGGTAGGCGGTGATCCCGAGGACGGCGACGACGGCAGGCTGGATCCGGCGTACCTTCTCGCGCAGCACCGTTGCGCCCGCGCGGAGTTCGGCGGCGGTGAGGTCCGCGGCCCCGACACTCGCGCGCGAGACGATGTTGGTGAGCCCAAGGCCGCGGGCAAGCAACCGGTCCCGGTCGGCGTCGGACATGCCCGACGACGCGTCGACGTCGGCGTCGATGATGCCCGCGCGCAGCAGCGCCGGGTAGAACCGGTTGCCGCGGCGGGCGAAGTGGGATCGGGTGGCCGCGCTCCAGAGGCCGGGATTGGTGCCCACAAACAGCAGTCGGCAGTCGGGGCCGATCAGGTCCGGGACCCGGTGGCCGGCGAACGCCGCGAGCTCCTCCTTGGTGAACCGCATGGAGATCGAGGGTACGCATCGGTTTTGCGGGCCGCCGCGTCCCGTGGGTAGATGGACGGGTGATAGTGGCGAGACCGGTTCTCGTGGTGGATGCCGCGAACGTCGTCGGGTCGGTGCCCGACGGTTGGTGGCGCGATCGCCACGGCGCAACCGAACGGCTGCGCGACCGTCTGGTGGCGGTGTCGAAGTCCGGGTTGCCCGGCCTCGCCGCGCCGGATGTCGTGCTGGTGACCGAAGGTGCCGCGCGCCGGGTCACCGCGGTACCCGGGGTGGAGGTGATCGCCGCGGCGGGCAGCGGAGACGACACGATCGTCGACGTGGCCGCGCGGTGGGTCACCGCCGGCCGCGCGGTGACCGTGGTGACCGCGGACCGTGAACTACGTCGCCGGGTCGGCGCTCTCGGTGCCGCGGTGCTCGGCCCGTCGGCGGTCCCCCGCTGACGGCGTCGACCTCAGCGACCGAACCCCGCATCGCGCAGCGCCTGCGCCATCGATCCGTTCGGGGCGGCGTCGCGGCGCCGGCTGTTGCCGCCGCGCGGCTGACTGTTCTTCTGTCCACCGCGTCCCTGCCCACCGCGTCCCTGCCCACC
>JASGFO010000078.1:0-16005 GCA_047605505.1 Gordonia sp. (in: high G+C Gram-positive bacteria) | reverse complement strand
GGTCGCCGGCCGGACCGGTTCGGTGTCGGTCGCTTCCGGGCCGGCGAGCTCGGGGACCAGCAGAGGGGCGCTGGGAACGAAGGCAACGCGGGCAAGCACGCCTCGACGCTAGTGGATGCCGGGGCGAGCGCAGCGACGGGGAATGTCGAATGTCCGGGGCGAGCGCAGCGATGGGGAATGTCCCTGCCCCACACATCGCGCCCGGCGAACTGCTTGAATGGAGAACACCCGTACGGCCGGCAGCGCCGTCCGGGCTTCGGATGTGAGCGGCAGCCGTGACGCGCGGCAACCAACGAAGCGGGAGGGCACCACCCCCATGACCACTGGAGACGACGACTCGGGCACCGGGTCGGGCATCACGCCGACGCCGGGCCCCAAACCCGGACCCAAGCCGGGCCCCAAACCCGGTCCCCGGCCGGGACCGCGACCCGGTCCCGGTCCGAGCGCGCATGTCCCGGTGCATTCGCCGCACCCGAGCGGGGATCCGCGCCGGTTCGGCCGGGTCGACGCCGACGGCACGGTCTGGCTCAAGACCGCCGACGGCGAGCGTCAGATCGCCTCGTGGCAGGCCGGCTCGCCGGAGGCCGGGCTTGCCCATTTCGCCCGGCGTTATGACGATCTCGCGACCGAGGTGGAGATCCTCGAGGAGCGTCTCGCGGCCCGGTCCGGTGATCCGCGCAAGTCGCAGGCTGCCGCCAAACACCTGCTCGACACGTTGCCCGACGCCGCGGTGATCGGCGATGTCGAGACCCTCGCCGCCCGGCTGTCGGCCATCGTCGGGACCGCCGACGACGTCGCCGAGGAAATCAAGAGCAAGCGCGAACAGACCCGGGCCGCGGCGATCAGCCGCAAGGAGGCGCTGGCCGCCGAGGCCGAGGCGATCGGTGCGGAATCCACCCAGTGGAAGCCGGCGGGTGATCGGCTGCGCGCGATCCTCGAGGAATGGAAGTCGATCAAGGGCATCGACCGCAAGACCGACGACGCCCTGTGGAAGCGCTATGCGAAGGCCCGGGACGCCTTCAATCGTCGGCGCGGCGCCCATTTCGCCGAGCTGGATCGGGTCCGGGCCGGCGCGAAGGCCCGCAAGGAAGAGCTCATCGCGGCGGCCGAGGAGTTGTCGACGTCGACCGACTGGGGTCCGACCGCAGCGCGGTTCCGGGAGCTGCTGGCCGAGTGGAAGGCGGCCGGGCGGGCGCCCCGCGACGCCGACGATGCCCTGTGGCAGCGCTTCAAGGCCGCCCAGGATGTCTTCTTCGCCGCCCGCAATGCCGTCGCCAGCGAGCGCGATGCCGAGTTCACGGCGAATGGCCGCGCCAAGCTCGAACTGCTCGAGCAGGCCGAGCAGACCATCGACCCGTCGGCCAATCTCGACGCGGCGCGACGGGAGTTCCGCGCGTTCCGGGACCGGTGGGACGAGATCGGCAAGGTGCCACGCGAGCAGATGCACACTCTGGAAAGCCGGGCCCGGGCGCTGGAGAAGCGGATCCGCGACGCCGAGGATGCGCAGTGGCAGCGCACCGATCCCGAGGCCGCGGCGCGCGCAGCGCAGTTCGCCGATCGGGCCGCGCAGCTGGAGGAGCAGGCCACCAAGGCCGCGGCCCGGGGCAAGGACCGTGACGCGGCCACACTGCGCGAGCAGGCCGCGCAGTGGCGGGAGTGGGCCGACGCCGCGCAGAACGCGATCGAGGATCCGTAGGAAGGCCTCGTCAAACGGGGGTGGCGGCTGCTGCTCGCGGGCTACGGATCCCGGTTGGTGCGCGCGGGCCGCAGCAGCAGGGCCCGGGCCGCCTCGTCGGCGCGGGCGGCCTCGGCGCGCCGCTGCTGTTCGAGGGCCAGCTGGGTGGCGCTGCGGGCCCACACCACCCGCGACCAATGGAAGGTCAGGACGAATACCGCGATCCAGCCCAGGATGAGGCCGATGCCCACTCCCGACGGCGGCTGCACTCCCCCGACGCCGGGGGTGTTGCGCGTCCACCAGGCGAGCATCCCGGCCACACAGTCCACCGCACACCCGCACAGCGCGATCCAGGCGATCAGCCAGCGGCGGGTCAGCAGCGCGAGCATCGAGGCACCCACCCCGAAGACCAGCAGCAGGTAGACGAAGACCTTCGAGGTGATCGACACCCGTTCGGCCACCGCGTCGGGAGCGACGGTCAGCACGTCGATGCCGTTGGCCGCACCGGTGTGCGGCAGCACCAGCGACACCATCGCCACCAGCACCGCGACCGCCACGACCACCGCACGCGCCCCCGGATCGATCTCGCCGGCCACCCTGCGTTCGGTGCGCCGCAGGTCACCCTCGAAGGCCGGGAAATCGTCGGCCGTCTCGTCGCGAGCAGGGGTGTCCCCGCCGGGCGTGTCCGGGGAATCGCTCACGACGGCACCCCGCAGGCACCCGATGCGCAGCCCGCCGACGCCGGCGGTACCGGCGCCGACCCGATCGTCGGCATCCCCAGACCCACCCCGGGGGTCGTCGGTGTCACGGCCTTCTCGTGCGCGTCGCCGGCCCGGGTCCGCCGATGCGAAACCACTCCCGCGTCGGCGATGAGGTGATGTGGTGCGGCCTCGGTGACGGTGGTCGTCACGATGTCCCCCGGCCGGATCCCGGCGGTGTGTCCGGGCCGGATCCCGGCGGTGTCCCCCGGCGCGAAGTGCACCAGCCGCCCGTCGCGGGCCCGTCCGGTCATCCGGCGCGCGTGCGCGCTCTTGCGGCCCGCGTCGGCGACGACGAGCAGTTCCACCTCCCGCCCGACGATGCCGCGGTTCTCGCTCAGACAGATCTCTTCCTGCAGCGCGATCAGGCGGCGGTAGCGGTCGGCGACGACGTCGGGCGGCACCTGGTCGGGCATCGTGGCGGCCGGGGTGCCCGGTCGCGGCGAGTACTGGAAGGTGAAAGCACTCGAGAACCGGGCCTGCGCGACCACGTCGAGGGTGTCGGCGAAGTCGGCCTCGGTCTCGCCCGGGAAGCCGACGATGATGTCGGTGGTGATCGCGGCCTGCGGCATCGCCGCACGGACCTTCTCCAGGATGCCCAGGAACTTGGTCGTGCGGTAGCTGCGCCGCATGGCCCGCAGAATCCGGTCCGAGCCCGACTGCAGGGGCATGTGCAGCTGCGGGCACACATTGGCGGTGGTGGCCATCGCGTCGATGACGTCGTCGGTGAACTCGGCCGGATGCGGTGAGGTGAACCGGACCCGCTCGAGACCCTCGATCTCGCCGCAGGCGCGCAGCAACTCGGCGAAGGCTCCGCGGTTGCGCGGCTGGTCGGGGTCGGCGAATGACATCCCGTAGGCGTTGACGTTCTGCCCGAGCAGCGTCACCTCCAGCACCCCGGCGTCGACGAGCGCGGTCACCTCGGCGAGGATATCGCCCGGGCGGCGGTCCACCTCTTTGCCCCGCAACGACGGCACGATGCAGAAGGTGCAGGTGTTGTTGCACCCCACGGATACCGAAACCCAGCCCGCATAGGCAGATTCGCGTTTGGCCGGCAGCGTCGACGGGAATGCCTCGAGCGAGTCCTTGATCTCCACCTCGGCCCGCGCATTGTGGCGGGCACGCTCGAGCAGGGCCGGCAGTGAGCCGATGTTGTGGGTGCCGAAGACGACGTCGACCCACGGTGCCCGACGCAGGACCGAGTCCTTGTCCTTCTGCGCCAGGCAGCCGCCGACGGCGATCTGCATCCCGGGGCGCCCGGCCTTGACCGGCGCGAGGTGCGAGAGATTGCCGTAGAGTTTGTTGTCGGCGTTCTCCCGGATGGCGCAGGTGTTGAAGACCACCAGGTCGGGCTCGCCGTCGGTGTCGGCGCGGACATAGCCCGCTTCCTCCAGGAGTCCCGAGATGCGCTCGGAGTCGTGCACATTCATCTGGCAGCCATAGGTGCGCACCTCGTAGCTGCGCGGCACCGGGGACTCGGCGACCGGGGCTGCGGTCACCGGGTCGGACAGGTCGATACTCACCCTTCCAGGGTAGAGGGCGCAGGCAAATCGGCCCCCCGATGTTCCGGCCGGGCCGCCCACCACGCCGAAAAGGTCGTTAACAATCCGTAGCATTTGCTGGGCCGCAGGTGTCCAGCGCACTAAGATTGTCATGTATGACCGATTCTCCGATGATCGAGATCCGGAATGTGCAGAAGCACTACGGGGACCTGCATGTCCTCAGAGACATCAACCTCGTGGTCCCGCGAGGACAGGTGGTCGTCGTGCTGGGCCCGTCGGGGTCGGGCAAGTCCACGCTGTGCCGGACCATCAATCGTCTCGAACCCGTTGATTCCGGGGAGATCCTCATCGAGGGCACGCTGCTGCCCGACGAGGGCAAGGATCTCGCGGCGCTCCGCGCCGACGTCGGGATGGTCTTTCAGTCGTTCAACCTGTTCGCGCACAAGACGATCCTGGAGAACGTGACCCTGGCACCAATCAAGGTGCGCAAGCAGAGCAAGGCCGACGCCACCGCACGGGCACTGGAGCTCCTCGACCGCGTCGGGATCGCGGGCCAGAAGGACAAATACCCCGCACAGCTGTCCGGCGGGCAGCAGCAACGGGTGGCCATCGCGCGGTCGCTGGCGATGAACCCCACGATCATGCTCTTCGACGAGCCCACTTCCGCGCTCGACCCGGAGATGGTCAACGAGGTCCTCGACGTCATGGTGTCGCTGGCCAAGGAGGGCATGACCATGCTGTGCGTCACCCACGAGATGGGGTTCGCCCGCAAGGCCGCCGAACGCATCATCTTCATGGCCGATGGCAGCATCGTCGAAGATGCCGATCCGGACACCTTCTTCGACCATCCGCAGTCCGAACGGGCCAGGGACTTCCTCGGAAAGATCCTGGGCCACTGACATGAACCGACAGTTGTCGCCACGCCCTGCCCGTTCCGCCGGCCGCCCGACGACACGTCCCGGTGGCCGACGGTGGGCGATCGCCGGTCTCGTCCTGGCGATCGTGTCGCTCGTCGCCGCGTCGCTGACCGCCTGCGGCAGCACCGATCCGCGCAACCTGATCGAATCGATCCGCGCGGGCACGGTGGTCCTCGGCACCAAATACGACCAGCCCGGCCTCGGAATCCGCAATCCCGACAAGTCCGTGACCGGATTCGATCCGTCGGTGTCGACCTTCGTCGTCAATCACATCGCCGATCAGCTCGGTGTCGCACGCCCGACCATCACCTGGCGGGAGACGCCGTCGGCGCAGCGCGAGACGCTCATCAACAACGGCGAGGTCGACATGATCGCCGCCACCTATTCGATCAACGTCGCCCGCTCCAAGGAGGTCGCCTTCGCCGGGCCCTACCTGATCAACTATCAGGGCCTCCTCGTCCGCAAGGACGACGACTCGATCACCTCGCTGACCGACCTGAACAACGGCAAGAAGCTGTGTTCGGTGACCGGGTCCACGTCCGCCCAGAACGTCAAGGCCCAGCTGCCGTCGGTGCAGCTGCAGGAGTACGACTCGTATTCGTCGTGCGTGGAGGCCCTGCGCCGCGGCAAGGTCGACGCCCTGACCACCGACGAGGTGATCCTCGCCGGATACGCCAACTTCTTCCCCGGTGAGTTCAAACTCGTCGGGATGACCTACCCGGAGCGGGCCTGCGTCAACGGCGCAGTCAAGGCCGCGGGCACACCGTTCTCCACCGAGCGCTACGGCATCGGCATGGCCAAGCAGTTCCCGGATGCGGTGACCCAGGTCAACGCCGCACTCCGGGCCATGCAGGCACCCGGACCCGGTGGCGGGCAATCGGCCTGGGACACCGCGCTGCGCACGGCCATCGGCGCGGAATACGTCGACGAGATGCGGCGGCGCGCCGCGGGATCGTCGACGTACACCTTCGGTCCCGACGTCGGAAACCTCGACTTCCTCGAGTCGTCGGGCGCAGAGTGCGAGAGCTGAGAGGAGGACACAAGCGATGGGTGAACTCTGGGACAGCATGGGGCCGGAGCTGTGGCCGGCGTTCTGGGTGACCATCAAGCTCACCCTCTATGCCGCGATCGGCGCCCTGATCCTCGGGGTGGTCCTGGCCGGGATGCGGGTCTCGCCCGTACCCGTGATGCGGGCCTTCGGCACCGCCTACGTCAACATCGTCCGTAACACGCCGTTGACCCTGATCATCCTGTTCTGTTCGATCGGCCTCTACCAGAATCTGGGGTTGGCGCTGGCCCCGGACAACGAGAACTTCATCACCAACAACAACTTCTGGCTCGCGGTCCTGGCCTTTGTCCTCTACACCTCGACGTTCGTGTGCGAGACCCTGCGCTCGGGTTTCAACACGGTGCCGATCGGTCAGGCCGAGGCCGCCCGCTCGCTGGGGCTGCCGTTCGTGCAGGTCTTCGGGATCATCGTGCTCCCGCAGGCCATGCGCGCGGTGATCGGACCGATGGGCAGCGTGCTCATCGCGCTCACCAAGAACACGACGATCGCCTCGGTGATCGGCGTCGCCGAGGCCTCACTGCTGATGAAGGAACAGATCGAGAACCACTCCGATCAGATCGTCGCGATCTTCGCCGTCATCGCCGTCGGATTCATGATCATCACCCTGCTCGAGGGCGCCGTGTTCGGCTACCTCGCGAAGCGACTGGCGGTACGGCGATGAGCAGCGCAACGGTCCTCTACGACGCACCCGGCCCCAAGGCCCGGGTCCGTAACCGCGTGCTCGCGGGTGTCTTTGCCGCGGTCATCATCGCCGCGATCGCCTACGTGGTTGTCGTCCTGCACGACAACGGACAGTTGACCGGCGAGAAGTGGCGCCCCTTCGTCACCGGCACCACCTGGACGACCTACATCCTGCCCGGACTCTGGGGAACGTTGAAGGCCGCGATCCTCTCGATCGCCCTCGCGATGCTCCTGGGTTCGGTGCTCGGTATCGGCCGGCTCTCCGACCACGCATGGCTGCGCGGGCTCTCGGGATTCATCGTGGAGGTGTTCCGCGCGATCCCGGTGCTGATCCTGATGATCTTCGCGTACTACATCTTCGCCGACTACGCGATCTTCCCATCCTCGCAGCTCGCGTTCGCGGCCGTCGTCACCGGCCTCACGCTCTACAACGGATCGGTCATGGCCGAGATCCTTCGGTCGGGGATCAATTCGCTGCCCCGAGGGCAGACCGAGGCCGCACTGGCCCTCGGCCTGCGCAAGTCCCAGACCATGCGGATCATCCTGCTGCCGCAGGCCATTACCGCGATGCTGCCCGCCCTGATCTCGCAGATGGTGATCGCCCTCAAGGACTCGGCGCTCGGCTACGCCATCGGGTACATCGAGGTCGTGCGCTCGAGCATCCAGTCGGCCTCCTACTACGGGAACTATCTGCCGGTCCTCCTCGTCGTCGCCCTGGTCATGATCGTCATCAACGTCGGGTTGTCGTCGGTGGCCGGCTTCCTCGAGAAAACCGTGCGACGCGGACGTCGCAGGTCCCCGGCCACCGACGCCGATGCCGATCCCGATGCCGTCGAAATCGCGGCGATGGAGAACGTGCCGGGCCTCGGCGCGAACCTGGCGCCGAAAGACGGCAACCGCTGAGACCCGACGACAACGCCGCCAGGCGTGCAGCGGGGCCGCCAAGACCCGCAAAGGGGATTGGGCGACACGCCCTAGCGGTGGTGCTCGGCGATCTTCTCGTCGAGGGCTGCCGCCGCGACGTCGAACGCCAACGACGAGGCGAACCCTCGTCGGAGAAGCATTCCGACGAGCCGCCGCAACACCTGGTCCCGCTCGGCCGGACCGGCACCGGCGTCGGCGATCAGCGACGGTGTGAGTTTGCGCGCGACCAGCGCGACTGCACTCGTCCGTTCGTCGTCGGGCTCGATGCCGGCCAGCGCGTCCTCGATGATCGCGGCGTCGACCCCCTTGGCCCGCAGCTCATGCCGCAGGGCGAGCCGACCACGCCCGGCGTTGGCGTGGCGCGAACGGATCCATTCGGTCGCGAAGTCGGCGTCGTCGAGCAACCCGGCCGCGCGCAGTCGGCGCATGACGTCATCGACGGTGTCGGCGTCGAAGCCACGGCGGGTGAGCCGTTCGATCATCTCCGCGGCGGAGCGGGCCCGCACCCCGAGCAGCCGCAGGGCGGCGTCCCAGGCGCTGGGCCCCTCCCCGGTGGCCGCGGTGGGGCGTGGACTCGACACCGTCAGAACTCGACCGGTGCCGGGGCGACGTCGTCGGCGTCGACGACGGCGCCGATCCCCAGCTTCTCCTTGATCTTCTTCTCCAGCTCATCGCGGGCATCGGGGTTCTCCCGCAGGTACCGGCGGGCGTTCTCCTTGCCCTGGCCGAGCTGGTCACCGTCGTAGGTGAACCAGGAACCCGACTTGCGGATGAAGCCCTCGCTGACCCCCATGTCGATGAGGGAGCCCTCCTTGGAGATGCCCTGACCGTAGAGGATGTCGAACTCGGCCTGCTTGAACGGCGGGGCGACCTTGTTCTTGACAACCTTGACGCGGGTCCGGTTGCCCACCGCCTCGGTGCCGTCTTTGAGGGTCTCGATGCGGCGGACGTCCAGGCGCACCGACGAGTAGAACTTGAGGGCCTTGCCGCCGGTCGTGGTCTCCGGCGAGCCGAACATGACGCCGATCTTCTCGCGCAGCTGATTGATGAAGATCGCGGTGGTGTTGGAATTGCTCAACGCCGAGGTCATCTTGCGCAGCGCCTGGCTCATCAGACGGGCCTGCAGACCGACGTGGCTGTCGCCCATCTCGCCCTCGATCTCGGCCTTGGGCACCAGCGCCGCCACCGAGTCGATGACCAGGATGTCCAGGGCACCCGAGCGGATCAGCATGTCGGCGATCTCCAGGGCCTGCTCACCGGTGTCGGGTTGGGACACCAGCAGAGCGTCGGTGTCGACACCGAGCTTGGCCGCGTAATCCGGGTCGAGTGCATGCTCGGCATCGATGAACGCAGCAATACCGCCCCGGGCCTGCGCATTGGCGACCGCATGCAGGGCCACGGTGGTCTTGCCCGATGATTCCGGGCCATAGATCTCGACGACGCGCCCCCGCGGCAGCCCACCGATGCCCAGCGCCACGTCGAGCGCGATGGAACCGGTCGGGATGACCTCGATGGGCTGGCGGGTCTCCTCGCCGAGACGCATCACCGAGCCCTTGCCGAAGCTCTTGTCGATCTGGGCGAGGGTCAGGTCGAGGGCCTTCTCACGATCGTAGGCGGCTGGTGCCATCATGTTCTCCTCGGGTTGGTCCGGTCAGTGCCGGGATGGTCGGGCCGGAATGGTTGGGCCGGGTTGGTTGGTACCGCAGTGGCCGGTGGTTGCCGTCGATATCCGTCGGGATGTCCCGCCGGACCGCTGATGGACGTTCACGACGATCGATGTCCGTCGACGAGCTACGCAGAGAACGTTAGTCAGGGGGTCCGACAAAAAATTCGACGCAGGTTCGCGGCGTCTGGTTCCACTCCATCAAGGATTGCCTGAACACCTGTTCGATGGCAAATCGACACGCCGGACGGGGCCGCTCACCACCGCGAACGCGGCACGTCGAAGTCACGGCAGATCGCCACCCACACCGCCCGTGGGTCCTTCCCGGCCTCCAAGGCCTGGGCGCCGGTCCGCCCACCCAGCTCGGTCAGCACGTGATCGGCCAGGATCGAGTCCGCCGACATCGTGCCGAACTCCTCGGTGAGACGTTCGGTGAACTCAGTCAACCGCATCAGTGTCCGCCCTCCAGGACGTATCGGGCAATCTGGACCGGGTCGGCGACGTCGGCCGCCGATGCCGCCACCTCGCCCGCCGCAACCCGATAGCCGGGATCGGCGAGCACCGCCCGCACCGCCGTGGCGATCGTGGCGACCTCGACCGGGCGGACCAGCCGGCCCGCGCCGCGCCGCGCCACCCGATTGGCCAGCTCCCACTGATCGCCGCCCCCCGGCACGGTGATCACGGGCACCCCCGCGAGCAGCGACTTCGCCAGCATGCCGTGACCGCCGCCGCACACCACCACATCGGCGTGGCGCAGCAGCTCGTCCTGCCGGCCGCGCCCCGCCGCGATCGGCGGCTCCGACCCGGCCGCGGACACCTCGACCGCACTCAGCGCGGAGACCGCCACCCGCACCGGTGTGTCGATCGCGACCTCGCGCAGCGCGTCGAGCGTGGTGGCAAGCATCCCATCGGCACCGATCACCGCAGTCGACGGCGCAATCACGACCAGGGGGCCCGGGCCGTCGGGCGGGGTGAGGACATCGGTGGTGGGCTCCCACAGCAGTGGGCCGATCAGATGTGTGTCGGCAGGCCAGTCGGGGCGGGCGACCTCCAGCCCGGGCAGGGTCGCGACGAGACGGGCCGCCGGCTCGGCGACCGGGGCGCGCAACCCGATCCCCCGTCGTGCCGCCGCCCGCTGGCGCTCACCGGCCCGGATCGAACGAGCGGTCGCCGCCCGCATCGCGGTGTCCCGCAGCCGCCCGGACAGACCGGTGCCCGGAGCCAGTCCCGCACCGATCGGCGGCAGCCCCCGCGAGGGCCGGTAGAGCGGATGCGGCGACAGCTCGAGGGACGGCACGCCGACGAGCTCCGCCGCCCACAGGCCGGCGACGGTGATCACATCCGAGATCACCAGATCAATGCCCTGAATCGCCAGCAACGGCGCCAGCTCCACCGCCATCCGCGCGGCCCGGGTACTCAGTCTGGCACCGGCATCGTGGTCATCGTCGGCGTCGGCGGCCCGCAGTCCGGGAAGCTCACGGACATCGAGGCCGCGGGCCCCGGCGATCTCCCGCCACGACTCACCGGTGAAGACGGTCGCCGGATACCCCTGGGCGGCAAACCGCTCGGCCAGGGCGAACGCGGGAAACGCATGCCCGGGGTCCGGGCCTGCGACGATCCCGACGTGCATGGACTTCGCCTGCGTCGGTGTGCCGGCGGACCGCTCGGTCAGCGGCCGGCCTGGGGCGGCTCGGCGGCCGGCTTGCTCAGACTCGGATTGGCGGCCGCGGGAGCCCCGGCCCCGCCCGACGGCAACGATCCGCCGGACATGCTGGCCCGGATCTGTTCGAGCCGGGCGTGTCCGGCCATCTGGATGCCCGCCTGCGCTACCTCGGCCATCCGGCCCTGCACCGAGTTCTGGGCCAGCTCGGCCGAGCCCAGCGCGTTGGCGTAGCGGCGTTCGATCTTGTCGCGGACCTGGTCGAGGCTCGGCGTGTTGCCCGGCACCGAGAGCTCGCTCATCTGATTGAGCGAGGCGCTGACCTGCTCCTGCATCTTGGCCTGCTCGAGCTGGCTGAGCAGTTTGGCACGTTCGGCCAGTTTCTGCTGGAGCATCATCGCGTTGCGTTCGACGGCCTGTTTGGCCTGCTGGGCGGCCCGCAGCGATTGGTCGTGCAGCGACTTGAGGTCCTCGACGCTCTGCTCGGCCGTCACCAGCTGCGCGGCGAAGGCCTCGGCCGCATTGGTGTACTCCTGGGCCTTCTGAATGTCTCCCGCAGCCGATGCCTGATCCGCGAGGGTGAGGGCCTGACGGGTATTGGCCTGGAGCCGTTCGACCTCTTCGAGCTGCCGGTTGAGCTTCATCTCCAGCTGCCGCTGGTTGCCGATCACGTTGGCGGCCTGCTGCGACAGGGCCTGATGTTGCCGCTGGGCATCCTCGATGGCCTGCTGGATCTGGACCTTCGGGTCGGCGTTCTCGTCGATCTTGGCGTTGCCGAGCGCCATCAGGTAGCGCCACATTTTCACGAACGGGTTCGCCATGTCAGTCGTCAACTCCATTCAACGGGGTGGTCGGCACGGGCATGCCGACCAATCTAGTGGCGTGTCCGGGAAATGGCCACGCCGTCTCCGGGCACCCCACCGCCCAACACACCACCAGCACCTCCTCGGCAACACCGCGTCGAGCCGTCCGGCGAGGTGCGCTGACCACGTCCGACGTGACGGCAGCGCTCAGGCCGCGGCCAATGTCGCGGGCCGGTGGCCGACCTCGGGTGGCGCGATCACCATCTTCGAGGCGATCGCAGCGTCGTCGTGCTCGGCGGCCGGTTCGGCGCCGGCCGGGCGCATCGCGCTACCCGCGTCGACGAGCAGGTCGGCGATCTCGATGTCGAGGGCGTCGCAGATCGCGGCAAGCAACTCGCTCGACGCCTCCTTCTGGCCCCGCTCGACCTCCGAAAGGTACCCAAGGCTCACCCGGGCGTCCGTCGACACCTCACGCAGGGTGCGGCCCTGCTGGGTTCGTGCCCTGCGCAGACCGTCGCCCAGTGCCTCCCGCAAGAGTATCGCCATCGGGTCTCCTCCCATGTCCGGTCATGATCTCTCCGGCATCAACGCATGTCCCCGGCCCGACGTTCCCGACGAACCGTTCTGCAGACTGCGCGCGTGTGGACGACAGTAGTCGAATATCCCAGCAGGTGCCGCGCAGGGTAGGCCGCGTGGCGGACGTCTCATCCCGGGTCCGGCCCCGTCTCGGGCACCGGTCGACGAGGGGTGGTCGTCCGCACGGTCGGCTGGTCCGGCCCCCGGGTCGCCGCCCGCCGCAACACGACGGCCTGGCCGAGGTAGTCGAGGCCGGTCACCACGGTGAGCACCACGGCCGCCCACATCACGATCATCGCGATGACCAGCCAGGCCCCGCTCAGCGGAAACAGCAGCAGGCCGATCGCGATCGACTGCACGAGGGTCTTGAGCTTGCCGCCGCGGCCGGCCGGGATCACCCCGTGCTGCAGCACCCAGAAACGCAGCGCGGTGATCCCGACCTCCCGGGTCAGGATGATGCCGGTGACCCACCAGGACAGGTCCCCCAGGACCGACAGCCCGATCAGGGCCGCGCCGACGAGCGCCTTGTCGGCGATCGGATCGGCCAGCTTTCCGAAGTCGGTGACCAACCCACGGCTGCGCGCCAGCCGGCCGTCGAGGTGATCGGTCACCGACGCGACCCCGAACACCAGCGCCGCACCCACCCGCCACCAGGTGTCGTGTCCGCCGTCGGCGAACAGCACCACCACGAACACCGGAACCAGGAGAATCCGGAGCACCGTCAGTGCATTGGCGATGTTGACCACCGGTACCGCGTGGACGGGATCGGTGATGTGGTCATTTGTTCGCACGACACCCAGCGTATCGGCCATCTGTCCCGGCGGTCGCAACCCGTCCCCGGCTCGGCGTCGCACCTCATATCCCGGGCGGGCGCCCGTCCCGCCGGCATCGTGACGACAGGGCAAGATGAGGTCCATGCACACGAGCGCACGCGAACCGGGAACCGACCGATCCGGACCGGTCGTCATCCGCCGTGCCCGGACCTCGGATGTCCCACGGATCAAGGAGCTCATCGACCAATACGCGGGTCGTATCCTGCTGGAGAAGAACCTCGTGACTCTGTATGAGTCGGTCCAGGAGTTCTGGGTCGCCGACATCGACGGCACCGTCGTCGGCTGCGGCGCGTTGCATGTGCTGTGGGCCGACCTCGGCGAGGTGCGGACCGTGGCGGTCGACCGTACCCAGTCCGGACGCGGGATCGGCCATCTGCTCGTCGGCCGACTGATGGATGTGGCCCGCGAGCTCCAGTTGGAACGGGTGTTCGTCCTCACCTTCGAGACCCACTTCTTCGCCCGGCACGGGTTCGCCGAGATCGAGGGCACCCCGGTGACCCGCGAGGTGTACGACGAGATGTGTCGGTCCTACGACACCGGCGTCGCCGAGTTCCTCGACCTCAGCTATGTCAAACCCAATACGCTCGGCAACACCCGTATGCTCGCCCACCTCAACCAGTGACCAGGAGCCTTTCCGTGCCGATCTTCGCCGTCCACTACACCTACGCCGCCGCCAAGGCCGCGGTGCGGGACGAACACCGCCCGCTGCATCGTCGCTGGCTGGGCGAGGAGACCGAGGCAGGCAACGTCCTGCTCGCAGGCCCTTATCCGGATGGGACGGGTGCGTTGATCCTGATCCGCGCCGCCGATCTCGATGCCGCCGAGGCCCTCCTCGCCAACGACCCGTTCCAGGCCCACCGCGCCGTCGACGCGGTGCGCGTCGTCGAATGGACCCCGGTGTTCGGTCCGTTCGCGGGCTGACTGGCCGCCACACACAACACTCGGACCCAACGTTGTCCCCTGTCGACTAGATCGCAGACATCACTTCAGCATCTACTTGTGGTGTCCATCACACGGCGCAGACGCGCCGGTACCGATCACAGGAGGACATGTGACGACACTGCTCGACGGAAAAGTGGCCGTGGTGACCGGCTCCGGCGCCGGACTCGGCGAAGCGATCGCGCGCCGGCTCGCGGCGGAGGGCGCGCGGGTGGTCGTCTCCGACATCAACGCCGAGGCCGCCCGGACGGTCGCCGACTCGATCGAGGGCGCCATCGCGGTGACCACCGACGTCCGCGACGAGACACAGGTCCAGGAGCTGATCGGGCGAGCCCAGGAGGCCTTCGGCGGTCTGCACATCATGATCCCGAATGCCGGCATCGGCCTCGTCGAGCCCCTCGCCGGGATGTCCTACGCCGATTGGCGGCGGACCACGTCGGTGAACCTCG
Organism: Gordonia sp. (in: high G+C Gram-positive bacteria); assembly: GCA_047605505.1. GTDB lineage: Bacteria > Actinomycetota > Actinomycetes > Mycobacteriales > Mycobacteriaceae > Gordonia. The sequence continues at coordinate 1,556 of JASGFO010000078.1, read as the reverse complement.
ACGGGGTGTTCCTGTCGATCCGGTACGCGGCACCGGTGATCGCCGAATCAGGCGGCGGCTCGATCGTGACGATCAGTTCGGTGACCGCCACCGCCGGGTCGCCGCTGCTCGCGCCCTACGCGGCCAGCAAGGCCGCGGTGCGCAATCTGACCCAGACCGCCGCGGTCGAGTTCCGCCCCGCCGGGGTCCGGGTCAACGCGGTGCTGCCCGGCTTCATCGACACCGAGATGGTCGTCAAGGCCGCGCCCGACTTCGAAGCCGCGCTGGGTCTGCCGGCAGGTGGCTTCGATGGCCTGATCGAGCAGAAGCAGGGCCGCTACGGCACCCCGGAGGAGGTCGCCGCGGCGGTGCTGTTCTTCGCCTCCGAGCAGTCGTCGTGGTGTACCGGCAGCAGCCTCGTCCTCGACGGCGGCCTCGTGGGCTCCCTGCTGTAGCCGTCCGGCTCAGGCGTCGTCGACGCCGGCCTGGCCGCGCGATCGGGCCAGGCCGGCGACGGTGGTGATCAGGAGCGTCCCGCCGATCACACCCCGTGAGACGGGGGTCCCTTCTGGGATCCTCCGCCAGATTAGGGCAAATCGGCCATTTCTGCGTCCTCGTCCGTGCTCATCCCGCGTCCGCGCCGGTCGGCGCGTCGTCGCCGCCGGTGATCGAGGTGATGACGCCGGCCAGGTCTTCGGGTTTGACCAGCACCTCTCGTGCTTTCGATCCCTCGCTCGGACCGACAACGCCGCGGGTTTCCATGAGGTCCATCAGGCGGCCGGCCTTGGCGAAGCCGACACGCAGTTTGCGCTGCAGCATCGACGTCGACCCGAACTGACTCGACACCACCAGCTCGACCGCGGCCAGCAGATCGTCGAGGTCGTTGCCGATGTCGGAGTCGATGTTCTTCTTGTCCCCGGCCTTGGCCGTCGTCACCCCGTCGGTGTACTCGGGCTCGGCCTGCTCCTTGGTGAAGTCGACGACCGCACTGATCTCCTCGTCGGTGATGTAGGCGCCCTGCATCCGGACCGGCTTGTTGGCGCCCATCGGCAGGAAGAGGCCGTCACCCATCCCGATCAGCTTCTCCGCACCGGGCTGATCGAGGATGACCCGGGAATCGGTCAGCGACGACGTCGCAAACGCCAGCCGGGAGGGCACATTCGTCTTGATCAGGCCGGTGACCACGTCGACCGACGGGCGCTGCGTGGCCAGCACGAGATGGATGCCGGCCGCCCGTGCCTTCTGGGTGATACGGACGATCGCGTCCTCGACGTCGCGCGGCGCGGTCATCATCAGATCGGCGAGCTCATCGACGATGGCGACGATATACGGGTACGGCTTGTACACGCGCTCGGAGCCGAGCGGCGCGGTGATCTCACCGGATCGGACCTTGGCGTTGAAATCGTCGATGTGACGCACCCGCGACGCCTTCATGTCCTGGTAGCGCTGCTCCATCTCGTCGACCAGCCAGGCCAGCGCCGCGGCCGCCTTCTTCGGCTCGGTGATGATCGGCGTGATGAGATGCGGGATGCCCTCGTACGGTGTCAGCTCGACCATCTTCGGGTCGATGAGGATCA
>JASGFO010000077.1:0-16048 GCA_047605505.1 Gordonia sp. (in: high G+C Gram-positive bacteria) | reverse complement strand
TGACCATCTTCGCCTCGATCGGCACGTCGTCGGGCAGGTTGACGCGGTTCATGATCGCCTCGAGCGCGGCGCCGTTGAACCGCCGCATGAGCTCGTCGCCGAGCGACAGGTAGAAGCGCGACTCGCCGGGATCGCCCTGCCTTCCCGACCGGCCGCGCAGCTGGTTGTCGATGCGGCGGGACTCGTGCCGTTCGGTGCCGAGCACATAGAGCCCACCGGCCTCGCGGACCTGTTCGGCCTCCGCTGCGGCGTCGGCCCGGGCGGTCTCGATCGCCTCGTCCCAGGCGGCCTCGTATTCGTCGGGCGTGTGCACGGGGTCGAGCCCGGCCTTGCGCAACCGGATGTCGGCGATGATGTCAGGGTTGCCGCCGAGCACGACGTCGGTGCCGCGGCCGGCCATGTTGGTGGCGACGGTCACCGCGCCGATGCGGCCCGCCTCGGCAACGATCTGTGCCTCCTGCTCGTGGAACTTGGCGTTGAGGACGGTATGCGGGATGTCACGTCTCTTGAGCTGCCGCGACAGATACTCCGACCGCTCGACACTGGTCGTACCGATCAGCACCGGCTGCCCCACCGCATGGCGTTCGGTGATGTCGTCGACGACCGCCGCGAACTTGGCCTCCTCGGTCTTGTAGATGAGGTCGGTCTGGTCCTTGCGGATCATCGGCTTGTTGGTCGGGATCGGCAGCACACCGAGTTTGTAGATCTGCTCGAACTCGGCGGCCTCGGTGTCGGCGGTGCCCGTCATGCCGGCGAGCTTGTCGTACATCCGGAAGTAGTTCTGCAGGGTGATCGTGGCCAGCGTCTGGTTCTCCGCCTTGATCTCAACGCCTTCCTTGGCCTCGATCGCCTGATGCAGTCCCTCGTTGAAGCGTCGACCGTCCAGGACCCGTCCGGTGAACTCGTCGACGATCATGACCTCGCCGTTGCGGACGATGTAATCCTTGTCGCGCTGGAAGAGCTCCTTGACCTTGATCGCATTGTTCATGTAACTGACGAGCGGCGAATTCGCGGCCTCATACAGATTGTCGATGCCGAGCTGGTCCTCGACGAACTCGATCCCGGCCTCATGGACCCCGATCGTCTTCTTCTTGATGTCGACCTCGTAGTGCACGTCACGTTCGAGAAGGGGCGCGATGCGCGCGAACTCGATGTACCACTTGCTCGAGGACTCGGCCGGGCCGGAGATGATCAGCGGTGTCCGCGCCTCGTCGATGAGGATCGAGTCGACCTCGTCGACGATGGCAAAGTTGTGGCCGCGCTGGACGAGCTCGTCCAGCGAGTGGGCCATGTTGTCGCGCAGATAGTCGAAACCGAACTCGTTGTTGGTGCCGTAGGTGATGTCGGCGGCGTAGGCCACCCGACGCTGATCCGGCGACATACCGGTCAGGATCACCGCGGTCTCCAGACCGAGGAACCGGTGCACGCGGCCCATCCATTCGGCGTCACGTTTGGCGAGATAGTCGTTGACGGTGACGACATGCACGCCGTCACCGGACAGCGCATTGAGGTAGGCGGGCAGGACACAGGTGAGGGTCTTGCCCTCACCGGTCTTCATCTCCGCGATGTTGCCGTAATGCAGTGCGGCGCCACCCATGATCTGGACGTGGAAGTGCTTCTGGTCCAGGACCCGCCACGCGGCCTCCCGGGCGACGGCAAAGGCCTCGGGCAACAACTCGTCGAGCGAGGCGCCGGCGGCGAGCCGTTCCCGGAACTCCTCGGTCTTCCCCCGCAGCTCGTTGTCGGTGAGCGCCTCCGTCTCGTCGGCCAGGCTCTCGACGTGCGCGGCGATCACGTCGAGGCGCTTGACCATCCGGCCCTCACCGATACGCAGCAGCTTGTTCAGCACCGTGGATCAAGTCCCTTACTCATGTCGGTCTACATAGCTCGGCCCGGCCGGCCGCCGGAACGACGAGCACACAGGCCCCGACCATGGTACCGAGGACACCCGAGCGGGCGGTGATCGCCCGCCGACGCGGGACCCGGCCCGCGCCGCGGTCCGGGTCCCGATCTCCAGGCAGCCGGCCTCCGGGCCGGACGGCCGGGAAGCGTGCCTTATCCGTTCAGTGCACGTCGCCGAGCCGGATCACTCCGTAGTCGAAGGCGTGGCGCCGGTACACGACCGACGGCTTGTCGGTCTCCTTGTCGTGGAACAGGAAGAAGTCGTGTCCGACGAGCTCCATCTCGTAGAGCGCGTCATCGACGGTCATCGGGACCGCGGGGTGTTCCTTGACCCGGACGACACTGCCCGGCGAATGCTCGGTGACGCCGTCGTCCCACTGCTGTTCGGTCTCTTCCGGGACAGGTTCGGACGGGGTGACCGAGAGCTGATTGTCCTGCAGTGGCGGCGCACCGATCTCCGTCGCCTCCGCCACCGAGATCGGCCGGCGGCTGCCGTGATGCACGCGGCGCCGATCCTTCACCCGACGCAGGCGCGACTCCAACTTGTCAAGCACCAGTTCGAGTGCGGCATAGAAGTTCTCGCCATGTGCCTGGGCGCGGACCACCGGGCCCTTGCCGGTAGCGGTGAGCTCGACACTCTGGCAGGACTTGGCCTGCCGGCGGTTGCGCTCGTGGTGGAGCTCGACGTCGAACCGGTAGATGGTCGGGTCGTACCGCTCGAAGCGGGACAGCTTGTCACCCACGTAGATCTGGTAGTGCATCGGGATCTCGACGTTACGGCCGATGAACACGACCTTGGCCGTGGGGGTGGTCGGCTCCGGCGATTCGACGGTCCCCGGTGGCCGGACAAAGGCCGACTCATTGTCGTAGGTGTCGACGACACCCTTGGGTTCGCGCTGACCTTTGCGGTGCAGGACAGATGACATTCAGCTACCTCCTGGAAGTGTTTTTCTGCCGCTACCGAGCACTCCGCCGTCTTTCACATCGTCTGGCGCACGCCGAGAGGTTGAACGAGTTGCTTTGGCGCTCTTGCTCATCCGACTGACAGGGGCAGATCTGCGCGGGCTCGGCGCAGAAACGTGTCAATGCCGACCGACAAGCCGGCATCGGTATGCCTCGACCTCACCTCCCGGTGCGGAGTCGCGTTGAGCAGTCCGCGTCGACCAATCAACCTCATGCACCATCGACCGTAGCGGGATGTTGGCCGCACGGCCATGTTTCGGCCCGGCCGGTCGGCGAACCCGGCAGCAGAACTACGGATGTGGTCCCAGTGGGTGCCCGCCGCCGGCCGCCCCATCCCCAGTTGCGCCGCCATCCACAGATCCGGTGTCGCGCCCCCAGCGATCCGGGCGGCACCGTCGGTGGCTCTGCCAGGCTCAGGTGATGACACATCGCCACCCCGACCGCGGGCCGGTCGGTCGGCTGCTCGCCGCCGGCACCGATCTCGTGCTCCCGGTCAGCTGCGGCGGCTGCGGGGCCCCGGGCCACCGATGGTGTCCACGCTGCGCGGCCCGCCTCGCCGACGCCCCGATCCGGCTGCGGCCACGGGTGACCGTCGGCGCCGACGTCTGGGCGTTGGGCCGCTACCGGGGCCCGCTGCGCAACGGCATCCTCGCACTCAAGGAGCACGGCCGGCGTGACCTGATCACCCCGTTCGGGCTCGCGCTGGCGCGGATGCTCGTCGTCCTCGCCCGCTGGGGTGAGATCCCCGACGCACCCACGCTCGGCCTCGTTCCCGCCCCGACCCGCCGGCTGGCCGCCCGCCGCCGCGGCGGGGACCCGGTGACGGCCATGACCGAGGTCGTGGCCACCACGATCGGCCCACGGCTGCGCGTCACGCCGCTGCTCTTCTCGGCACCGGCGGCGCGTGACTCGGCCGGCCTCAACGCCCGTGACCGCAGCAACAATCTGCGGGGGCGAATCGCGGTCGCATCGGTGCGGGCACCGCCGACCGACGCCCTCACGATCCTCGTCGACGATGTGCTGACGACCGGGGCCACCGCGGCGGAGTCCGTCCGCGTGCTGCGGCGCCATGGCATCGCGGTGCGCGCCGTCGTCGTGTTGGCGGCCGCGTGAGCCCCGACCGGATCAGCCGATGACCGGGATGGTGCCGGGGATCATCGCCGGCTCGACCTCGGTCCAGTACTCGTCGGCTTGGCCGTTGGAGCTGCCGAGCCGCAGGACGCCGCGCTGGTCGGCGATGTAGACGGTCCCCGCGGTGGCCACGACGGTGCTGACCGGCGGGGACACGTTGCCGCTGAGCAGCCCGGCCGCCGGTGTCCCGGTGATCGACAACTGGACCACCGGCGCGTCGGTGGCATCACGCGCAACCATCACCGTCATCGGCGACGCCCATTCGATCGACGTCACCCGATTGCCGATGTTGTAGGCGGCGACCCGCGCATTCGCCAGGGTGAGCCGTCCCTCGGTGTTGACGCCGAGGACCGCGAACACCACCTGGCCGGACACGATCAGCGCTGCCCGCACCCCGTCCGGCGCGATCTGCAGTTCGGTGATCGGCCCGCGCGCCACCGCGTCGAGGCCGGCGGTGTCGATGTCGGTGACGCGGCGGGCGCCGTTCTCGTCGGTGACGATCTGCACGGGCCGTCCGTCGACGACGGCGGTGACGGTATCGCCGTCGGGACTGATCGACGGCCGGGTGATGGCGGCGCCGTCGGCGACGGCGACCGGATCCGCACCGTAGGGGCCCACGACGAGCTGGGACGGCGCACCGGGATCCGCCCCGGCGATCACCCCCGCCACCTTCTGCCCGTCCGCCGAGATCGCGGCCGCGCGGAGCCGACGGCCGGAACCGAGCGATCCCCGCACCGGAACGGCATTGTTGTCGAGAACTTTCCACAGGGCCCCGCCACGGATGATGTTCAGACCCACCGCCGACGGGGGCGCGGCCGTCGGGTCGAAGGTCCGCACATCGGTGAGCTGCCACCCGGCCGCCCGGTCCCCCAGCAGGGGCGCACCGTCGGCGCTGATCACGTACGGCCCTGCGACATCGGCCCCGGCCAGTGTCCAGATCAGTTGCGCAGCAAGCAGTGTCCGGTCCCGCACCGACGGGTCACCGAGGCCGGCGAGGTCGATGCGCACCCCGCCGCCCGACGCCGCGGTCACCGGACCGCTCAGCGCGACACCATCGGGCAGCGCGGTGTCGACACCGACCGACAGATCCCGCGCCGGGCCGTTGATCAGGGTCTTGACGAGGTTGGTGGCGTCGGCATCGAGACCACCGTAGAACCACCGAGGATCGGGGACGAGCCGCAGCCGGGTCCGGTCGGCGAAATACACCGGCACCGGGCGATACCCGGCCTCGAACTGGCTCTTGTCGATCATGACCCGGTCCGGCAGCGAGCCGTCGATGCGCCAGCGGTTGCCGATGCGGCGCAGTGCCAGCGTCGTCTCCACCTGGCCGGTCGCGGGCAGCAGTTCCCCGTCGGGACGCAAGACGCCCACGTTGTCGCCGACCAGACGCATCTGCACAGCGTCTGCGCTGCGCTCGTCGACGAACGTGTTGATCTCGTCGAGAATCAGGGCTTCGCCGCTCTCGTCCCAGGACGCCGACGCCGCCGGACTCAGAAATCGCCGAGCCGCCGCATGCCCGTTCGTCGAGGACGCCGTCGCCTTGAGAAATGCCCGGACCAGCGCCTCCGGGTCCATGTCGGGGCGCGGCACGGGCACCCCGTTCGACGGCCCGTTGCGCACGAAGGAGCTGACCGGTTGGGGCGCCGAGCTGTTGGGGATGCCGCCGCACGCACCGAGCACGAGCATCAGCACGACGCCCATCGCCACCGGCCTGACCTGCGCACGGAGCCGACTGCACGCGGCACGTCCACGATCATTCGCCACCGGCGGTCCTCTCGGCCTGCGGCGCCTTCACCGCCGTGGCCCGGCTCCGCACGCCGCCCACCGGTTTGAGGGGCAGCGGGCTGCCGAGCACCTTGTGTCCGCGCACCAGCGGCAGGGTCAATCGGAAACACGCCCCATTGCCCGGTTCACCCCACGCCTCGAGTCGTCCCTGATGCAGGCGGGCGTCCTCGATGCCGATGGCCAGGCCGAGGCCGGTGCCGCCGGACCGTCGGAATCGTGACGGATCCGACCGCCAGAACCGGTTGAAGACGAGTTTCTCCTCCCCTGGGCGCAGTCCGATGCCGTGATCGCGGACAGTGATGGCGACGGCGTCGCCATCCGACCGCATCGTGAGGGTCACCGGCAGATGCTCGCCGTGGTCGATGGCGTTGGCGAGCAGATTGCGCAGGATACGTTCGACCCGGCGCGGATCGATCTCGGCGATCACCGGCTCGGCCGGCAGGTCGAGCACGAGTTCGGTGCCGGTCTCCTCGGCGAGGTGCGCGACGGTCTCCAGCGCCGCATCGATCGGAATGGCCATGTCCATGCGTTCGGCGGCCAACTCGGCCATGCCCGCGTCATGGCGAGAGATCTCCAGCAGTTCGGTCAGCAGGGTCTCGAACCGGTCGAGCTCCTTGTCGAGCAGCTCCACCGAGCGTCGCCGCACCGGATCGAGCTCGTCGCGACCGTCGTAGAGGACATCGCTGGCCATCCGTACCGTCGTCAGCGGTGTCCGCAGCTCGTGGCTGACGTCGGAGGTGAACTGCCGCTGCAACCCACCGAACTCCTCAAGGTGGGTGATCTGTTTGGACAGGCTCTCGGCCATGTCGTTGAACGACATCGCCAGGCGGGCCATGTCATCCTCACCGCGGACCGGCATGCGCTCGTTGAGCCGGCCGTCGGCGAAGCGCACCGCGATCCGCGACGCCGACCGCACCGGGATCACCACCTGCCGGGATACCAGCCAGGTGATGGCCGCGAGCAGGCCGAGCAGCACGACACCACCAGTCAGCAGGGTGCCGCGCACCAGATCGACGGTGTTCTCCTCGGTGGCCAGCGGAAAGACCAGATACAGCTGCAGACCGGCCACCGGGACATTCGTCGGCGAACCGATGAGGAGTGCGGCACCGCGCCCACCGGAACCATCCGACATCGTCGCGTACTGGTAGGCCACCTGACCCCCAGCAACCATGTCCCGCAAGGTCTTCGGGATTTCCGAGATCGGCCCCACCCCGGTCACCGAACCCGAACCGCCGGGGATGAGCAGCACCGTGTCGAAGGTGCCGACGTTCCCCGACGCCTGCGCACCGTCGACATCTCGGTTGGTGATCAGCGAACGCGTCTGACGGAGCCGGTTCTGCACCGACATGTTGGAGTCACCGCCACTGAGGTCCCGCTCGACTGCGACGCGGATGCGCTCCACCTCCTCGGTCGCTGCGTCCAGCTTGACCTCGAGCAACCGGTCGGTGATCTGACTCATCAGCACGAACCCCAAGATCATCAACACGACGACCGAGAGCACCAGCGTCGACACCACCACCCGCAACTGCAGCGACCGCCGCCAGATCCGGCCGAAGACCGCACCGAATCGTCGGACGGCGCGAACAAGTCGGCCCAGCGTGCTGTTGACGCGCCGGCGGGGACGGCCGATCACGGCGGGCCGGCCTTGTAGCCGACCCCCCTCACGGTCAACACGATCTCCGGGGCCTCCGGATCGGTTTCGACCTTCGCCCGCAGACGCTGCACATGAACATTGACCAGCCTGGTGTCGGCGGGATGCCGGTAGCCCCACACCTGCTCGAGCAGAACATCACGGGTGAACACCTGACGGGGTTTACGCGCCAACGCCACCAGCAGATCGAACTCGAGCGGGGTCAGCGAGATCGGCACGCCCCCGCGCGTCACCGTGTGGGCCGGCACGTCGATCTCGACCGGCCCAATCGAGAGCAGTTCGACCGGTTCCTCGTCGGTGCGCCGCAACCGGGCCCGGATCCGAGCCACCAGCTCCTTCGGTTTGAACGGTTTGACCATGTAGTCGTCGGCGCCCGACTCCAGCCCGAGAACCACATCGACCGTGTCAGACTTGGCAGTGAGCATGACAATCGGCACCCCCGAATCCGACCGCAACACGCGGCAGACATCGATGCCGTTCATGCCCGGCAGCATCAGGTCGAGAAGCACCAGATCCGGGCGGATCTCCCGCACCGCAGACAGCGCCTGCGAGCCATCCCCCACCACGAAGGGCTCGAACCCCTCGTTGCGGAGCACGATCGTGAGCATCTCGGCCAGCGCGGCGTCATCATCGACGACGAGGATCCGTGGCGGCTTCATGCCCTCCATGGTGACATCATTGCGATGGAGGTGGCGGGACCGACACTGTTGTTTGCCTGCCTCGCCCGCCGCTCGTGGGCAATAGACCCGAACATCCACGTGTGAGTGCGGTCGGTGATCTCGATCTCGACGGGTTCGATCCGGCGGATACAAACAGAGTGTGTGCGCCGCGCCGCGATGCAGGGAGTGCAGCGCGGGAGCGCAGCGACCAAGCGGAGCGAGCGAAGAGCGGTGCTGAAAGGCGCACACACACCGCGCAGGCGGAGCCTGCGCCAACCAACACTGCACAATGTGCACCATGCACCTGATCGTTGTCGAGGGACTTGATGGGGCCGGCAAGAACACGCTGGTCGGGGGGTTGGTCGGGGCGTGGCAGGCGCGGGGGTTGGTGGTGGCGCAGTTCACCTTCCCTCGGTATCGGCGGTCGGTGTTCGCAGATCTGGCGGCGGAGGCCCTGCACGGCGAGCATGGTGATCTGCGCGACAGTGTGTATGCGATGGCTATGCTGTTTGCGTTGGATCGTTCGGCGGCGGCGGCGGAGATCCGCGCGGCCCTTGACTCTGCCGATGTGGTGGTCGCCGACCGCTATGTGGCGTCGAATGCGGCCTACAGTGCGGCGCGCCTGGGGCAGGGTGCCGACGGCGAGGTGGTCGATTGGGTGCGTGAGCTCGAGTTCGACCGATTTGCTCTGCCGGTCCCGGATCATCAGTTGTTGTTGGGGGTTCCGGCAGAGGTGGCGATGAGTCGGGCACAGCGGCGGGCCGGGGCGGATCCGGCCCGGGCGCGGGATCATTACGAACGCGATTCGGCGTTGCAAGTACGCGTCGACGCGGTGTACCGGTCGTTGGCGGCCAAGGGGTGGGTGTCGCCCTGGACGCTCGTCGACGACTCCGACCCGACCGCGTTGGCCGCGCAGCTCCTGTCGTGACGGGTCGGCGTCCAGAGAGCGACCGGCACGTGAGTGACGGGCACCTTCGGTGCTGTCGGCCGAATGACCATCGCCCGGGTTGCGTCGCACTCGGCTAGCCTGGAGTTCTGCCGAGCCGCGAGGATGGATCCATGACGTATCCGCCGTACCCGGGTGGCGCACCCTCCCAGGGGCCTCCCCCGGGTGGTTCGGCCCCGTCGGCCGGTCCCGGCCAGATGCGTGGCCGCCAGATTCCGGCACCGACGGCACCTCCGGCGGCGCCGGCTGCCCCGGTCGCGGCACCAATGGCGCCACGTCAGGCCCCACCGCACCAGCCTTCGCCGGTACCTCCCGGCGGCAGCGGACATCCCCTGCCGGCGCCGGGGGCGCGCCCGTCGGCTCGGTCGGGGCGCAACTGGGGTGCGCTCACGGCGGTCACCACCGGCGTGCTGGCCGCAGTCGCGGTGGTCGCCCTCGTGGTGGCGCTGATCGTCACCGGCGACGATCAGGGCGCCGCCGACGCGACCCCGACCGCGCCAACGCCGTCGACACCGCAGGGTGACTCACCCGGCGGAACCCCGACCGGCACACCGGTACCTCCCGATTCACCGGTCGCTGCCGCCCTGCTCGCCGGCATCCAGCGCTACGTCGACGCGGTCAACTCTCGTGATGTGGCCCGTATCCGTGCCGCCGTGTGCACGGAGCGGCGGGACGAGGTCTCGGCGCCGACCGGGCAGGGCACCGTGGTCATCGACCGTTTTCAAGTGCTCGGCGTCGAGGGCGACACGGCGCAGTCAGCGCTGATCACGCACGTCGAGCTCAATGGTCAGGAGACGCTGCCCACCCGGGACGCGGCCACCCTCCGCAGGGAGGGCGACACCTGGTACTACTGCCCGGGCGCCGAGCCGAGCATCGGGATCTAGGGCGTGTCCTAGTAGCGGTAGTGGTCGGGCTTGTAGGGGCCATCGACGTCGACGTTGATGTACTCGGCCTGCTCCTTGGTAAGCGTGGTCAGGGTGCCGCCGAGTGCCTCAACGTGGATCCGGGCGACCTTCTCGTCGAGGTGCTTGGGCAGGCGATAGACCTCGTTGTCGTATTCGTCGTTCTTGGTCCACAGCTCGATCTGTGCGATGACCTGGTTGGAGAAGCTGTTGCTCATGACGAACGAGGGGTGGCCGGTCGCATTGCCCAGGTTCAGCAGCCGTCCTTCGCTGAGCACGATGATCGAGTGACCGTCGGCGAAGACCCACTGGTCGACCTGCGGTTTGATGGTGATACGGGTCGCTCCGGAGCCTTCGAGGCCGGCCATGTCGATCTCGTTGTCGAAGTGGCCGATGTTGCCGAGGATCGCCTGATCCTTCATCGCCTGCATGTGCTCGAGCAGGATGATGTCCTTGTTGCCGGTGGAGGTGATGACGATGTCGGCGTTGCCGATCGCCTGCTCCACGGTCACCACGTCGAAGCCGTCCATGAGCGCCTGCAGCGCGTTGATCGGGTCGATCTCGGTGACCTGCACCCGGGCGCCCTGACCGGCGAGCGACTCGGCACAGCCCTTGCCGACGTCACCGTAGCCGCAGATCAGGACCTTCTTGCCGCCGATGAGGACGTCGGTGCCGCGGTTGATGCCGTCAATGAGGGAGTGGCGGGTGCCGTACTTGTTGTCGAACTTGGACTTGGTGACCGAGTCGTTGACGTTGATCGCCGGGAAGGTGAGGTCACCGGCCGCGGCGAACTGGTAGAGCCGCAGCACACCGGTGGTGGTCTCCTCGGTGACACCCTTCACGGAGTCGGAGATGGTGCTCCACTTGGTCGCATCGGCGGCGAAGCTTGCACGCAGCAGTGCCAGGAAAACCTTGTACTCGGCCGAGTCGTTCTCGTCGCCGGGGGGTACGACGCCGGCCTTCTCGAACTCGGCACCCCGCAGCACCAGCATCGTGGCATCGCCGCCGTCGTCGAGGATCATGTTGGCCGGCTCGTCCGGATTGGGCCAGGTCAGCATCTGCTCGGCCGCCCACCAGTACTCCTCAAGGGTTTCGCCCTTCCAGGCGAACACCGGCACCCCCGCGGGCTGCTCGACGGTGCCGTGGGGGCCGACGACGACCGCGGCGGCGGCATGGTCCTGGGTCGAGAAGATATTGCACGACGCCCAGCGCACCTGCGCGCCGAGGGCCACCAGGGTTTCGATGAGGACCGCGGTCTGCACGGTCATGTGCAGGGAACCCGAGATCCGCGCGCCCTTCAACGGCGCCACCTCGGCGTATTCACGTCGCAGTGACATCAGGCCGGGCATCTCATGTTCGGCGAGCCGGATCTCCTTGCGGCCGAATTCGGCCAGTTCGAGGTCGGCGACCTTGAAATCGATCCCGTTGCGGGTCTCGGCCTGCGGGCCGTCCTGGACCGTCGTCATCTGCTCCCCTTGTGTCGTCAGCGCGGCATTGAGTTCACCTCAGGCTATCCGACGGGTGCGACAGTTCCCTCAGGTGTCGGCGCCGGACCTGGCCGCGGCGACCTCGTGTCGCTCCCGTCTGCCGACCATCGAATGGTTCATGCCGTAGGCGAAGTAGATGATCACACCGATCACCATCCAGATGACAAACCGGATCCACGTCAGCGCCGACAGGTTCAGCATCAACCACACGCAGGCCAGGATCGCCAGCACCGGGATGACCGGACCACCGGGGACGACGAACCCGCGCGTGAGGTCGGGCCGGCTCCGGCGCAGCACCAGCACGCCACCGGCGACGACGATGAACGCGAACAGCGTCCCCACGTTGACCATCTCTTCGAGCCTGTCGATGGGGAAGAATCCCGCGACGACGGCCACCACGACCGCGATCACGATGGTCAGCCGGGCCGGCGTACCGAAACGGTCGCTGGTCGTGGCCATCCCCCGCGGCAGGAGACCGTCGCGGCACATCGCGAACAGCACACGGGTCTGCCCGAGCATCAACACCATCACGACCGTGGTGAGCCCGGCCAGCGCCCCGATGGCGATGGTCTTCTCCGCCCAGGTCACCCCGTTCGCGGCGAACGCCGACGCGAGGTTGCCGCTGGTGCCGTCGGGCTTGGTCGCCAGCTCCCGGTAGCTGACCATGCCCGTCACGACGACCGTGACCAGCACGTAGAGGACGGTCACGATCACCAGTGAGCCGATGATGCCGCGCGGGACGTCGCGAGCCGGGTTACGGGTCTCCTCGGCCGTCGTGGCGACCACGTCGAAGCCGATGAATGCGAAGAAGACGATCGAGGCCGCGGCCAGGACGCCGTACCAGCCGTACGAGGTGCCCCCGCCACCGGTGATCAGGGAGAACACGGAGGAGTCCACGGACTTCTCGACGTCAGCGCCCTCGGCCGGCGGGATGAACGGCGAGTAGTTGGCGGTCTTGATGTAGAAGGAGCCGACGATGATCACCAGCAGGACCACGCCGACCTTGATCGCGGTGATGACCGCGCTGAATCGGGATGACAGTTTGGTCCCGACGACGAGCATGGTGCTCACGACGGCGACGACGAGGATCGCGCCCCAGTCGATCGTGATGCCGACGTCGGCGACGCCACCGGAGAAGCCGAAGACATTGCCGAGATAACTCGACCAGCCCTTGGCCACCACCGAGGCACCGACCGCGAACTCCAGAATGAGATCCCAGCCCAGGATCCAGGCGAGGAACTCGCCGAACGTCGCGTATCCGAAGGTGTAGGCCGAGCCGGCAACCGGCACCGTCGAGGCGAACTCGGCGTAACAGAGCGCGGCAAGGGCGCAGGCGACGGCGGCCATGACGAACGCCACCGAGATCGCCGGGCCGGCTTTGTTGCCCGCCGTCGACGCGGTGAGGGTGAAGATGCCCGCGCCGATCACGACCGAGACACCGAAGACGGTCAGATCCCACGCCGAGAGACTCTTTTTGAGCCGATGCCCGGGCTCGTCGGTGTCGGCCATCGACTGCTCGACCGACTTGGTTCGCAGAAGCGGATTGCTCACACCGACGCCCTCTCCCTCGGCCGCGTCCGATATGTAGGCGACGATAACGAACGACTGCGGGCGGGGCGCCGGGTTCAGCCGATCCCGCGGTCGATATCAGGCTCGAGGTAGATGATGCGGGCCTGCGGCACGGCCGCGCGCACATGGCTCTCGGCATCGTCGATGGCGCGCGCCACGACGGTGAGATCGGCGCCGGGCGGCATCGCCAGCTTGGCGGCGACGAGAAGCTCGTCGGGGCCGAGGTACTGGGTCTTCATGTGGATGACCCGCTCGACGTGATCGCTGCCGGTCAGCGCGGCCAGCAGCGCCGCCTCCTCGGCGTCGGTCGCGCCTTCACCGATGAGCAGGCTCTTCATCTCGACGATGAGCACGATCGCGATGATGCCGAGCAGGACACCGATGCACAGGGTGCCGATGCCGTCCCAGATCGGGTTGTCGGTGGCCATCGTCAGCCCGACGCCGCCGAGGGCGAGGACAAGGCCGAGCAACGCGCCGGTGTCCTCCAGGAGCACCACCGGCAGTTCGGGGTTGCGGGAGTTGCGGATGAACCGCCACCAGCTCGCGTCCCCCTTGAGTGGACTCGACTCCCGGTAGGCGGTCGCGAAGCTGTAGCCCTCCAGGCAGATCGCGATCACCAGGATGCCGATCGCGACGATCGGCGAATCGAGGCCGTGATCATGGGAATGCCGAACCTTCTCGACGCCCTCGTACAGCGCGAACAGCGAACCGAGCGCGAAGATCACCAGCGCCACGACGAAGGAGTAGAAGTAGCGGCTGCGGCCGTAGCCGAAGGGATGCAGCTTGTCGGCGTCCTTCGCGGCCCGCTGCTGACCGAGCAGCAACAACCCCTGGTTGGCCGTGTCGGCGACCGAGTGAACGCCCTCGGCGAGCATCGACGACGAGCCGGTCACGGCAAATCCGACAAACTTCGCAACCGCAATTCCGGCATTCGCCGACAGCGCCGCAACAATGGCTTTCTTGGAACCCTCCGCAGACACGCGCTTCTCCTGACTGTCGCCGATGGGTGAGGACATTTCGGGCATGCGCGTGAAAGCTTAGTGGGTTCGGCCGGAAGTTCGTCCGGGGTATCCGGTGGAGCGATCGGCGATCCGGCAAAGCGGAGGAGGGCGGGATAGCGGAGCTATCGTGACCGACGACAACGCCGCCAGGCGTTGATCGAACGCCGGAGACCCCCCACGAACTTCCGGGCGCGACCACTTAGTGTTCGGCCGGGCGCGGCCGGTCCCGACCGGCGGTTCGGCCGGGCGCGGCCGGTCCCGACCGGCGGTTCGGCCGGGACCGGGCCGGATGGTCACACCCCGAAGCTGCGGCCGATCGCCTGGTCGGTGTCGCTCATGACCTGCCGGGCATTCGCCACCCCGCGCTGCATGCCGAACAGATGCTCGCGGGACTGCGCGAACACGCGGTCCCAATTCTGCTGGGCGTCGTCGTAGGCGAGTTTGGCCTGCGGCGAGCGCCAGTTGCCGTCGAGCGTGGCGACCTGGCTCTTGAGTTGGTCGGCAAGGTCTTCCAGTCGCTGGAACTGGGCGTTGAGACCGCCTTCGAGATCGCCGAGGGCGGCGAAGTCGTATTGGATTCTGGACATGATGATTCCTCAGATCGTGTCGGTTCGGTGAAATTGGGTGTGTCAGAGGTTCAGGGCCGGTGCGCCGCCACCGCCGAAGCCACCGGCGGCCTGGGCGTCGTGGTCGTCGTAGCCGTTGAACCCGGCGGTCAGTTTGGTGCGAATGTCGTCGAGTGCGGCGTTCAGTGCCGTCGCCGACGAATTCCAGTCGCTGTGTGTGCCGTCGAAGGCGCCGGACGCCTGACCGCGCCACGATGCCAGTCCGCCCTGCGCCGAGCTCGCGATCTGCCGGATGATGCCCTGCATGTCGTCGACGATGTGCGACACGGACTGCGCGGTGGCCAATCCGGCCGCGACGTCGACGTCGACTGCTCCCCCATCGAGATTCATGGTGCTGCTCCTTGTGTTGTCGGCACCTCGGTGATGCCCCCGAGACGGCATCCGGGTGGATGCCGCCGATCGGTCCCGGTACGGGACCGCACCCGACAGCTCACGGGAACCACCGCCCCGCCGGGAGCGCCTCGACGAGCAGGGCCACGCCCTGCCGCAACGCCGTGGCCGTGCCCGAGGTGAGCGTGGTCCAGCTGGTTCCATCGGGAGACTTGCTGGGACGCAGCACTATTCGTCCTCGATCGGTGTCGAGGACGCCAACTGCGCCCGGGGTTGTGGCGATGCCGGCGCCGGCGCGCGCGTGGCCGACGATCTCGGTGCGGGCCCGGCAGCTGCGCAACGCTGCGCGCACTGCCGGGAGCTCACCCGCACCAACACCGAGTACGCGCAATGCGCCGGCCGGATCACCGCAGGCATCGGCGGCCGCCAACAGCGCGACGAGATCGGGCGACGGCGCCGACACCGGGCTCAGGCGCATCGGCGGCCGGTCATCCCGGAGGAGACGGTCGACCAGCGCGGTGAGATCGGCCGCGGCGGTGACGCTGACGGCACCGAACCGGACCCGGTCCCGGTCGCGGATCGCCACGGCATGATCGGACCCGCGTCGGGCCACACATATCCGCCGGGTACCGGCGCCGCCGAATGTGCGGATCGCGAGCTCGGCGTCGGGTCGGGCCAGCACGGCGAGCGCCTCGGCCACCCGGGTTACCGGTTCCCCGCCGCCGATCAGCCCGCTCACGATCAGCTCGGAATCCGCCTGCGCCAGTGCAGGTCCGGCTGCCGCTGCCGAATCGCCTGCCGGCCACAGACACAGGACGACAGGCCAGCTGCCGACACCGCCGAGCTCGCCGAGACGGAGGAACTGTGCGGCCGATACCTCGAGCTCCGGTACCACCGGGACCGGCCTGATCGGGGCCGTCATGATCGCCGACCCGGAAGGTCCAGGAGATGATCGTGATCAGGTTCGGCGGCGCGGCCCGCCGACGCCCATGCCACCCGGTCTGGGTCATCGACGAGAAGCCCCCCGGGCAGCGGCCGGCCGACGCCCGCCGGGACACCTCGGCCGGCGGCCACCGGCGGCGGGGCAGCCATCGGC
>JASGFO010000076.1:0-16067 GCA_047605505.1 Gordonia sp. (in: high G+C Gram-positive bacteria) | reverse complement strand
ACCGCGGCCGGATCATCACCCCGCTCAAGGACCGCTTCGGCGCCGAGATCCGCACACATTATCCGCTCGAGCTCGACGACGAGATCGCGGTGATCGAGCAGGAGGCCGATCTGACCGCCACGGTGCCGACGTTCCTCACCGAGATCCTCGCCCGGTTCACGCGCTATGCGCGCGATCATCCGTCGATCGACCAGCGGTCGGGTGTATCGGCCCGGTTCTCCATTGCCGGCGCGGAAACCGTTGCGGCCGCAGCCCTGCACCGTTCGGCGGTCACCGGGGAGGAGATGCCCGTCGCGCGTGTCGTCGATCTCGAGTCGGTGATCGATGTGCTGCGCGGCAAGATCGAGTTCGAATCCGGTGAGGAGGGTCGCGAACTGGAGATTCTCGCGCATCTGCTGCGGAAATCGACTGCCGACACCGTGCGCGCGCATCTCGGCGGCATCGACCTGGCGCCCCTCGTCAGCGCCCTCGAGGAGAGCGAGCCCGTCGTCACCGGCGACCGGATCACCGCCGCCCGGTTCCTCGACTCGCTGCCGTCGGCCGAGCGCGTCGGCAGCGTTGTCGCCGACATCGCCCGCCGCCTCGACGCCACCTCCGACGGTGAGCGGGCAAGCGCCGTCGAGCTCGCGCTGGAGGGACTGTTCCTCGCCCGCCGCATCGGCAAGGAGGCCGACGAGACCGGGCAGACCATCTACGGCTGAGCCCACCGCTCGGCCCCGGCCCACGGGAACCAGGTAACACCATGGTGCAGAAGAACTTTCATCGATCCCGCTACCAGCGTTACACCGGTGGCCCGGATCCGCTGGCGCCGCCGGTTGACCTGCGGGAGGCGCTCGCGGCGATCGGCGACGACGTGATGGGCGGGGTCAGCCCGGACCGCGCGCTGCGGGAGTATCTGCGCCGCGGGTCCACCGGGAAGCCGGGGATGCGCGGCCTCGACAAACTGCGCGAGCAGGTGAACCGGCGGCGCCGGGAACTGCTCACCCGGCGCAACCTCGACGGCACCTTCGCCGAGATCCGGGAACTGCTCGACCGCGCCGTGCTCACCGAGCGCAAGCAACTGGCCCGCGACCTCGACGACGACGCCAGGTTCGCCGAAATGCAGATCGGATCGCTGCCGCCGTCGACGGCGCAGGCCGTCGAAGAGCTCGCCGACTATCCCTGGCGCAGCCCACAGGCACGCGCGGACTACGAGAAGATCAAGGATCTGCTGGGCCGGGAGCTCCTGGATCAGCGGTTCGCCGGGATGAAGCAGGCACTCGAAGGCGCCACCGAGGCCGACCGCCAACGGATCTCGGCGATGTTGACCGATCTGAACGCGCTGCTGGCGGCCCACAATCGTGGCGAGGACACCACCGAGCAGTTCGAGCAGTTCATGGACCGGCACGGCGAGTTCTTCGGCGACAATCCGCAGAACACCGCCGAACTCATCGATTCGCTGGCCCGGCGGGCGGCCGCGGCGCAGCAGTTCTACCACTCGCTGACCGACGAGCAGCGGGCCGAACTCGATGCGCTCGCGCAGCAGGCCTTCGGCTCACCCGATCTGATGAGTCAACTGGCCCAGATGGATTCGGCGTTGCGGCAGGCGCGCCCCGGGCTCGACTGGGACAATGCGCAGAGTTTCTCCGGCGATCGGCCGATGGGCCTGGGGGAGGGGGCCGCGGCGCTGCGTGACATCGCCGAACTCGAGGCGCTGTCCGAGCAGTTGTCGCAGCAGTACGCAGGCGCCCAGCTCGACGACATCGATATCGACGCGCTCGAACGCCAGCTCGGCGAGCAGGCAGCCGTCGACGCCCGCACGTTGCAGGAGCTCGAGCAGGCGTTGCGTGCGGAGGGTTTCTTCGACCGCACCGCCGACGGTCGACTCCGGTTGAGCCCCAAGGCCATGCGGCAGCTCGGGCAGACGATCTTCCGCGATGTCGCCGAGCAGATGTCGGGCCGGCGCGGCGACCGGCAGACCCGCAACTCCGGGCTGCTCGGTGAACCGACCGGCGCGACCCGCGAGTGGGTCTTCGGCGACACCGACCCCTGGGACGTCTCACGGACGGTGTCGAATGCGGTGCTGCGCACCATCACCGAGGGCGGCCGGCGGGCCGGCGCCGATCCGCGGGTGCGCATTGACGTCCGCGACGTCGAGGTCGCCGAGACCGAGGCCCGGACGCAGGCGGCGGTGGTGCTGCTCGTCGACACCTCGTTCTCGATGGAGATGGAGGGCCGGTGGACCCCGATGAAGCGCACCGCGATCGCGCTGAATCACCTGATCACCACCCGGTTTCGCAGCGACGAGCTGGCCGTGATCGCCTTCGGCCGGTATGCGCGGTCGATCGACATCGCCGAACTCACCGGGCTGGCGCCGCGGATGGAGCAGGGTACCAACCTGCACCACGCACTGCTGTTGACGCAGCGGCATCTGCGGCGCTTCCCGAATGCGCAGCCGGTGGTACTCGTCGTCACCGACGGCGAGCCCACCGCGCATCTCGATCCCCGCGGCGAACCGTTCTTCTTCTATCCGCCGCATCCACAGACAATCGCGCTGACCGTGCGCGAACTCGATCAGGTGGCCCGGCTGGGCGCCCAGGTCACGTTCTTCCGCCTCGGCGAAGACCCGGGCCTGGCCCACTTCATCGACCAGATCGCCCGGCGGATCGCCGGGCGCGTCGTCGCCCCCGACGTCGACGGGCTGGGCGCCGCGGTGGTCGGTGATTATCTGCGGGCCCGACGAGGGCCGCGGCGACGGCCGTAACTCGGTTCCGGCCCGACCACGTCGCGGTCAGGCCTGGTGCCCGTAGCCCACGAGCGGCGGTGGGGTGCGCTTGCGGCCCACCACCCACAGGATGATGCCGATGATGAACAGCACGGCCCCGGTGCCGCCGCCGAAGACCGCGAGCAGGACACCGCCCACCCCGGAGACGACCCCGGTCGCCGACAGGGGTGGTGCCGCGATCACGTGGGCGTCACCGCAGTCGAGGGTGTACTTGCCGGCCCGGGTGAACCGGTAGGACCGAAACGACGTGATCGAGGTGCCCTGATAGGTGAAGGTGTTCGTCGCGTTGGGGCCGGTGGCGGGCGCTGCGGGGCCGCCGACCCGACAATTCGGGAGCGCCTCGGGGTAGTGGTTCGCGGTGCCCCGCACATACAGCTGGACCTCGTCGCCTGCGGCATAGGTGTGGGAGGTGGGGCCGACGATCTCGTAGGCCGCATCGGTGACGGTGGTGACCTGGGCGAACCCGCGGACCGCGAAGACGACGCCGACCGTCACGCACACCACGACGACGAGGACGCCGAAGATCGTCATCACCTTGCCCACCCGGCCCATTCCTCGATGTTCGCACAGGTCGGCGACGGCCTTGCCGGAGTTCGTGAGCCGCGGTCATTCGATGTGCCTACCCCGACCGTCAGGCGAGCACGAGCGCGATCACCGCGATCGCCGGAATCGACGCGAGGGTCGTGATGAGCGCGGTGTCGCGGGCCAGGATCTGGCCGCGCCGGTACCGCGTCGCGTAGACCAGCACATTCTGCGCGGTCGGCAACGCCGCGATCACCACCTGCGCGAACAGCTGGTGGCCGGTCTGCCCGACACCGAACCGGGCGATCACATACACCAGGGCCGGCATCACCAGGATCTTCAGCACCGCCGCCAGCGCGATGTCGCGGCGCGGGCTCTGCCCCTTCGTGAACACCGCGACCCCGGTCAACGACAACCCGAACGCGAGCAGCGCCAACGGCACCGAGGCGTTGCCGAGCATCTTCATCGGTTCCAGCACCGCCGCGGGCGGTGCCAGGCGCAGCGCCGAGCACGCCACGCCGATCAGCCCGCCGATCACGATCGGATTGGTCAACGGCAACACCACCGCATCACGGAGCGGCTGCATCGGCGTGGTGGTGTCGCGGTCGCCGGTGAGCGCCGTCAGATCCAATGCCACCAGCGCCATCGGCGAGTACACGAGGATCTGGAACAGCAGCAGCGGCGCGATGAACGATGCGTCGTCGAGCACGAAGATCGCGATCGGCAGCCCCAGATTGACACTGTTGACATACGACGACGAGAGTGCGCCGATCACCAGCTCGGGCAACTCCCGTCGCCCCGGCAACCACCACCGGCCGATTACCAGATAGCCGGTCCCGACGGCCAGTGCACTGCCGCCCGCGATCAGCAGCGTCGAGGAGAAGATCACCGACAGATCGGTCGTCACCAGCGAGTGGAACAGCAGGGCCGGGGTGCAGACGAAGAACACCAGCCGGGAGAGCACCTCATGGGCGTGCTCGCCGAGGGCGCCGGTCCGGCCCAGCACGAATCCGATCGCCACCATGATGAAGATGACGGTGAACCCGGAGATGACGCCTGACACCGTGGGTACGCTATCGCCGCCGGACAGCCGACGTCGGGCCGGGGGCTGACCGGCTCTTGGTTGATGGTGTCTAGGCTGGTGCTCAACCTGACGGCGGTTGTGAGTCCGCCGACGATTGCCGAGAGAGGACCGACGATGTCGAATCCGTACGGCGGTGACCCGTCGCAGCAGCCGAATGATCCCTATGCCCCGACCCAGTTCGGCACCCCGGTCACGCCGCCATCGTCGAATCCGGCAGGTGGGCCGGACCTGAACAAGCGCGCGACGCCCACCCCGCCCGCGACCCCGGGATCAGAGTCGGCGCCCGGCCAGGGTTCGGTGCCGGGTTATGGTTCCACCCCGGCCCCGGCCCCGGGCCCAGCCCCGGGCGCCGGCTCGACCCCCGGTTACGGTGCCGCGCCGAACTACGGCACCGGCGGCCTCCCCGGCTACGGCTCGGTGCCCGGCCAGATCCCGGATTCGGGTGGCTGGTCTGCGGCGGGCTCCGCGGGCGGTTTCCCGCCGCCGTCGGCGCAGCCCGTCTACGGGACACCTTCCTACGGCGCGGGCTCCTATGGGGCGGGCTCCTACGGCGCGGGCTCGTATGGTCCGGGTGGCGGCTACCCCCTGGTCACCCCACCGAAGACCAACGGCATGGCGATCGGTTCGCTGATCGCCTCGTGCGTCGGCATGGCGCTGTGCTGCTTCGGCATCCCGTCGATCGTGGGGATCGTCCTCGGGGTCCTGGCCCGCAAGCAGATCGCGGAGTCCAACGGCACCGAGACCGGTGACGGGATGGCACTGGCCGGCCTGATCCTCGGGGTGGTGGCGCTGATCCCCGGCATCGTCTTCTGGGTGCTGTACTTCGCAGGTGCGGTAGCACAGAGCATCTGACCAGAGGAGAGCGCCCAAGTGAGTGCACCGTGGCCACCCCCGGGCCCGGATTCGTGGGGCAACCCGCAGCCCGGCCACGGGCAGTACCCGGTCTTCCTGGGCATGGGGCAGGTCCGGGACTCCGGCGGCACCCAGAGTGGACATGGACTGGCGTTGGCGGGCCTGATCACCGGGATCGCCGGGATCGTCTTGACCATCGTGGCGAGCATCCTCCTCGTGGCCTTCCTCAGCGCGTACGTGAACAGCGTGTGACCGCCGCCGCCCCCCGGTGCCGCCGCATTTTGGATCCTCGCGGACCTGCCGGGTAGGCTTGAGAGGTTGCGTGTCGCGCCCCCGGGCCGCGGACGCGCCGAGGACCACGTGAGAAGAAGGGCACGATCATGGCTGTACCGAAGCGCCGGATGTCGCGGGCGAACACCCGTAACCGTCGTTCGCAGTGGAAGGCGGACAACCCCGCACTGCAGGAGACCAAGGTGAACGGTGTGACGCAGCGTATCCCGCGTCGCCTCGTCAAGGCCGCGCAGGCCGGTCTCATCGATCTCGACCGTCGCTGAGTCGCGGCGTCACCGACGACCGCCCCGGGCACTCGCCCGGGGCGGTCGTCGGTGTCCGGTGGGCCATGCGGTGACTGTCCTGATCAGCCGTTCCTGATCATCCGTTTCCCGATCATCCGTTTCCCGATCATCACCGTAAGGTGGGCATCCGTGCGGGGGTTGCCGATCACGATCATGCGGGTGCTTGCCGTGTTCGCGGTACTCGTCGGGGGCACGCTCGTCGCGGCCGGGCCGGTCCGCGCGACGCCGCAGGTCGGCCATGGTGCGGGCAGCGTGACCCAGGCGTATCTGACCGGTGCGACACCGGGCGCGGCCGTCGTGCTGCGCAACGGCGCGGGCGCGCGGGTGGGCGCCGGCCGGGTGGATCGGCTGGGATCGTTTCTGGTGCGCGAACTGCCGCCCGGTGCCGGGTACCGCTTCCTCGTCGACGGCCGGGCCGGCAACACCTTCGGCGTCCTGGATGCCACGCCACCGTCGAGCAGCTTGTACCGGCAGACCGTCCGCCCGGGAATGAACTACGTCCGGATGCGTGACGGCATCGAGCTCGCGGTGATGGTGCGGTTGCCGGTGGGCAAGACCCTGGCCGACGGCCCGTTCCCGACCGTCGTCGAATACTCCGGCTATCAGACCGCCGTGCCCGGCGATTTCCTGACCGGTGCGCTGCGGCAGGTGATCGGCGCCGCCGATCCGGCCGCCCCGGATACCAGCACCATGCTGGGCGGGATCGTCGCCCCGACCGCAGGATTCGCCACCGCCACTGTGCAGATGCGGGGCAGCGGGTGTTCGGGAGGGGCCTTCGATCTCTTCGACCATCCGACGATCTACGACGGCTACGACATCATCGAGACCGTCGCCCGGCAGCCCTGGGTGGCCGGACACCGCGTCGGGATGGTCGGGCTCTCGTTCTCCGGGATCTCCCAGATCGCCGTCGCCGGCACCCGGCCGCCGAGTCTGGCCGCGATCGCGCCGATGAGCATCACCGACGACCTCTACTCGACCGGATATCCGGGTGGGATCTACAACACCGGGTTCGCCGAGCGCTGGCTCGCCGAACGTCAACGCCATGCCGAACCCGCGCCGTCGCCGGGCAGTCAGCCCTACCCGAATGATGCGGTCGCCCATGGGGATCGGGTGTGTCGGGCCAATCAGCGGCTGCGGCTGCAAACCCAGCGCATCACCGATCTCGTCGCCGACAACCCCACGCGCACACCGCACCTGTTCGAGCATCGGGCGCCGTCGTCCTGGGCGTCGCGGATCACCGTCCCGGTGTTCCTGAGCGGATCGCTGCAGGATGAACAGACCGGGCCGCAGTGGACCTCGATCATTGGCGAGTTCGCCCGGAACCGGCAGGTGTGGGTCACGATCATCAACGGCACCCACATCGACGCGGTGGCGCCGCAGATCCTGGGTCCGTGGAATGAGTTCCTCGACATCTTTGTCGCGCATCGGGTCCCACAGACCAAACCGGCGTTGACCGCACTCGGCCCGCTGATCTACGGCGCGGTGACGGGTGGCCCGGGAGAGGCGATCGTGACCGCCCGCCATCCCGATGCCGGCTCGCCGGCGCGGGCGCGGAAGCTGTTCGCGGCCGACCCCCGTATCCGGGTCTTCTTCGGCAATGGCACCGGGACCGGCCCGCCCGGAAATCTGTCGGCGCCGTGGTCGGCGGGATATCAGAGCTGGCCACCGGCCACGGTCGGTGGCGGACTCCGACTCGCACTCAACACCGGTGGCCGGCTCGGCGGTGCGGGGCCGGCCGGGCAGGTGGCGTTCCGGCCGGATCCTGCGGCCCGGCCCGCCGGCACCCTCGACGACGATGCGCCGCCCGGTGCCGCGTGGGTGTCCGCACCGCCCTATGCGTGGACCCCCGTACCCGGCCGGGCCGGCGTCGGATTCACCAGTGCGCCACAGGCTTCCGACACCGTGGTGGTCGGTCCGGCGAGTCTGGATCTGCGGCTCTCGTCGTCGGCGCCGGACACCGACCTGCAGGCCACGATCTCCGAGGTCCGTCCCGACGGCGATGAACAGTACGTCACCACCGGCTATCTGCGGGCCTCGTTGCGTGCCACCAACTCTCGCTCCACGCCGCTGGACCCACGCCGGGATTGGCTGATCAGGCAACCGGTGCCGAGCGGATTCACCACGGCGCGGATCGCGCTGAACCCGCTCGGCCATGTGTTCCGTGCGGGCTCCCGGATCCGCGTGACCATCACCGCACCGGGCGGTGACCGTCCGTCCTGGCGGTTCGCCACCCCGGCGACGGGCGGGCGCGTCGTCGACACCCTGGCGCTCGGGCCGGGCGGCTCGGTCCTCGTGCTGCCGGTGGTCCCCGGCGCGCGGGCCCCGACCCCCCGCGCGCCGTGTGCGGCGCTGCGCGGGCAGCCGTGCCGCCGGTATCAGCCCGCGGCCAACGGCGGATGAGGAGGCACAGGCGGCCGCGGGCGCCGCGGCGTCAGCCCGCGATCAGCTTGTTGACCGCGCGGTTGAGGACGTTCGGGATGAACTTGGCCGCATTGCCCAGCACGAGGGTCTGGGTGCCGACCGAGTAGCTGGTCCGGTGCATCAGCTTGTCGAGCTGATTCGGGTGCACCGACTCGAAGACCTTCGCGGCGACCTGCTCCGGGGTGATCCGCACGCCGAGGGTCTTGGTGGACTTCGCGTCGTTGTCGGCGAGGGCGGTCTTGGCCCACAGCGGCCAGATGCTGACCACGCGGATGTCGTCGGCGGCCCACTCGAGCTCGAGGGCCTCGGTCAGTCCCGCGACATAGAACTTGGCGGCGCTGTAGGTCGCGATGCCGGGCTGGCCGTAGATCGCCGACGCCGAGGCGATGTTGACCAGGTGCGATCCGGGGGTTGCCTTCAGGTAGGGATAGGCGGCCTGGGCGCCCAGGGTGACCCCAAGGGCGTCGATGTCGATCTGCGCGCGGATGGCCGCCGGGGAGATCTCGTCGAGGCGACCGGCCACCAGCACGCCCGCATTGTTGTCGAGGACGTCGAGACGGCCGTCGGTGTGGCCGGTGAACTCGGCCAGGGCGTCGGCCCACTGCTGCGGTTCGCGGACGTCGAGGGTGCCGGTGAGCCAGTCCGGGTGGTCGGCCTTCACCTTCTCCAGGGCGTCGGCATCGACGTCGTAGACGCCGACCGTCCACCCTTCGCGGCCGAAGTGTTCGGCGGTGGCGAGGCCGATCCCGGCCGCGCCGCCGGTGATGAAGATTGCTGACATGGGTGACTCTCCTGATGCTCGTGACCTACGGTCTGACCTGGGCAGATCTGCCCGCCCGGAAAACGTACCGGGGAGTATATGGCGCGGTCTGTTTACTCGATCACACCCCGCTGCTATCTTGACAACAAGTGTTGATATGACAATGGCCGTTGGTATGGGCGGCCGGTGAGGGAGGTTCGGGACGTGACTGCTGCCATGGGAGTCCCAGCGGAGGCGACTGGCAACGTTGTCAGCATGGTCGATCACGGCCCCAACGAGGTGTCCGAGCGGCTCCTGGCCTCGGCCGCGCGGCTGTCGCGCAATGCGATGACCGAGATCGACTGGTCGCTGCCGATGGATCCGGGAAAGTACGGCTGCAGCCCCGAATGGTCGTCGCTCTACGGCACCGCCTACTGGGACGAGCTCACCGAGGAGCAGCGGATCTCGGTGACCCGGCACGAGTTCGCGTCGATCATGTGCATCGGCATCTGGTTCGAGATGATCCTGCAGGAGATGGTCATCCACGATCAGTACCTGGGCGCCTACCACAGCCCCGAGTTCCAGTTCGCGCTCACCGAGATCGCCGACGAATGCCGGCACTCGATCATGTTCGCCAAGGCGTCGGAGAAGATGGTGGGCCGCTCGTACCGGCCGAGCCGACTCGTCGGGCGGCTGGGCAAGGTGTTCAAGGCCACGGCCAAGAACGAGGTCGCCTACGCCGGCATCCTGGTCGCCGAGGAGGTGCTCGACGTCTTCCAGCGCGGCTGCATGCGCGATGAACGCGTGCTCCCGTTCATCCGCACGGTCAACGAGATCCACGTGCTCGAGGAGTCGCGGCATATGAAGTTCGCGCGCGAGGAGGTCCGCGAGTTGATGGCGGGCGTCGGCTGGGCCCGCCGCCAGTTCAGTGCTCTCTACGTCGCCGTTGGTGCCTACGTGATCGTCACCAACCTGGTGCAGAAGCGTGCCTTTGCCGACGCCGGGCTCGACGCCGAGCGCGCCGTCGCCGAGATGCGGCACAACTCCCACTTCCAGTCGATGACCCGGAGCGGCTGTGTCCATCTGATGGAATTCCTCGACGAGGTCGGCCTGCTGACCCGTCCGGCGATGCGCTGGTACCGGAAGGCGAACATCCTCTGATGTTCGTCATCACCCAATCCTGTTGCAGCGACGCAGGATGCGTCTCGGTGTGCCCGGTCAACTGCATTCATCCCACCCCCGACGAGCCGGGTTTCGGCAGCTCCGACATCCTGCACATCGACCCGCAGGCCTGCATCGACTGCGGGGCCTGCGCCGACGCCTGCCCCGTCGACGCGATCTTCCCCGCCGACAAGCTCGGCACCCGCGATCAGGTGTTCCTCGACATCAACGCCGACTTCTACAAGAACAACCCCGACGTGCAGTCGGGCTGGAGTTCGGTGGTCTACCCCGAGATCCCGAAACTCCCTGCGGGCCTTCGGGTTGCGCTGGTCGGCACCGGGCCGTCCGGCGGCTACGCGCTGCGGACGCTGCTCGACCGGACCGAGGCCACCGTCACCGTCATCGACCGGCTGCCCACCCCGGGCGGCCTGGTGCGGGCGGGGGTGGCCCCGGACCATCCGGGTACCAAGGGGGTGCTGCGCGGATTCGACCTGCTCTACCGTGACCCACGGGTGACGATGGCGACCAACGTCGTCGTCGGCGATCCCGCACAGCGGGAGCCGGGCGGCGCCGCGGTGGTCTCCCCGGCCGAGCTCGCCGAGCACTTCGACGCCGTCTTCTACGCCGTGGGCGCGAGTGAGTCCCGACGCCTGGGCATCGCGGGGGAGGATCTGCCGGGCTCCACCTCGGCGACCGAGCTTGTCGCCTGGTACAATGCCGTCCCGGGTGCCGACGCCGCGCCGCCGATCCGGCGCGGGACCCCCGGGGAGCCGGCCAGTGGCCGCGCGGTGGTCGTCGGCACCGGCAATGTGGCGCTCGACGTCGCCCGGATCCTCGTCTCGCCGCCGGAACTGCTGGCCACCACCGACATCGCCGACCGCGCGCTGGCGATCCTCACCGAGCAGAACGTGCACGAGGTGGTGCTGCTCGGCCGTCGTGATCAGGCGCACGCCGCCTACACCTCGGCCGAATACCGTGCGCTGTCGACGATTCCCGGTGTCGAGGTGATCGTCTGCGACGATCCCGCGGCGCAGCTCCCCGATCTGTCCGGCCCGGCCGACCCCGCGCGGCGCCGCATCGTCTTCCTGTTCCACAGCAGCCCCGAGGAGATCCTCGGCGAGACCGCGGTGTCGGGGGTCGTCGTCCGTACCGGCGATCACCGCCACACCGTCGCCGCCGATCTGGCGGTGCGGTCGATCGGTTACCGGTCGACCCCCATCGCGGGGCTGCCGTTCGACGACGAGCGCGGGATCTTCCCCAACGAGGCCGGCCGTCTGCTCGACGCCGACGGCCGGGTGATGACCGGCGCCTACGTGATCGGCTGGGCCAAACGCGGCCCGACCGGTGGGATCGGCGCCAACAAGATGTGCGCGCAGCAGACGGTCGAGGACTTCATCGCCGACGCGGCCGCCGGCGCGCTGACCCGCACCACCCGCGATGCCGCCGAATTCACCTCGCTGCTGCGCAAGCGCTCCCGCCACGTCATCGGCTACCGCGGCATCCGGGCGATAGACCGGATCGAACGCCGCCGGGGCGCCGAGCAGGGCCGCCCGCGGGTCAAGTTCACACGGATCGGCGACATGGTGGGTGCGGCGGGTCGGCGCAAGCGTTGACACCGGCGTGATCGCAATGGTGGACACCCCCGGGGCATGTGTCGGGAATGTCCATTATCCCGTGAGGTATGTCATGACTTGGTAACCTGGCGGCAGTTGTCAGTTTTCGTAGCGTTGCGAAACTTGGTGCATGACAACTGATATCTCGGTGGCGGACGAGGTGCAGCGGCCACCGCGCTCACCCTGGTACAAATCGATGTTCACCTGGCTGATCGTGGGCATTGTCGCCGGCATCCTGGTGGGTGCGCTGTGGCCTGATTTCGGGGCCGACCTGAAACCGATTGCCGACGGCTTCATCAAACTCATCAAGATGATGATCGCGCCGATCATCTTCTGCACGGTCGTGCTCGGCATCGGTCATGCGGGCGACCTCGGGTCGGTGGGCCGGATCGGCATGAAGGCGCTGGTCTACTTTGAGGTGGTCACGACCTTCGCGTTGATCTTCGGCCTCGCCGTCGGCAACATCGTCAAGCCCGGTGTCGGATTCAATATCGACCCGGAAACCCTGGCGACCGGTGCCGATGCGATCGCGAAGAAAACCGAGAACGGCGAGTTGCCGCACACGGTCGATTTCCTGCTCAACATCATCCCGGTGTCGGTGTTCTCGGCGTTCGCCGAGAACGAGTTGTTGCAGGTCCTGTTCTTCGCGGTGCTCTTCGGGCTTGCGCTGTCGAAACTCGGGAGCAAGGTGCCCGTCGTGGTCTCCATCGTCGAGCAGGCCGGTGACATCTTCTTCACGATCATCGGCTGGATCATGAAACTCGCGCCGCTCGGTGCGTTCGGCGCAATGGCGTACATCATCGGCCAGTACGGATTGTCGTCGCTCGGCGGATATGCCCGGCTCATCGGGTGCTGCTATCTCGCCGCGGTCCTGTTCATTGCTGTCCTCGGACTGATTCTCCGGTTCATCGCCGGGGTGAATCCGTTGAAGTTCGTCAAATACATCAAAGACGAGCTCTTCATTGCCCTGGGGACGGCGTCGACCGAAGTGGTGCTGCCCCGCATCATGGCCAAACTCACCTACGCCGGGTGTTCGAGTACCACCACCGGTCTGGTGGTCCCGACCGGCTATTCGTTCAATCTCGACGGCGCGACCCTATACCTGTCGATCTGCATCCTGTTCCTGGCGCAGGCCCTCGGCATCGACCTCAGCTTCGGCGAGCAGATCACCGCGCTGCTGGTGCTGATGCTCACGTCCAAGGGGATGGCCGGGGTGCCCGGATCGTCGTTCCTGGCGTTGTCGGCGACGGTGTCGGCGATCGGGCACGGCGCGATCCCGGTCGCCGCGGTGGCCCTGCTCCTGGGCGCCGACCGGATCATGGACTCGATGCGGGTGTCGGTGAATCTCCTCGGCAACTGCGTGGCATCGTTCGTCATCGCGAGATGGGAGGGCGAGCTCGACGGGGACCGCATGCGGAAGGTCCTCGACGGCGAACTGCCCCCACCCGACGTGACCGCGGCCGCCTTCGAGGACCCGGCCGGGGACGCCACGGCCGAGGGCATCGAGGTGAGCACGAAGCTCGGCGAGGGCGATACCGCGAAGGTGTGAGGCGGGGGTCGCCCACGCACGCACGGCGACCGCGCGGCCGGAGAACAGGTACCCGCTCACCGGGCGGGTACCTGTCGGCGCGCGGTCGTCGCATGTGCCCACGACCCCCCTCAGTAGGCTCTCAGACCGGGCGGTTAAGACTGTAGGCATGTACATCCTCGTGGTCGACGACGATCGGGCCGTTCGTGAGTCCTTGCGCCGGTCGTTGACCTTCAACGGGTACCTCGTGGCCACCGCCGGGGACGGGATCGAGGCGCTGGAGAAGATCGTTGCCCAGCGCCCCGATGTGGTGATCCTGGATGTGATGATGCCGCGCCTGGACGGCCTGGAGGTATGCCGCCGGTTGCGCGCGGCCGGCGACGACCTGCCGATCCTGGTGCTGACCGCGCGGGACACCGTCTCCGAGCGGGTCTCCGGGCTCGACGCCGGCGCCGACGACTACCTGCCGAAGCCGTTCGCGATGGAGGAGCTGCTGGCGCGGCTGCGGGCACTGCTGCGGCGCGCCGCCCCCGACGACGGCGCCGACTCGGAGACCCTGCACTTTGCCGGCCTCTCCCTGGATCCGGTGACCCGCGACGTGTTCCGTGGCAAGCGGCAGATCAGCCTCACCCGCACCGAGTTCGCGTTGCTGGAGATGCTGATGAACAATCCGCGCCGGGTGCTCTCCCGCGGCCGCATCCTCGAAGAGGTGTGGGGCTATGACTTCCCGACGTCAGGCAATGCACTCGAGGTCTACGTCGGGTATCTGCGCCGCAAGACCGAGGCCGCCGGCGAGACACGGCTGATCCACACGGTGCGCGGCGTCGGCTACGTGCTCCGGGAGACCCCGCCCTAGTGTCCGCGCATTCGGTCATGTCCGATCCGACGAGCCGTTCGCTGCGACCGCCGACGGCCGAGGCGCCGTGGGCCGAGGCCAACAATGCCGACGCGGTGGTGACGGTGTTGTCGCGGCCGCAGCGGTGGCGGCTGTGGCTGACCCGTCGGCTGCTCCGGCTGGGCCACCGGCGTGAGCGCGGCGAGATGCGCGCCCCGATACCGCTGACCCGGTCGGTCTCCTTGCGCCTGCGGGTCTCGTTGCTCTCGGCGTCGGTGGTGCTGGTGGCGGTGAGCCTGATGGCGGGCGCGGCGTACTTCGTGGTATCCCGCGCCATGTACAACGAGGTCGACTCCCAACTCGAATCGCGCGCCGACGGCATGACCGCGCTGGCCAAGACGGGCATGCTGAACAACCGGCCCGAGTCACTGGTGACCGGGACGGTGTTCTCCACCAACATCTCGCTGGCGCTGGTGCGCCCCGACGGGCGGACCTATCTGGTGGGGGAGGTGCCCTTCGACGACGTCGAACGCAAGATCGCCAACTCCACCAACTCCCCGGGCAACAACAATCAGAGCCTGCGGACCGTCGACGGCCAGCGGGTGCTGGCCCGCAAGCTCGACGACGGCAACACGCTGATCATGGCGCAGTCGCTGCTGCGCACCGACCGGATCCTCAAACGTCTGGCCTGGGTGCTGTTCGTCGTCGGCTGCGGCGGCGTGGCCTTGGCCGGACTCGCCGGGATGACGGTGGCGCGGGCGGGGCTGCGCCCGGTCGCCCGGCTGACGCGCGCGGCGGAGAAGGTGGCGCGGACCCAGGATCTCACCCCGATCCCGGTGACCGGCCGCGACGAGCTGGCCAGGTTCACCCAGAGTTACAACGCGATGCTGCGGGCCCTGGCCGAATCCCGCGATCAGCAGGCCCGATTGGTCGCCGACGCCGGGCATGAGCTGCGGACACCGCTGACCTCGCTGCGGACCAATCTGGAATTGCTCATGGCCGCCAGTGAACCCGGCGCCCCACCGGTGCCCGCCGCGGACATGGTGGAACTGCGCTCGGACGTGATGGCGCAGATCGAGGAACTGTCCACCCTGGTGGGCGATCTGGTGGACCTGGCCCGCGAGGACATCCCCGAGGTGGTGCACGAGGAGATCGACCTGATCGAGGTGATCAACGCGTCACTCGAGCGTGCCCGGCGCCGCCGCACCGACGTCGAGTTCGTGACGACCCTGACACCCTGGTACGTCTTCGGCGATCAGCACGGGCTCTCGCGGGCGGTGCTCAACCTGCTCGACAACGCGGCCAAGTGGTCGCCGCGCGGGCGGGAGGTCCAGGTGGTGTTGAGCCAGGTGAGCCCGACGACGGCCCAGCTCACCGTCGCCGATGCCGGGCCGGGCATCCCCGCCGAGGACCGGGAACGGGTCTTCGAGCGGTTTTACCGGGCGATGCAGTCGCGGTCGATGCCCGGGTCCGGCCTGGGCCTGGCGATCGTGCGGCAGGTCGTCGTCCGGCTCGGCGGCACGGTGACCGCCGAACAATCCGAGCTGGGCGGGGCGCTCATCCGGATGACAGTGCCGGGACATCCGGCCCCGGTGGAACCATCACCGAGAATGGTTCGTCAGAAGTGATGGGCCGGGAGATGCGGGCCGGCCCGAGCACCGGCCCGGACCGGCCGCCGTGGGCGGCGCGCGCGATGATCAAGCAGGCAACGAGGCACGATGACGATGGGTGGGCGACGATGACCGGTGGAGGTTCGCAGGACAGCCACTTCGACAATTCCGGGTGCGTCGGCGGCAGGGGCGTCCGATGACCTCGTACCCGCCACCCGGCGGTGCACCCTGGGAGCGGCAGGCCCATTTCGGGGCGTCAACCGCTCCGCAGGAGCCGGTCGATCCTTTCACGCCGCCGCCCCCGCCGCCCCCATCGGGGCCGTTCGCCGCGAGCCAGCCGCCGCCCGCGGCCTACGGGCCGGG
>JASGFO010000075.1:0-16116 GCA_047605505.1 Gordonia sp. (in: high G+C Gram-positive bacteria) | reverse complement strand
CGGGGCGGCAGATCGCGGCAGCGACGCCGCCTCGGGTGCCGGGCCGGGTCGGGTCGGGGCGGGCCGGGGCGGGGCGGGGCCGTCGGGGGGCGTCCAGATATCGGAGTGGATGGCCGTGCCGAAGGTGTGCGGCGCGGTCACGTCGAGCCCGGACTCCGTGCTGTCCGACGTGGACCCGGCAGCCGGGGTGCCCGAGGCGTCCTCGG
This sequence comes from Gordonia sp. (in: high G+C Gram-positive bacteria), assembly GCA_047605505.1. Lineage (GTDB taxonomy): Bacteria > Actinomycetota > Actinomycetes > Mycobacteriales > Mycobacteriaceae > Gordonia. The sequence goes on along the minus strand of JASGFO010000075.1, from coordinate 15,910 downwards.
GCATCGCGTGCCGGGGCCCCGACGTGCTCTCGTTGTCGTCACCGGTGGTCATGGGATGATCCCCTCCCCGTTGATCGCCTTGTGGACCGCATCGGCGAGCTCATCGACCATCGCATCCGGATCCCAGCTGCCGACCGGCGACAGCTTCGCCTGAATCAGCGTCGAGATCGCCTGATAGTCCGGTGATTTCGGCCGTACCGCGGCATTGCTCGTCTCCAGCTGCTGCTTGATCAGATCACCCATCGGATAGGTCGCACGAAACTCGTCGTCGTCGTAGATCGCCCGGTTCACCGGCGGCGTGCCCGCATTGATGGAGTAGAACTTCTGGGCCGACTCACTGCTCAGGCACATCGCGGCCGTGAATGCCAGCTCGCGCTGTCTGGACGTGCTGGCCACCGCGATGTTGACGCCGCCCAGCGTGCTGCGCGCCGGTCCGCCGCCCTCGATCCCGGGATACGGCGCGAAATCGAAGACCGTGCGGATCGCGGCGTTGATCGGGCCGAGCCGGGCCAACTGCTCGGTGGTCGGCGGGGTCTCCATGCCGGACAGGAAGTCGTTGTACTGCTCCAGATCGGTCAGGAACGGCACCGAGCCGGCCGCCCCGTTCTCCCGGATGCCGGAGAACACGAACGGCCAGTTGACCTCGTAGATCGCCGAGCCGCTCTCCATGCCGAGCCGCGCGGCCCCCTCGTCGGAGTTGGACAACGACGGGTCATGTCCGGGGGCGGTGGCCACCGCCTTCATCACCTGCAGCGCCGTGCGGGTCGCGGCCCGGTGCTCAGGGGTGTCGTTGAGCGCGACCGTATCCGGGTTGTCGGGGTCGACGACCTCGCCGCCCGCACTCGCCAGCAGCGAGTTGAACCACACCATCAGACCCTCATATTGCCTGCCCTGCACCATGACCCAGCTCGGACCGGAACTCTCGCCACTGCGCTGCGCGTCGGCGAGCAGCTGCTCCCAGGTGTCCGCCGCGGCCCGCCGGCCCAGCTTCTGCACCACATCCTTGCGGTACCAGAGCAACTGGGTGTTGGTCCACAGCGGAATCCCGTACAGCCGCTCCGCCGAATCGGCCGGTGTGCGCCACCGGGCGGTCTCCAGCGGACCACCCAGGGTGGTGTCGCGCACCTGCGCCGCGAGGTCGTCGGGAACCGGAACCATCCAGCCCGCGTTCGCGAACTCGGCGGTCCACACCACGTCCATGCCCATCAGATCCAGGCCGTGATCGTTGCCGGCCAGCCGGCGGGCCAGCTGGAGCCGCTGGTCGTCGGCGCCCTTCGGCAGCGCCGTCACCTCGATGCGGTACTTGCCGCCGGATTCCGCCGAACACTTGGCCGCCTGCACCGCAACCGAATCCGCGCCGTCGGCGGGCTGGTAGAGGTGTATTACGCCCGCGGTGTATCCCGACCCGCAGGCCGAGATGATCGGTATCGTCGTGGCCAGCGCGGCCGCGGCGGCCAGCGCCCGGCACCGCCAACCCACGACCCCCCCTCGCATCTGGCGGCCGACGCCGCCACCACTCATCCTCCGCCGCACGCAGCCTCCTCGATGTCGTGGGCACGACGGCGGCATTGCGATGACGCCCCGTCGTGATCATTCTCTGGGGTACGCTATCCCCAAGACCGTGTGACGGGCAACACAATCTGTGCGGGCGTCCCAGAAATCGGGAGGATCACAAATTCGCGCTTCGCGCCCGCGTACCCGCCGGATGTGCTGTCAGGGATTGAGTGTGGCCAGCATGTCCCGGGCCCGCTCAGCGCTCTTGGGATCACAGAGGACGTCGTAGCGGCCCGCGACCAGCGCCATCGTCGAGGCGAAGTCACGCTGTCCGCGGGTCGCCGCGTACGGGACGATCGCCGAGATGAGACCGAAGACGATGCCGCCCACCAATCCGAACACCAATGCGGGAAAGGCATTGCCACCGACGACGAGCATCACCAACAGACCGAAGAACAATCCGAGCCAGGCTCCCGAGACGATCCCGCCGCCGATCACCTTTCCCCAGCTCAGCCGGCCGATCACGCGCTCCACCTGCATCAGATCGACACCGACGATCGTGACATCCTCGACAGTGAAGTGCTCGTCGGAGAGATGGTCGACGGCCCGCTGGGCCTCGGCATAGGTCTGGTAGGACCCGATCGGCCAGCCCTTGGGCGGGGTGGGCAAACCCGGTGTCTGGCGTGACGGCTGCATCGGGTTGGTCATCAGCGCATTCCTCCAACAAACAATCGACGGATCCGACCCGGCCACGGCCGGCTGCCGCGACGGCCGGCACCCCACTACCCTTGCTCTCATGTCGACAGTGAGCAAGGTCTTTGTGGCCAGACTAGTCGGCTTGGTCGTACTCGGACCCGACGGCGAGTCGATCGGGCGGGTGCGCGACGCCGTCATCGCGGTCCGCCTGCCGGGACAGCAACCTCGCTGCCTCGGCTTGGCCGTCGAGCTGACCACGCGCCGCCGGATTTTCGTGCCCATGCTGCGGGTCACCTCGATCGAGGCGAGCGCAGTCACCCTGAACACCGGCACCGTGAGTCTGCGGCGCTTGCAGATACGGCCCGGCGAGGCCCTGGCCATCGGCCAGATCCTCGACACCCGGGTGCGCGTCGACGACCCCGACCTCGCCGATCTCGCCGGAATCGACGTCACCATCGTCGATCTGGGCATCGAGCGCACCCGTACCCGCGACTGGGTCGTGTCCCGCTACGCCCTCCGCACCGGACGTCGCGGACTGCGCCGCGGGGAAACGCACGTCGTCGAGTGGTCCCACGTGCAGGGCCTGACCCAGAGTGCGCTCGACCTGCCCGGGCAGGCCGTCGCCCAGGCGTTGCTGCAGTTCGAGGGGATGCGGGCGGCCAACGTCGCCATGGCCCTGCAGGAGCTGCCGGCCAAACGGCGCAACGAGATCGCCGCCGCACTCGACGACGACCGGCTCGCCGACGTCGTCGCCGAGCTCCCCCCCGATGTGCAGATCGACCTGCTCGGCCACCTCGATCCCGGGCGTGCCGTCGACATTCTCGAAGCGATGGACCCCGACGACGCCGCAGACCTGCTCGGCGAACTCTCCGACATCGAGGCCGAGTCCTTCCTGAGCCGGATGGACCCCGAGGACTCCGAACCGGTGCGCCGACTGCTCACCCACTCCCCCGACACCGCAGGCGGCCTGATGACCACCGAGCCGATCGTGGTGACCGCATCGACGACGGTCGCCGAGGCACTCGCCCGGGTCCGCGATCCCGAGGTGAACCCGGCCGCGGCCAGCATGGTCTTCGTGGTCCGACCGCCCACGGCCACGCCGACCGGCAAATACCTGGGGTCGGTCCACATCCAGGCACTGCTGCGGGAGCCCCCGGCCAACCTGGTCGGCGGCATCCTCGACACCGACCTCGCGTGCCTGCAACCGGAGGATTCGTTGGAATCGGTGACCCGCTACTTCGCCATCTACAACCTGGTGTGCGGCCCCGTCGTCGACGATCAGCAACACCTCCTCGGCGCGGTCAGCGTCGACGACCTCCTCGACGAGCTCCTCCCCCGCGACTGGCGCGAGACCGAATCCGCCGCCGGCACCGACCCGGCGCGGGCCGAATCCGAGAAGGCCGAACCAGTGAAAAAGGTGAACCGATGAGCGAGGCCCGCGGCCGCCGCCTCGATACCCCCCGAGAGCACCGGCGTCCGACCTTTCACCTCGACAGCGACATCGTCGGCCACTACAGCGAACGCATCGCCCGCTTCCTGGGCACCGGCCGCTACCTGGCAATCCAGACGGTCATCGTCGTGGTCTGGGTCGCGCTGAACCTGTTCGCGCTCGCCATCCGGTGGGATCCGTATCCCTTCATCCTGCTCAACCTCGCGTTCTCCACCCAGGCCGCATACGCGGCACCGCTGATCCTGCTGGCCCAGAACCGGCAGGAGAACCGCGACAAGATCGCCCTCGACGAGGACCGCACCCGCGCCGCGCAGACCAAGGCCGACACCGAGTTCCTCGCCCGCGAGCTCGCGGCCGTGCGCATCGCGGTCGGCGACACGGTGACGCGCGACTACCTCCGCAAGGAGCTCGACGACCTGCTCGACGAACTCGCCGACCGGCTCGCCGACCGCCGCGGCCCGACCCGTGAGCACGGCCCGACCGGCTGAGCGCGCATCGAATCCAGGGGCCGCATCGTACCGTCGGCGACGGAATGTATGGTATGACACACCGGGGGGAAGATCACCATGCGCCGATCATGTGGCAGAGGTCGCCGGGGCGCGCAGGATGCCGGCCCCCACATCGATCAACGCAGATCGGGTGCACCGGACGTCGATGACGGTGGCCGGGATCATTCCCACCGGCGGGGAGAGCGCTGACGTGCAGCGCGGACAGGTGAGCAGCGCCGGTGACGACGCTGGTGACAACGGAGTGGACTGGACGTGGCAGGGCGGGTAGCAGAAGACACGATGGTGCGGGCACGACGCCCACTCGGCACAGCGGCCGGGAGGCACCGCCGATGAGGATCGGCCTGCGACGTGGCCCCGGGGCGCCCGGCGAACGGCCCGCGCGGCATCGCGCGGTGACCCGCCGGATGGTATCCGCAGGGGTGGGGGGCACCCTGATCGGCGCCATGCTGCTCGGTGCAGCGACCTCCAGCGCACACAACGAGGTCACCCCGGTGGCCGCCCACGAATCGGTCGACGTCGCCGAGGTGGCCGTCGCCGCCCCCGTGGAGCTCCTCGGGTTCGCACCGCCGACCGCTCGGACCGCCACCGTGGCCCCCCAGTTCCGGCTCGCCGCCGACCTTCCCTCGGGTCCGTTGGGCATTCCGGGCGTCGTCCTACAGGCCTACAAGCTGGCGGCCACCCGGGTGTCCGCGGAGACCCCCGCGTGCAAGCTGCCCTGGTATCTGCTCGCCGGCATCGGTCGCATCGAGTCCAACCACGCGAACAACGGCTCCGTCGACGAGTTCGGCACCACGATCAACCCGATCTCCGGTCCCGTCCTCGACGGCACCCTCGCGGGCAACCAGGTGATCCGCGACAGCGACCGCGGCCGGCTCGACGGCGATACCACCCATGACCGGGCGATGGGACCGATGCAGTTCATCCCGAGCACCTGGGCGGCCTGGGGCACCGATGCCAACGGCGACGGCCGCGCCGATCCCAACAATGTCTTCGACGCCACCACGTCGGCGGGACGCTACCTGTGCGCCGGGGTCACCGACATCATGTCCGCCGACCACCGGGTCGCCGCGGTCATGCGCTATAACCATTCGGTCGACTACGCCCGCAACGTCCTCGCCTGGGCGGCGGCCTACGCGACCGGGGTGCGGCCCACCCACCCGATCCCCGAGCTGCGCCGCCCGCGCAGTTCCACCTCGTCGAGCCCGTCCCGGCCGTCGACGCGACCGTCGTCGGCAGCGCCGTCCCGCTCGACCTCATCGCGGCCGACCCAGCAGTGCCTCGGCGTCGTCTGTCTGCCACCGGGAATCCTGCTCCCGGGGGCACCCACGACGGTGCCGTCGTCGTCCGCGCCCCGGCCGCGCAGCACACACCGGACCACCCCGGTCCGCTGAGCGGGCACCGTCCGGGGCGGACCTTTCGGCAGGTCCTAAGCTGGTAGGCGATGACTACCGGAGTGAGCCCCACCGAATCCGCGGTTCGCGCGGCGCTGTCCAAGGTCCGTGACCCCGAGATCGGCAAACCCCTCACCGATCTGGGCATGGTGAAATCGGTCGACGTCCACGACGACGGACGCGTCGACGTGGCGGTGTACCTGACCACGTCGGGGTGTCCGATGCGCACCGAGATCGCCGGCCGGGTGGAGACGGCCGTCGCCGATGTGCCCGGTGTCGGGGCGGTCCGCGTGACCCTCGACGTGATGGACGACGAGCAGCGCTCCGCCCTGCGCAAACGCCTGCGCGGCGACGCCGACGAGCCGGTCATCCCCTTTGCCCAGCCCGGAAACCTGACCCGCGTGTACGCGGTCGCGTCGGGCAAGGGCGGGGTCGGCAAATCCTCGGTGACGGTGAATCTGGCGTGCGCCCTCGCCGGGCGCGGCCTGTCGGTTGGGGTGCTCGACGCCGACATCTACGGTCATTCGGTGCCCCGGATGCTCGGTTCCGACGCCAAACCCACCCAGGTGGACCGGATGATCATGCCGCCGATCAGTCATGACGTGAAGTTCATCTCCATCGGCCAGTTCACCTCCGGGAACACCCCGGTCACCTGGCGTGGCCCCATGCTGCACCGAGCCCTGCAGCAGTTCCTCGCCGACGTCTACTGGGGCGACCTCGACATCCTGCTGCTCGATCTGCCGCCCGGCACCGGCGACGTCGCGATCTCGATCGCCCAGCTCATCCCCGGCGCCGAGATTCTCGTGGTGACCACGCCGCAACAGGCCGCGGCCGAGGTCGCCGAACGGGCCGGCGCCATCGCCCTGCAGACCCGGCAGAAAATTCTCGGCGTCGTGGAGAACATGTCGTGGCTGGAGTTGCCCGACGGCTCCCGGATGGAGCCCTTCGGGGCCGGTGGCGGGCAGATCGTCGCCGACCGCCTCACCCAGATGGTCGGCGCCACGGTCGGGCTGCTCGGCCAGATCCCCCTCGAGACCGCGCTCCGCGAGGGTGGCGACGTCGGTGTTCCGGTGGTGCTCTCGGCGCCGGAGTCGGCATCGGGTGCGGCATTGCGTGCGGTTGCCGAACGACTCGCGGTGCGCCGACGCGGGCTGGCCGGGATGAGCCTGGGCATCGATACCCGCCGGTCGGCGACACCCGGCGACAGGTGACCCGGCGTCGGATCAGGTCGCGTCCCAGTCGGCGACGGCCCGTCTCGCCGTCGCCGGGGTGGGTGCCGGAGCCTCGCTGCCGGGCGGCGCCTGCTCCGGCGGCACCGGGGCGGTCGGTGCCTGCGGGTCGTCGGTGACGGCCGGGAGGGGCCGGGATACGGGCTTGGTGATCGGCTCGGTGGCCGATCTCAGGGTCTTCCCGGCGTCGGTGAAGGTCGTGAACACCGACTCGTCACCGTCGAGGAGGTGCTTGGTGACCACCGCCTTGGGGGTCATGCCGCGCAGCTCGTTGAGATCGGCGAGAGGTTTGCGCAGGTCGTCGAACTCGGGTCCCAGCTCGTTCTTGAGTTGATCGGTGGCGCCGGTCGCGTACTCCCGCGCCCGGCGAATCCACTGCATGGACGCGCTGATCGCGCCGGGGAGCCGCTCGGGACCGAGAATGACCAGGGCTGCGACGATCAAGATCAGGATCTCGCCCCACCCCACGCTGTCAAACATGCCATTGCCCCTGCATCAATCGCCGGCCGGGGTGACGGTTCCCGAGAAGGTGCGACCGTCCCGCCAGTAGGTGAACTTCACCGCTTCGCCGATGGTGGCCGTCCGCACGGCCACCGTCAACTCGTCGGCACTCTCGATGGGGCGGCCGTTGAAGGAAACGATCACATCGTTCTCGCGGATACCCGCCCGCGCGGCCGGCCCGTTCTCGACGACATTGCGCACCTGCGCACCGAGAACCCGGTCATTGCGCACCGAACTGGCGTTGAGACCGATCTGCGCGTGATGCACGGAGCCGTCGCGGATCAGTGCCTGCGCGATCGGGACCGCCTCGTCGATCGGGATCGCAAAACCGAGGCCGATGGACCCGCCGGTGGAGGTGCGGATGGCCGTGTTGATCCCGACGACCGCCCCCGTGGTGTTGACCAGTGGGCCCCCGGAGTTGCCCGGGTTGATGGCCGCGTCGGTCTGGATCGCGTCGATCACCGCATCGGTGTCGGTCTCGGAGTCCGGCCGCAGCGGGACCGGCCGATTCAGGGCGCTCACGATACCGCTGGTGACGGTGCGGTCGAGACCCAGCGGCGCGCCGAAGGCGATGACCTCCTCACCCACCTGGAGGGCTCGCGAGTTGCCGAGCTTCGCGACCGTCAGGTTGGCGACGTTGTCAACCTTGATCACCGCGAGGTCGGTGTGCGGGTCGCGACCGGCGATGCGGGCCGGAACCCGGTGCCGGTCGTTGAAGGTGACCTCGAGTTTCGCGCTGGTGTCGGTGGCCGCGGTGGAGACCACGTGGTTGTTGGTGAGGATGTACCCGGCGCGATCGATGACGAATCCCGAGCCGCTCTCGGTCCCACCCGCGGTCCGCACGTAGATGGCGACCGCGGCCTTGTCCACGTCCCGCGCGACCCGCGCGATCGAGGAGCGGGGCGCATCGCCGCCGTCGTCGTCATCGGTCGACAGACGCACCGTGTCGCTGTTGAGCGGGGCCGCGACCTCGGCGGTGAACCGGCCCAGCAGTCCGCCGACGAGACCGATCAGCAGGGCGATGATCGCGAGGGTCGCCAACGCATGCCAGGCGATGCGGCGGCCGAACAGCACCTCACGCACCCCCAGCTTGGGGCCCGGAGCGGTCGGCACGACCGATTCGGGAGCCCGCTGCGCCGGCGCAGCCAGCGTCGCCGTGCTCTCCGGATCACGCCACGGATCCTCGGGCAGGTCCGGAAGGTCGGGCTCGCCGTAGCCGGCGAGCGGATCCCGCTGCAGGGTCTCCGCGGAGCCGGCCGGCCTGCCGAAGGCCTCGGCCAGCACCGGATCCGGGGGACCGATCTGCGGCTGAGGCATCTCGGTGCGGTCGACGCCGGGGGCGAAGGATCCGCCGACCCCCGCGGGCCGGCCGAAGACCGCGGCCGTCGCGGGGGAGACCGGCGCATGCCGAGCCCGGCCGGCCGGCCGGGCTACCCCATGGCGAGCGGTCGTCGCGTTGTCGAACGGTCCGCCGACGCGGTCGGCGGCTGCCGCGTCGCGGGTCCACACCGCATCGGCGGGCGCGTGCTGCGCCGCGGACGCGTCGTCGGTCCGGCCCTGCCGGTCCGCCTCGTCTCCGGATCCCACTCAGCGACCCCACCGGCGCGGCATGCGCCCCGCGGCGCCCAGCTCCCCGACGATGCCTCGCGGATGGTCGGCGCCACCGGGGTGATCGGGGCGGCGTTCGGGGATGTCGTATTCGCGGGTGGGGATCTGACTCAGCGCGCCGAGCAGTCCGGTCGGAATGGGCATCGAGCCGGACTGGCGCAGCCGGGTGCGTGCGGCCAGCTGGGCGTCGACGGCGGCCACGCATTCCGGGCACATCGCCAGATGCTGGGTGGCGCGCAGGTGGGCGGTCGAGCGCAGTTCCCCGTCGACGTAGGCGGCGACGGCCTCGGGGGCGAGATGTTCGGTCGGGGCGAAGCGGCGGGGGCCCGCCGGGCGGCGGTTGGCGGCGATGGAACTCGGGGCCGGCGACCACGCGTTCACGGTCCACGAGGATCGGCGGCGGCCCCGCATGTTCGCGTCACCCTCTCGACGCTGCATGGCAGCGTCGGGTTGCCGTCGTTGGCGGTCCATCATCGCCTTCCCTCACCCCTGTCGCTCTTCGGTTCGGTCCCGGCCGACCGCGGCCCGGACACCGGGCCGCGCCCGACGACCCAGCCTATCCGAAGCGCTCAACGGCCGAGGCCGACGCCGGGTTCCCGCGGGCACCCGGGTGCGGGTGTATCGACGCGGTATGCCGGTCTCACCCGCCGACGACCACCGACCGGCGGTCGGCGTGCCCGTGGGCGAGCAGATGGTCCCGGATGGTCTGGCGACCGCGGTGGATGCGGCTGCGTACGGTGCCCAGTTTGACACCGAGCGTCGTCGCGATCTCCTCGTAGGACAGGCCCTCGATGTCACACAGGACCACGGCGGCACGGAACTCCGGGCTCAGCGAATCCAGCGCGGCCTGGAGGTCGGCATCGAGGTGGGCGTCGGCGTAGACCTGCTGCGGATCCGGGGTGTCGGCGGGGACGCGATCGTACTCCTCGGGCAGCGCCTCCATCCGAATCTTGTTGCGGCGCCGGACCATGTCGAGGAACAGATTGGTCGTGATGCGATGCAGCCAGCCCTCGAACGTACCGGGCCGGTAATTCGACAGGGACCGGAACACCCGGATGAACGTCTCCTGGGTCAGATCCTCGGCATCGTGCTGATTGCCGGACAGCCGGTAGGCCAGCCGGTAGACGCGGTCGGCGTGCTCGCGGACGAGGTCATCCCACGACGGCATCAGCAGGTTGTCGCCGGTGGCGTCGAACCCCGCGGTGCCGGTGGGTACATCCTCCGCGGTGCCGGTGGGCACGTCCGTGGACGCCTGGGACTCACTCATCGTCGGTAGCCGGTTCCCTTCTGTGTGGTCGTCACCATGGCGATCGACTTCACCATCGTGAACGACGGACATCCCGGCGCTATTCCGCGACGCCCGCAATCTCTTGCCCGATAGCCTCCCGCATCGCAGTATGGTCGCCGTGTGATTGACCTGAGGGTTCACTGAGGAAGCAAACCCGCGGGTCGACCTGTCCGCGCACGGGCCGCCGGAATAGGCTCGGTGGATGACCGACGGACAGCCGGCAGACGCCCACGCGACTCTCATCGACTACGCCGAATCGGCCATCGTCGAGGACGACGCACTCCGCACCGCCCGGGAACGCGCCGACGAACTGGGCACCCGGCCGGTCAGCCCGGCGGTCGGTGCGCTGTTGGCGGTGCTCGCCCGGACCGCCAACGCCCGGGCGGTCGCCGAGATCGGCACGGGCACCGGGGTGAGTGGTCTGTGGCTGCTTGCCGGGATGACCGACGACGGGGTCCTGACGACAATCGATCCCGAACCCGAACATCATCGCGCCGCGCGGGAATCGTTCGGCGGCGCAGGCATCGCGCCCGGACGGACCCGGCTGATCAACGGCGCGCCCCGCGACGTGCTGCCACGGCTCTCCGACGGCTCCTATGACCTGGTCTTCATCGACGGACCCCGCCTGGACCTGCCGAGGTTCGTCGACGAGGCGGTGCGGATGCTCCGCCCCGGCGGTGTCCTGGTGATCCACGACGCAGCCGCCCGAGGCGCCGTCGGCGATCCGTCCCGCACCGATCCGGTGACCAGCGCGGCGCGGACCGCCGCCCTGCAGGTGGCCGACGACGACCGTCTCCTGCCGGTGCTCATCCCCCTCGGCACGGGTCTGCTCGTGGCGGCAAAGGCCCGCTGAGCCCGCCGGCAGCCGTGCGCCCCCGACCTCAGACGTCGGTGGAGAAGCGCACCCCGCCGTCGGGGAGGACGACCCCCGGCCAGACCCGCGCGCCGCGGAGCAGCTCACACCGGGCCCCGACGTCGGCGCCGTCACCGATCACGGTGTCGCGGACGAGGGCCCGCGGACCGATGCGGGCCCCGGAGCCGACGATGCTGCGTTCGACCACCGCACCGGCCTCGATCACCGCACCGTCGAAGACCACGGCACCGTCGAGACGTGCCCGCGGACCGATCTCGGCGCCCCGGCCGACCACCGTCCCGCCGATCAGCACCGCACCGGGCGCCACCCCGGCCCCCTCGTGGACCAGGGATTCACCGTGGCGTTCGCCGAGCGCAGGCGACGGCGCGATACCGCGGACGAGGTCGGAGGAACCCCGCACGAAATCCTCCGGGGTACCCATGTCACGCCAATAGGCGTGGTCGACGTAGGCCTGGATGTGGCGGCCGGCGGCGAGCAACCGCGGGAAGACCTCACGCTCCACCGACACCTCGCGGCCGGCCGGGATCTCCTCGATCACCGACCGCTTGAACACGTAGGTGCCGGCGTTGATCTGATCGGTGGGCGGATCCTGGGTCTTCTCCAGGAAGGCGCTGACCCGACCGTCGGCGTCGGTGGGCACCGAGCCGAAGGCCCGCGGATCGCTGACCCGGACCAGGTGCAGGGTGACGTCGGCGCCGGAATCGCGATGGGTGGCGACCACGTTGCGGATGTCGGTGCCACCGAGGACGTCACCGTTGAACACGACGATCGTCGAGGTCGTCAGCTCGTCGAGGACGTTGCGGATGCCGCCGCCGGTGCCGAGCGGCTCCTCCTCGGTCACGTAGCGCAGGCGGAGATCGAGCTTGGAGCCGTCCCCGTAGTACTCGGAGAACACGTGCGCCTTGAACGAGGTACCCAGGACGACGTCGGTGATCCCGGCGGCACGGATACGCGAGAGCAGATGGGTCAGGAACGGCAGTCCGGCGGTCGGCAGCATCGGCTTGGGCGCCGACAGCGTCAGTGGCCGCAGCCGGGTGCCCTTGCCGCCGACCAGGACGACCGCCGAGACGTCGGACATGTCGACGTCGGGGGCATCGGCGGGCACCGGCCCGGGCGTGTTCACCGAATAATGGTTCATGGGGTTTCTCCTTCGTGGGGCGAACGTGCGGTTGCGGCGCCGCGGCGCGCCGCTCGGACGGCAAGCATCGACCGCATCGCCAACCCGACACGCAGGCCCAGCCGGACCGGTGCACGCAGCAGGCCGGGGTTGCGGTCGGCCTGGAAACGGTAGGCACTGCGGTGATGCGCAGGCAGCATCTCCTCGGGACGCTTGTCGGCGCTGTGCCCCTTGGTGTGGATCACCTCGGCACCCGGGACGTAGACATTGAGCCAACCGGCGCGGCCGAGCCGATCGCCGAGATCGACGTCCTCCATGTACATGAAGTAGCGGTCGTCGAATCCGGAGATCGCGTCGAAGGCGGCGCGCCGCACCAGCAGGCAGGAGCCCGAGAGCCAGCCGACGGGGCGCTCACTGGGTTCGATGTGGTCGGCGCGGTACGCGGCCGTCCACGGATTGGACGTCCAGATCGAGCCGAACACCGCGTGACCGGTTCCCGACAGGAGATCGGGCACCCGGCGCGCCGAGGGGTAGACCGACCCGTCCGGCTCACGGATCAGCGGGCCCAGCGAGCCGGCCTTCGGCCAGCGGGCCGCCGCGGCGACGAGCTCGTCGATGGCGCCCGGCGACCACTCGACGTCCGGGTTGGCGATCACGATGAACTCGATCGCCGGGTCGAGGGTGGCCACCGCCCTGTTGATGGCGCCGCCGTAGCCCAGATTGCCCCCGGTGTGCAGCAGGGTGACGTCGGGGTACTCGGCCGCGGCGGCCTCCGGCGCCCCGTCTCCCGATCCGTTGTCGGCGATGACGATGGGCGGGCGGGACGCGGTGGCATGCGACAGGCTCGTGAGGAAGGTCTGCAGATACTCACCCGACCAGTAGGTCACCGTCACCACGGCCAGCGCTGGAATCACCGGGTCAGCCTAACCAATCGGGCGGACACGATCGGTAACCGATCAGCGGGTTCCGACGGTGGCATCGCTCACCGCGGCGTGCAGTGCGGCCGACCAGTCGCGCAGCGGGGTGAGGCCGGCCGCCGTCCACGACCGCTGCGAGAGCACCGAGTAGGCCGGGCGGGGGGCGGGGCGCGGGAAGTCGTCGGTGCCGCAGGGGTGGACCCGCTCGGGATCGGCACCGACCTCGGCGAACACCGCGCGCGCGACGCCCCACCAGGTGACCGCACCGGCGTTGGTGGCGTGCAACGTCGCCCCGGCGACGGCCGGGCGCCGACCGCCGCGGGCGAGCTCCCACAGACCGTCGGCGAGATCGCGGGCGTAGGTGGGCGAGCCGGTCTGGTCGTCGACGACGCTGATGGTCGCGCGGTCGCGTTCGAGGCGGCGCATGGTGCCGACGAAATCCCGGCTCTGCGGACCGCCGGTATAGACCCATGCGGTGCGGATGACCGTCGCCGCCGGGTCGGCGGAGCGGGCCGCCCGCTCTCCGGCGAGCTTGGTCGCGCCGTACACGGTCGGCGGGGTTGCGTCGGCGGCGAGGTCGTCGGGTTCGTAGGGCGTCGCAGGCACGGGTCGGCCGGCGCCGGCCGACCCGGCCGGCGGCCCCGTGAAGACGTAGTCGGTGGACACGTGGATCAGCCAGGCGTCCGCCCGGGCGCACGCCCGGGCCAGCAGCCCCGGACCGGTCGTGTTCACCGCCGCGGCGGTGTCGGCGTCGGTCTCGGCACCATCGACGTCGGTGTAGGCGGCGGCGTTGATCACCACGTCGCCGGGCCGCAGGCCGGTCAGGGCCGTGGCGACCGAGGCCGGGTCGGTCAGGTCGATGTCGGCCGATGTCAGCGCCCGGACCGCCGATCCCCGCGGCGCACGATCCGCCCGATCCCGCAGCGCCGTGCCGAGCTGGCCGGCGGCGCCCACGATCCAAGAGGTGGTCATGCGGCCCATCCTGCCCGACGAGGCAGCGCCATCGAGGACCACAGGACAAATCTGCGACACGAGCCACGCGCACGCCGAGGATTCGCGCGCACTTGCGTAGCCTGAGGTCGCACCACCAGAAACCCGATGCACTTTTGCCCCACCAGACACACGAGCTCGCGAAGGAACCCCTCACCGTGGAGTCCCGCCCCGACGGCGCACGCCGACGCCGACCCACCGGTCCGGATATGGGCGATGACGCATCCTCCCCCGACGACCGGGCGGACGCACCGGAGCCGGCCCGGCCGCGACGTCGCCCCGCGCCCACCGCCACCCGGCCCGGCACCCGCCAACGCACCTCCGGTGAGATCCACACCCGGACGCGGACGGTAACCCCGGACGCACCACGGCGCCGTCGACCCGCCACCGAACGCAACCGGGCCGCCACCCGCACACGCCGCACCGGTCGGCGCACCGCACCGGCAGCCCCCTCGCGTGGAGTGCGCACCGGGGGCCGGCTCCGCGCCCTCGGTGGCAGCAACGTCGGCCGCGGCGCGGTGGCCGTGCTGTCGGTGGCGGTGCTGGTCCTCACCGGCTACGCCTGGAACGGCCTCACCGACCTCGACTCGAACATCGCCCGCGCGGCCGGGCTCGGGCTCGGCGGCACCGACGACGGCGCCGTCGACATCCTCCTCGTCGGCACCGACTCACGGACCGACGCCCATGGTGATCCGTTGTCCCCGCAAGAGCTGCGGTGGCTGCGATCGGGCGAGGAGGTCGCGACCAACACCGACACGATGCTGCTGATCCGCGTGCCCGACGACGGTTCCTCGGCCACCGCGATCTCGATCCCGCGGGACTCCTACGTCCAGGTTCCGGGGATCGGCAAGAGCAAGATCAACGCTGCCTACGGCACCACCCGCGAGGGTGTCCGGCGCCGCGCAGTGGAGGCCGGACAGAGCGCCGAGCAGGCCGAACGCGCCGGCACCCAGGCCGGGCGCAAGGCCCTGATCGACACCGTCGCCACGCTGACCGGCGTGCACGTCGATCACTACGCCGAGGTCGGACTGCTCGGATTCGTGCTGCTCACCAACGCCGTCGGCGGCGTCGAGGTCTGTCTGAAGAATGCGGTCTCCGAGCCCTTCTCCGGCGCTGACTTCCGCGCAGGCAGGCAACGGCTCGGCGGCCCCCAGGCACTGAGCTTCGTCCGCCAGCGGCACGGGCTGCCGCGCGGCGATCTCGACCGGATCACCCGCCAGCAGGTGTTCATGGCCTCGCTCACCCGGCAGATCCTTTCCGCGGGTACGCTGACCGACCCGGGCAAGCTCGCCGAGCTCGAGCAGGCCGTCTCCCGCTCGGTCGTCATCGACGACGACTGGGACGTGGTCGCCTTTGCCCAGCAGCTCAAGGACCTCACCGGTGGACACGTCCGGTTCGCGACCATCCCCGTCGTCGACGACCACGGCTGGAGCGATGACGGCGAGCAGAGCGTGGTCACCGTCGATCCCCGGGCGGTACGCACGTTCACCGCCAACCTGCTCAGCCCCGCCGCCACCGGCCGCGGCGAGTACACCGTCGACGTCGTCAACGCTGGCACGGTCGACGGCCAGGCGGCCGCGGTGTCCCGGCTGCTGACCGGCAAGGGCTACCAGCCCGGGACCACCTCGACCCACCCGGCCGACATCCGCGACTCGGTGATCTACGCGCGCAGCGCCGACGACGACGGTGCCCGGCAGCTGGCCCGCGAACTCGGCGACCTGACCGTCACGGCCGATCCCGATCTCGCCGAGCATCGCCTGCGCGTGGTCATCACCAACACCTACACCGGCGCCGCTGCGGGCACCGACGGCGGCGCCGCCGATCCGGGCGCCGGCTCCGGCGGCGG
>JASGFO010000074.1:0-16148 GCA_047605505.1 Gordonia sp. (in: high G+C Gram-positive bacteria) | reverse complement strand
CGAGGTCCTCGCGGATCTGGTGGTAGACGACCTCGGACTCGTACTGCGCGGCGACACCGGCCACCAGCCGCTGCTTCTCGGCCTCGGGGATGCCGAGCCGGTCATAGGTGTTCTTGATGTCGGCGGGAAGGTCGTCCCAGCTCGCCGCCTGCTTCTCGGTGGAGCGCACGAAGTACTTGATGTTGTCGAAGTCGATGCCGTCGAGTTCGGCACCCCAGTGCGGCATCGGCTTGCGGTCGAAGATGCGCAGTGCCTTGAGGCGCTGGGCGAGCATCCATTCCGGCTCGTTCTTCTTGCCCGAGATGTCGGCGACGACGGCCTCGGAGAGACCACGCTGGGCACTGGCGCCGGCGACGTCGGAATCGGCCCAGCCGTAGCCGTAGGTGCCGAGCGAGGCGATCGTCTCCTCCTGGGACAGCGATCCGGGCTTGCCGGGGGTCACGGTTCCCGGAGGAGTGACCGTGGGATCGGTAACAGTCATCGCGAGGCCTTTCGACTCGTGGTGGTGCGGGCGGATGCGGGCTGGGCATCGCGCGTCGTTCGGGTGCCGGTCAGCGCCGGCTCCGAGAGGTGATACGGGGCGGATTTCGGCAGGTCGGGGTGGTGCGCGGCGACGTGCACGGGGACGTGGGTGGTACACGCGCAGTCGCCGTTGGCGATGGTCGCCAACCGCTGCACATGCGTGCCGAGGAGCTCGGTGAACACCGCGGTCTCGGCCTCGCACAACTCGGGGAATTCGGCGGCGACATGCGCGACCGGACAGTGATGCTGGCAGATCTGCAGTCCCGCGCCCACCTCCCGGGTATTCGCCGCATACCCGGCCGCCGTCAGCGCGTCGGCGATCTCGGTGACCGTGCGGCCGACATCATCGGGCCCGGTGGCCGGGGCGATCTGGTCGACGATGCGCTCGACGCGTTCCCGCGCGAACTCCCCCACCGCCTCGGGACCACCGAGATCATGCAGCTTCCGCATGGCAGCACCCGCGAGATCGTCGTAGGCGTGGCGCAGCTTGCCGCGTCCGGTGGCCGTCAACTGGAACCACCTGGCCGGCCTGCCGCGGCCCCGTTTGGGACCCAGCGCCGACGCGGTCTCGACGTCACCGGCAGCGACCAGCGCCTCCAGGTGGCGTCGCACACCCGCGGCGCTGATGCCCAGGCGGTCGGCGATCTCCCCGGCCGTCAGCGGCCCGTCCTCGACGAGGAGCGAGACCACCGCGACCCGGGTTTGGCCGTCGGCATGAATGGCGCCGGGCGCGTCCACCGCTGATGCCGCATCGGAGTCGGTTGCAGCAGAAACGGCAGCGCCGGCCGGCACCACGGAATCGTTTCGCATGCTTTTCACAACACGAGTGTGACGTAATTGATTCCGCCATTCCAGCAAGGGTGCCCTTAGGTCTGGGGCACCACAACCCTGTCGGCGGGATCCGCAGAGACCCTGGGCGCACCATCCGCCGACGCCATGGCCGCAACCACTAGAGTCGTCGTGTGCCGGAAACCACAGCGACGCGCGACACCGCGGGAGTGCGTCGTCGTGGACCGGTCGGCCGGGCGCTGGACCATCTGGGCCTCGCGCGCCCGGATCGGGCGGCCCCGCCCGACCCCGAACGACGCGGCGACTACGGCAAGACCGTCGCCAAGCTGCACGGCCGGGAGACGGAGTCGGCACCGCTCGACGAGGCCGAGAACCGGCGGCTGCTGCGCATCAAGCTCTTCGGCGCCACCGGGTCGGTGCTGCTGCTCATCGGCTCGTTGGCGACCGGTCAGATCCCGGTGGTGCAGAACCCGATCGCGGGCATGCGGGTGCTCTCGTTGCCGTCCCGGATGTGGAGCACCGCGCTGACGCTGTCGATCGGTGGCACGATCATGCTCGTCGTCGCCTGGCTGCTCATCGGACGGTTCGCCGTGGGTCGGTTCAGCGTCGAGGTGCGCCACGGCCGGTCTCCGCAGCGGCGGATGTCGCGCAGCCAGCTCGACCGCACCCTGCTGCTGTGGATCGCACCCATCCTGATCGCCCCGCCGCTGCTCAGCAAGGATGTCTACTCCTACCTTGCCCAGAGCGCGATTGCCTACCGCGGTATGGACCCCTACGTCATCAGCCCGGTGCGCGGCCTCGGCGTCGAGGATGCCCTGACCCGGTCGGTGCCGAATCTGTGGCGCGACACCCCCGCCCCGTACGGCCCGTTCTTCATCTGGATCGGCAAGGGCATCACCGCGCTCACCGGCGACGCCATCTCCTTCGCGATCTTCGGCCACCGTCTCGTCGCGCTCGTCGGTATCTGCCTGATCGTGTGGGCGCTACCCCGGCTGGCGCGTCGCTGCCACGTCAGCCCGGTGGCCGCGCTCTGGCTCGGCGCGATGAACCCGCTGGTCATCCTGCATCTGGTCGGGGGGGTGCACAACGAAGCGCTGATGCTCGGGCTGATGCTCGTCGGCCTGGAGTTCTCGTTCCGGGCGCTCTACGGTCCCGACCGGCTCCGACAACCGGGCACCTGGTGGCCCTCCCGGGCCGGGTGGCTGCTGGTGGCAGGCGCCGCGGTCATCGCGCTGAGCGCTCTGGTGAAGGTGACCTCCATCCTCGCGCTGGGGTTCGTCGGCATCGCGCTGGCCCAGCGGTGGGGCGCGACGCTGCCGGCCCTGCGGCACGCCCCGCCGGCGCAGTGGTGGACGCGTTCACGACGCACGGTCATCGCACTGGCCGCCTCGGCGGCGATCCTCGGCACCGTCCTCGCCGCGGTGATGCTCACCGTCTGCCTCGGCACCGGACTCGGTTTCGGCTGGACCACGACCCTCTCGACCGGCGCGATCGTCCGCTCCTGGATGTCGATGCCCACCCTGCTGTCGGTGTCGGCGGGACGGGTCGGCCTCCTCCTCGGGCTCGGCGACCAGACGCAGGCCATCCTCGACGTCGTCCGCCCGCTCGGACAGCTCGTCGCGGCGCTGTTCGTGGTCCGCTGGATGCTCGCCACCCTGGCGGGCCGGCTGCACCCACTGGGCGCCCTCGGCGTGTCGATGGCGACGATCATCGCACTGTTCCCGTTTGTGCAGGCCTGGTACCTGCTGTGGGCGGTCATCCCGCTCGCCGCGTGGGCCACCCGGGCCCAGTTCCGGCTCACGATCATCGCGGTGACCGCAATCATCGCGATCGTCGTGATGCCGACGAGCTCCAACACCAGTGGTGTGGTGCTGGCGCAGGGCCTGCTGGCGGGGGTGATCATGGTCGCGGTGATGACCGCCCTGTTCTTCGAGCAATGGTCGTGGCTGCCGTGGCGGCGCCGGACACGTCCGCACGCATAGCCGGAGGGTCCGGGATACCGCCCGAGTTCCGGCCGGTTTTTCCCTGCGCGGGTGAGGGAATACCCTGGCCGGTGTGCGCAGCGCGACCTATCCACCGGCCGGCGACGACCCCACAGGTCGTCTCAACGACGGTCCGGTCGCCCACCGCCCTGACGCCGCGCCCGCGCTGCAGATCCGCGGCCTGGTCAAGCGATTCGGCGACCGGACCGCCGTCGACGGACTCGACCTCGAGCTGACCACCGGCTCGATCCTCGCCTTGCTCGGCCCCAACGGGGCGGGCAAGACCACCACCGTCGAGATCTGCGAGGGCTTCGGACTGCCCGACGCCGGGACGGTCGAGGTCCTCGGCCTCGACCCCATCCGCGACAACGATCAGCTGCGCCGGCGGATCGGCGTGATGCTGCAGGGCGGCGGCGCCTACCCCGGTGCCCGGGCCGAGGAGATGCTGCGCCTGTGCGCCGCGTATTCGGCGGACCCGATCGACCCGGATTGGCTCCTGGACTCGCTCGGTCTGCGCGAGGCCGTGCACACGCCGTTCCGGCGGCTCTCCGGCGGCCAACAGCAGCGGCTCTCGCTGGCCTGCGCGATCGTCGGCCGCCCCGAGCTGGTCTTCCTCGACGAGCCGACCGCCGGGCTCGACGCCCACGCCCGCCTCGTGGTCTGGGAGATCATCGACCGGCTCCGCAACGACGGTGTCTCGGTGCTGCTCACCACCCACCTCATGGACGAGGCCGAGGAGCTCGCCGACCACGTCGTCATCATCGACCACGGCAAGGTCGTCGCCGACGGCACCCCGGCCGACCTGACCAGTCGGGGCGCCGAGAACGAACTCCGGTTCTCCGCGCCCCGCGGACTCGACCTGACGATGCTCGCACTTGCGCTGCCCGAGGCCTACCGGTGTTCCGAGACCACCCCCGGCAGCTACCTGGTCCGCGGGCAGGTGACCCCGCAGGTCCTCGCGACGGTGACCGCGTGGTGCGCGAAGATCAACGTGCTCGCCACCGACCTGCGCGTCGAAACCCGGAGCCTCGAAGATGTCTTCCTCCAGCTGACGGGACGGGCCCTGCGATGAGCGCACTCGAGTCACCACGCTTCCCGGCCGGCACCTTCGCCCCGCGCCCCGCGCCGTCGTCACTGCCGACCATGCTCGTGGCGCAGACCCGACTCGAGCTGCGGCTCCTGCTGCGCAACGGCGAACAGCTGCTGCTGACCATGTTCATCCCGATCACCCTGCTGATCGGACTGTGCCTGCTGCCGCTCGACACCGATCTCGGCTCGAGCACCGCCGAACGCGCCGCGACCCTCGTCCCGGCGATCATGACGGTGGCCGTCATGTCGACGGCCTTCACCGGCCAGGCCATCGCCGTCGGCTTCGACCGCCGCTATGGGGCACTGAAACGTCTGGGCGCCACCCCCATCCCACGGTGGGGCATCATCGCGGGCAAGTCGCTCGCGGTGATCGGCGTCGTCGTGCTGCAGTCGCTGATCATCGGCGTGATCGGCACCTGCTTCGGCTGGCGGCCCAGCCTGCCCGGCCTGCTGCTGGGCGCGCTGCTGATCGGCCTGGGCACCGCCGCCTTCTCCGCGCTGGGCCTGCTGCTCGGCGGCACCGGCAAGGCCGAGGTGGTGCTGGCGGCCGCGAACCTTCTGTGGTTCGCGATGCTCGGCATCGGCAGCCTGGTCATCCTCCGCGACCGCATCCCGGACAGCCTGTGGTGGATCGCCCGCTGTGTGCCGTCGGGCGCACTGACCGAGGCCCTCAACCGGGCCACCCACGGCGGCGTCGACGGGTTCGGTGCCGTCGTTCTCCTGATCTGGGCGGGCGCCGCCGGTGCGCTCGCGGTGAGGTGGTTCCGTTTCCAATGACAACGTTCGAGAACACGGCCGCGCCGACCGCCACCGACGATCGCCCCGCCCCACCCCGACCCGGCGGGCTGGGCCGGATTCCGGGATTCGCGCGACCCACCGGACGGTTCGTGCACCGCTGGGCCGTGGCCTTGCTCGTCGCGAACATCGGGATCGTCGTGACCGGCGGCGCGGTCCGGCTCACCGGCTCCGGACTCGGCTGCCCGACCTGGCCGCAGTGCACCGACGGCTCCTTCGTCCCGCATCGGGCGCTCGGCTACCACGGTGCGATCGAGTTCGGCAACCGGATGCTCACCTGGGTCCTGATCGCCATCGCGATCGCCGCGTGGGTGGCGGTGTGGCGTCAGGCAGGCGCCACCCGGAGCACCCGGATCCTGGTCACCGTCCTCGCGCTCGGCATCCCGTTCCAGGGGGTGATCGGTGGGATCACCGTGCTCACCGACCTCAACCCGTGGGTCGTGGCACTCCACTTCCTGCTGTCGATCGCCCTGGTATCGGGGGCCACGGTACTCGTGCACCGCACCACGCCCTACCCGTATGAGCCCGGGCCAACCGGCACCGCCGCCCGACTCGGTCTGGTGCTCTCGTGGGTCGCCTACGCCCTCACCTGGGCATCGATCTATCTGGGGACCGTCGTCACCGGCTCCGGGCCGCACGCCGGTGACATCGACGCCCCGCGCAACGGCCTGACCCCGTCGCAGACCACCCAACTGCACGCCGACGCGGTCTTCATCCTCATCGGTGTCGTCGCGTCACTGATCATCATCACCCGGGTGATGCGGATGCCCCAGTCGCGGACCGCCCTCGTCGTCGGTGGACTGCTCGCCCTCCAGGGCGCGATCGGCGGCATTCAGTACGCCACCGACCTGCCCATCCTGATGGTGCTCGCCCACATGCTGGGCAGCGCGCTGCTGCTCGTCGGCGCCACCTGGCTCGTCCTGGGCTTCCGACGGGCCCGGACACGCGACACCACGGCATCCGACACCTGAACCCGACGCCCCGAACCTCACACCGGCAGGGTCACCAGATCTGCAGGGTCACAGGATCGGCTGATTACGCGGCTTCGGGAACCGCTTCTGGCCCGCCACCCAACCGGCCATCCGACGGTTGTGGCCGGCCGCCGGGGTGACCGCACCCACCAGCGTGCGATCCCATTCGCCGATCTCGACACCGGCGACCGCATCGACAACCGCCCGCGCCATCGCGATGTCGGGCACCACCCGATCACCGAGGACACCGCTCTCGCCGACCAGCGTGATCCGCACCCCGGCCGCCCCGATCGGCTGTAACACGGCCTTGGCCGCCCCACCCTCCCGGGACACGAACTTCTCGATCGAGGCGACAACCTCGCGCGGGGCGACGGTCGACGGGGCCTCGCTGGTCTCGGTGGCGGGCTGATCACTCATGCGCCCGAGCATACCGGCGGGTGGCGCCGGCTCGGACATCCCCCGTCGCTGCGCTCGCCGCCGACATCCCCCGTCGCTGCGCTCGCCCCGGACATCCCCCGTCGTGTCGAACTGCCCGGTTCTTGGCAGAGTGGGGGCCATGACAACCACCACACCGGCCGAGCGCGAGATCCTCACCTGGGAACTCAACGGGCAGGCATGCCGCGAGCTGGCACAGCAGGTCGCCGACAGCGGCTTCGTCCCCGACATCATCCTCGGCATCGCGCGGGGCGGCCTCATCCCCGCAGGCGCCATCGCCTATGCCCTCGACTGCAAGCTCATGATCTCGTTGAACGTGGCCTTCTACACCGGGATCGGCGAGACGCTGGCCGAACCGGTGATGCTGCCGTCGCTGCTGGAGAGCAGCGGTCTGCGGGACCAGCGGGTGCTCGTCGTCGACGACGTCGCCGATTCCGGGAAGACACTCGCCCTCGTCGACGACTTCTGTGAACAGCAGGGCCGTGTCGCCGAGGTCCGCAATGCGGTGCTCTACCAGAAGCCGCAGACGATCATCGCCCCCGACTATTGCTGGCGCACCACCGACAAGTGGATCAACTTCCCGTGGTCGGTCGAGCCACCGGTCACCGCAACCGAGGCCGGACACGACACATAACTGCCGGCGGACCGCGACCGGCGGGTAGAAACAGGGGTATGCACGCTGCAGTGGTCACCCGCCATGGCGGGCCGGAGGTCTTGCGCCAGGAATCCGTCGACGATCCGGTGCCCGGCCCCGGCGAGGTCCTCGTCCGCACCCGGGCGATCGGCGTCAACTTCATCGACACCTATCTGCGCCGCGGGAGGTATCCGTCCCATCCGCCGTACATCCCGGGCACCGAGGGCGCCGGCGAGGTGGTCGCCACCGGACCCGGCGTCACCGGACCGGCTCCGGGCACGCGCGTGTGCTGGTGTGACGCGCCGGCCAGCTACGCCGAGCTCGTCGCCGTACCCGCGCACCGGGCCGTCACGATCCCCGACGGCGTCGCCGACGAGGTCATCGGCGGTTCCCTGCTGCGCGGCCTCACCGCCCACTACCTGCTGGACGGCAGCGCCCACCCCGCGGCCGGCGACACCATCCTGCTGCACGCGGGCGCGGGCGGGGTCGGGCTGATCCTGACGCAGCTGGCCACGCGCCGGGGACTCCGGGTCATCACGACGGTGTCGTCGGACGAGAAGGCCGCGCTCTCGACGGCGGCCGGTGCCGACCACGTCCTGCGCTACGGCACCGATCTGGTGGCGGCCGTGCGTGATCTCACCGGCGGCGCCGGGGTCCGGGTGGCCTACGACGGCGTGGGTGCCGACACCTTCGAGCAATCCTTGGCGGCCACCGGGATCCGTGGCACCGTCGTGCTCTTCGGGGCGGCCTCGGGGCCGGTGCCGCCGTTCGATCTGCAGCGTCTCAACGCGGCCGGCTCCCTCTCGGTGACCCGGCCGACGCTTGCGCATTTCATCGCCGACCCCGACGAGCTGCGGTGGCGCGCCACCGAGTACCTGACTGCGGTGGCCGACGGTCTGCGGGTCACTGTGGGCAACCGGCATCGGCTCGCCGACGCCGCGGCCGCCCACACCGCTCTCGAGGCACGCGCCACCACCGGGACCTCGGTGCTGATCCCGGGCTGAGCCGGGCCGCGCCCGACACCTCAGAACAGGTCGGCGATGACCCGCAGGTTCACCACGGCATCGATCGCCAGGCCGCAGAAGAGGATCGCGAGATATTCGTTGGACTGCAGGAAGATCTTGAGTGGGGTGACCTCGGCGCCGTTGCGCGTGTCCCGGTACAGCTTCTGCACGCGCGAGGTGAACCAGGTGCCCGCCAGCACCGCCGTCGCGGCGTAGATCCAGCTGGCCGCCGGGATCAGCACCAGCGACGCCAGCACGGTCGCATAGGTGTAGAACAGCATCTGCCGCGTGACCCGTTTGTCGGAGGCGATCACCGGCAGCATCGGGACACCCGCCGCCTTGTAGTCCTCCCGGTAACGCATCGCCAGCGCCCAGGTGTGCGGTGGCGTCCAGAAGAAGATGACCAGGAACAGCACCACCGGCTGCCAACTGAGCGCGCCGGTCACCGCCGACCAGCCGACCAGGGTCGGCATACATCCCGCGGCTCCGCCCCACACCACGTTCTGCCACGTGCGGCGTTTGAGGATCATGGTGTAGACGCCGACGTAGAAGCCGATCGTGGCGGTGACCAACAACGCGCTGAGCAGGTTGGCCGCGAACAAGAGCACGAGGAACGACGCGATCCCCAACAGGATCCCGAAGATCAGTGCGTTGCGCGTGCTCACCGCCCGGCGCGCCAGCGGACGTCGTGCGGTCCGGCGCATCTTCGCGTCGATGTCGGCGTCGGCGACCATGTTCAGCGTATTGGCGCTGCCCGCCCCGAGCCACCCGCCGAGCAGCGTGAACGCGATCACCGCAAGATCAACGTCGCCGCGATCAGCCTGCAACATCACCGGGATCGTCGCGACGAGCAGCAACTCGATGACACGGGGCTTGGTGAGGGCGATGTAGGCGAGGATCGTGCTGCGCACCCGGCGCGGAACCGACTCCGGCGTGGCTGCGGCGGGTGCCGGGCTCTGCGGGGATGCGGTGGGCCCGTCGCCGCCGCTCACACGTTCCCCGATCCTCAACATCTGCTCCTTAGCCTGCCCGGTACCTGGTTCCGGTCGCCGGACATCACCGGGCCGCTACTACTACACAGCATGGTAGACGGTGCGCTCCCAGGGAACAGAATCGACTCGGCACGCGCGGTACGGGGACGGGCCGACTACTCTGGTCACTGTGAGGTCTGTCGGCGTCCGGGACATCTCGGTGCAGGGCACCGGCGATCCACATCGACGGCGCCAACCCTCGAAATCCGCGGGACAACGGCCGGTGTGCAAGGTCGGGCAATCCGCACCCAACCAGGTACAGGAGCAGGTAAGGAAAAGTGGCTGACCAAGACGAGATCCGCGCACTGACGACGTCGGTCCATCCCGACGATTGGACCGACACCGATACCCGCGCCGTGGACACCACCCGCATCCTCGCCGTCGACGCGGTGCAGCGCTGCGGCAGCGGCCACCCGGGTACCGCGATGAGCCTGGCACCGCTGGCCTACACCCTGTATCAGCGGGTGATGCGCCACGATCCGGCCGACCCCGAGTGGGTGGGCCGCGATCGGTTCGTGCTGTCCTGCGGGCATTCGAGCCTCACCCAGTACATCCAGCTCTACCTGGGTGGATTCGGCCTGGAGCTGGGTGACCTCGAAGCACTGCGCACCTGGGAGTCACTGACCCCGGGCCATCCCGAGTACCGGCACACCAAGGGTGTCGAGATCACCACCGGGCCGCTCGGTCAGGGTCTCGCGTCGGCGGTCGGCATGGCCTACGCCGCACGCTACGAGCGCGGGCTGTTCGATCCGGACGCGGCGCCCGGGGCGAGCCCCTTCGACCATTACGTCTACGTGATCGCCTCCGACGGCGACATCGAGGAGGGCGTGACGTCCGAGGCGTCGTCGCTGGCCGGGACGCAGCAGCTGGGCAACCTGATCGTCTTCTACGACAGCAACGAGATCTCCATCGAGGACGACACCGCCATCGCGCTGTCCGAGGACACCGCCCGGCGGTACGAGGCGTACGGCTGGCAGGTGCTGACCGTCTCCGGCGGCGAGAACGTCGTCGCCATCGAGGAGGCGGTCGCCGCCGCACAGGCCGACACCAGCCGCCCCACCCTGATCGTGCTGCGCACCATCATCGGTTTCCCCGCACCGAACAAGATGAACACCGGGGGAATCCATGGTGCCGCGTTGGGGGCCGACGAGGTCGCCGCGACCAAGGAGATCCTCGGCTTCGACCCGGCCGCGGAGTTCGCGGTCGCCGACGACGTCATCGCCCACACCCGCGAACTGGTCGGGCGCGGCGCCGCCGCACACACCGCCTGGCAGGAGGGTTTCGACGCCTGGGCCACCGCCAACCCCGACCGCAAGGCCCTGTTCGATCGCCTCGCCGCCCATGAGCTCCCGGAGAACCTCGCCGAGATCTTCCCGACGTGGGAGCCGGGGTCCAAGGGGATCGCGACCCGCGCCGCGTCGGGCACGGTGCTCTCGGCGCTGGCCCCGGTGCTGCCCGAGCTGTGGGGCGGCTCGGCCGATCTCGCCGGCTCCAACAACACCACGATGGACGGCGCGGACTCGTTCGGCCCGACCGCCATCAGCACGAAGAAGTGGTCGGCGCAGCCATACGGACGCACGCTGCACTTCGGTGTCCGCGAGCATGCGATGGCCTCGATCCTGTCGGGCATCGTGTTGCACGGCCCGACCCGCGCCTACGGCGGCACCTTCCTGCAATTCGCCGACTACATGCGGCCCGCGGTCCGGCTCGCGGCGTTGATGGGCATCGACCCGATCTACGTGTGGACCCACGACTCGATCGGACTCGGCGAGGACGGCCCGACGCACCAGCCGGTCGAGCACCTGGCCGCGCTGCGCACCATCCCGGGCCTCGACGTGGTGCGGCCCGCCGACGCCAACGAGACCGCGTACGCGTGGCGGCATCTGCTGACCCGCCGCGATCATCCGGTGGGTCTGTGCCTGACCCGCCAGGGTGTGCCGATCCTGCCGGGCACCTCGTACGACGGCGTGGCGGCCGGCGCGTACACCCTCGTCGACGTCGAGAATCCGCAGGTCGTGCTCATCGGGACGGGCTCGGAGGTGCAGCTCGCGGTCGAGGCGGCCGAGACCCTCGCCGGCAAGGGCATCGCCGCGCGCGTCGTCTCGATGCCCTGTGTCGAATGGTTCGACGAGCAGCCGGCCGAGTACCGGGACGCGGTGCTGCCGCCGGCGGTGCCGCGGGTCTCGATCGAGGCGGGCATCGGCATGCCGTGGTACCGGATCGTCGGCGACTCGGGGGCGATCGTCTCGCTCGAACACTTCGGTGCCTCCGCCGACTACCAGGTCCTCTACGAGAAGTTCGGCATCACTGCCGACGCCGTCGTGACGGCCGCCGAAGGCGTCCTCACCACCTAGTCCCCCATCCCCCGTCAACCTCCACACCGTCATCTCGTACGCGAAATCGAGGAGAGAACCGTGACCCAGAACGCCAAACTCGCCGAATTGTCCGCTGCCGGGGTGTCGGTGTGGCTGGACGACCTGTCCCGCGACCTGATCAGCTCGGGTGGCCTGCAGGAGGTCATCGACACCAAGTCGGTGACCGGCGTGACCACCAACCCGTCGATCTTCCAGGCGTCGATCTCGAAAACCCGCACCTACGACGCCCAGATCACCGAGCTGGCCGCCCGTGATGCCGACGTCGACGCCACCATCCGCACCATCACCACCGACGACGTGCGCGCCGCCTGCGACGTCTTCGCCCCGATTTATGCCGCGACCGGCGGTGTCGACGGGCGGGTGTCGATCGAGGTCGATCCGCGGCTGGCCCACGACACCGACGGCACCGTCGCGCAGGCCGTGGAACTGTGGAAGATCGTCGACCGCCCGAACGTGCTCATCAAGATCCCGGCCACCAAGGCGGGCCTGCCCGCGATCACGCGGGTCCTCGCCGAGGGCATCAGTGTGAATGTGACGCTCATCTTCTCCGTCGAGCGCTACCGCGAGGTGATGGACGCCTACCTCTCGGGGCTCGAGGCGGCTGCCGCGGCCGGCCACGACCTGTCGACGATCGCGTCGGTGGCGTCGTTCTTCGTCTCCCGCGTCGACACCGAGATCGACAAGCGACTCGAGGCCATCGGCACCGATGAGGCGCTCGCGTTGCGCGGCAAGTCGGCGCTGGCCAACGCGCGTCTCGCCTACGTCGCGTACGAGGAGGTCTTCGGCAGCGAGCGCTTCACCCGGCTCGACGGGCCCGCACAGCGTCCGCTGTGGGCGTCGACGGGCACCAAGAACCCTGACTACCCGGACACGCTGTACGTCAGTGAACTGGTCGCGCCGAACACCGTGAATACGATGCCCGGCAAGACGATGGATGCCTTCGCCGACCACGGCTGGGTCAACACCGACTCGATCGTCGGGCTCGGGGCGGCCTCACAGGAGGTGTTCGACGCGGTGGCCGCGGCCGGGGTCGACGTCGATGATGTGTTCACCGTCCTCGAGGACGAAGGGGTGAGCAAGTTCGCCGACGCCTGGAACGAGCTGCTCACCGCGACCGCCGAGCAGCTCGCGACCGCGAAGGGCTGACCGGTATGGGAGCCGGGGCCGACTCCGGTACCACCTGGCACAACCCGCTCCGGGATCGGCGGGACAAGCGTCTGCCCCGGATTGCGGGGCCGTGCAGCCTGGTGATCTTCGGCGTCACCGGCGATCTCGCGCGCCGCAAGTTGATGCCCGCGATCTACGACCTGGCCAATCGGGGCCTGCTGCCGCCGTCGTTCGCGCTGGTCGGGTTCGCGCGCCGGGACTGGGCCGACGAGGACTTCGCGATGATCGTGCACGACGCGGTCCGTCAGCATGCCCGCACCGGTTTCCGGGAGGAGGTGTGGGAGCGGCTCGCCGAGGGCTTCCGGTTCGTCCCGGGTTCCTTCGACGACGACGCCGCATTCACCCGGCTCAGCGATACCCTGCGGAAACTCGACGCCGAACGCGGCACCGACGGCAACCACGCCTTCTACCTGTCGATTCCGCCGAAGGCCTTCCCCACCGTGTGCGAACAGCTGCAGCGCAGCGGGCTGGCCACCGAAGACGACGAGAAGTGGCGGCGGGTGGTCATCGAGAAACCCTTCGGTCACGACCTGTCGTCGGCCAAGGAACTCAACACGATCGTCAACGCCGTGTTCCCGGAGTCGTCGGTGTTCCGCATCGACCATTACCTGGGCAAGGAGACCGTCCAGAACATCCTGGCGTTGCGGTTCGCCAATCAGCTGTTCGATCCGCTGTGGAGTTCGCACTACGTGGACCACGTGCAGATCACCATGGCCGAGGACATCGGTCTGGGTGGCCGCGCGGGCTACTACGACGGGATCGGCGCGGCCCGGGACGTGATCCAGAATCATCTCCTGCAGCTGATGGCGCTGATCGCGATGGAAGAGCCCATCTCATTCGAGCCGGCGCAGTTGCAGGCCGAGAAGATCAAGGTGATGCGGGCGACCCGCAACATCGGCCCCCTCGACGAGAACACGGCCCGCGGGCAGTACGGACCGGGTTGGCAGGGCAGCGACCTGGTTCCGGGACTCCTCGACGAGGAGGGCTTCTCGGCGGATTCGACCACCGAGACCTTCGCGGCGATCGCCGTCGAGGTGGACTCCCGACGCTGGGCGGGTGTGCCGTTCTATCTGCGCACCGGCAAACGGCTGGGACGGCGCGTCACCGAGATCGCGCTGGTCTTCAAACGCGCCCCCCATCTGCCGTTCGACAAGACGATGACCGAGGAGCTCTCACAGAACGCGCTGGTCATCCGGGTCCAGCCGGACGAGGGCATCACCTTGCGCTTCGGTTCCAAGGTACCGGCCTCCAGCATGGAGGTGCGCGACGTCAACATGGACTTCTCCTACGGCACCGCGTTCACCGAGGCCTCCCCGGAGGCCTACGAACGGCTCATCCTCGACGTCCTGCTCGGCGAGCCGTCGCTGTTCCCGGTGAACGAGGAGGTCGAACTGTCGTGGCGCATCCTCGATCCGGTGCTGGAGCATTGGGCTGCGGCCGGCAAGCCGGAGTCCTACGAGTCCGGTACGTGGGGACCCGCATCCGCCGACGACATGCTTGCCCGCACCGGGCGGGCGTGGCGCCGACCCTGACCGCCGGAGCACACGATGACGTGGAGTAGACGATGATCATCACACTGTCGGACACGTCGACCACCGACG
Organism: Gordonia sp. (in: high G+C Gram-positive bacteria); assembly: GCA_047605505.1. Classification (GTDB taxonomy): domain Bacteria; phylum Actinomycetota; class Actinomycetes; order Mycobacteriales; family Mycobacteriaceae; genus Gordonia. The sequence continues at coordinate 1,753 of JASGFO010000074.1, read as the reverse complement.
TGGCCAAAAAGCTCGTACACCTGCGGGAAAGCGGCGGCACGGTGAGCCTGGGCCGGGTGCTCACCCTGGTGGTGGTGGCCGAGCGCGGCGAGCCGACGGAGGCCGCGGTCGAGGCCGCAATCGCCGCGTCCAGCGAACATCCGAGCCGGGTGATCGTGTTGGCGTGCGGGTCACGCACCCTCGATTCCAAACTCGACGCGCAGCTCCGCGTCGGCGGCGATGCGGGCTCCTCGGAGGTGGTGTTGCTGTCGATGGAAGGGGATCTGGCGAACCATCCACACAGCGTCGTCACCCCGTTCCTGTTGCCCGACTGCCCGATCGTGGTGTGGTGGCCGGGTGCGGCCCCGGAGAATCCGGCCGCGGATCCGATGGGCCGGATCGGCCGGCGCCGGATCCTCGACGCCACCAAGTCCGGCGATCCCGACACCGTGCTGGCTCGGCGCCTGGCAACCTACGCGCCCGGCGACTCCGATCTCGCCTGGACCCAGATCACGCATTGGCGGGCGATGCTGGCCTCGGCCCTGGATCGCCCCCCGCACACACCGGTCACCGCCGCCGAGGTGACCGGGCCTGCCCATTCGCCCGGGGTGGATCTGCTGGCCGGGTGGCTGCACAGCGCACTCGGTGTGCCGACCTCGAGGGAGACCGGCAGCTTCCAGGTTCGCCTGCTGCGCGAACCGGGCCCGACGGTGCTCTCGATCGATCAGAACGGTGCCGCGGTGATCTCGATGCCGGGCAAACCGGATGGCCGGGTCGCGGTCTCCTACCGGGATCTGCCCTTGTGTCTGGCCGAGGAGTTGCGGCGCCTCGACACCGACGAGGTGTACGAGCTAGCGCTGCGCGGGGCCGTCGAACTGCGCGCCGCGGCGCGCACGATGACCGAGAATTCGACAGGAGTGGCGTCATGACCACCGAGACCCTGGTGTTCGACGACAAGAGCACCTTGATCGACACCGCGGCCGCACGATTCGCTGATGTGGTGGCGACCGCGCAGCGCGAACACGGCACGGCGTCGGTGGTGTTGACCGGGGGCAGCAACGGCATCGCGATCCTCGCCGCCCTCGCCGCCGACAGCGGCGACATCGACTGGTCACGTGTCGACGTCTACTGGGGCGACGACCGCTTCGTACCCACCGATGATCCGGACCGCAACGCCGGTCAGGCCGCCGAGGTGCTGTTGGGCAAGGTTCCGGTGGACCCGACCCGGATTCACGTGATGGCGCCGTCGGACGGCCCGATGGGCGAGGACATCGACGCCGCGGCGGCCGACTACGCGGATCTGCTCGCCGAGGCCGGCGCAGGCGACTCCCCCGACTTCGACATCCATCTGCTCGGGATGGGCGGTGAGGGTCACATCAACTCGCTGTTCCCGCACTCCCCGGCCACCCTCGAGACGGCGCGGACCGTGGTGTCGGTGGAGGACTCCCCGAAGCCGCCACCACGTCGGATCACACTGACCCTGCCGGTGGTCAACCGGAGCAAACGGGTGTGGTTCCTGGTGACCGGCGCCGACAAGGCCGAGGCCGTCGCGGCAGCCCACGCCGGCGCCGATCCGGCCGACTGGCCGTGTGCGGGCGCGCACGGCACCGTGGAGACCGTGTGGTTCGTCGACGAGGCCGCGGCGTCGAAGCTGGGGTGAACCTCACTACCACCCGCCTGACTGCTGCCCACCGCGTATCGAGATCACCCCCGCGCCCTGGTTCTACCCCGAGTTCCGCAGGGCCGTCGCCAGACCGTTCATCGTGAGTTGGAT
>JASGFO010000073.1:0-16312 GCA_047605505.1 Gordonia sp. (in: high G+C Gram-positive bacteria) | reverse complement strand
GTCGACGACGTCGTCCTCCTGCGCCAGGATCTTGGTCAGCACACCGGCGGCGGGGGCGGGGATCTCGGTGTCGACCTTGTCGGTGGAAACCTCGAGCAGGGGCTCGTCGACCTCGACGGTGTCGCCCTCCTCCTTCAGCCACCGGGTGACGGTTCCCTCGGTGACACTCTCACCGAGGGCGGGCATCTGGACGGAGAAGGCCATGGTCGTTGACTCCTGTGCTCGACGTGCGTTGCGGTGTCGGTGGGGCGGCGGATCAGCGTCGCGGCCCACCCGGGCGATGGCCGGCTCGACCATCGCTCCTCCGCGCTAAACCCTACCCGGCGAGCGGCGTCGGCGACTGGGTTCGCCGGGTAAACGATGGCGGTGGATTTCGCGGACCGCGGGGGCTCGCCGATTCAGCCGTTCGCGGCGATGTCGGCGAGCACGGCGGCGATCGTGCGGACCGGTACGCCCGTACCACCCTTGGGTGTGTATCCCCACGGCCCACCGGTATTGAAGGCAGGCCCGGCGATGTCGATGTGGGCCCAGGCCACCCCGTCCGGGACGAACTCGGCGAGGAACAGCCCCGCCGATAGCATGCCGCCCCAGCGGTGGTTGGTGACATTCGCGAGATCGGCGACGCGCGAGGTGAGATCACCGCGCAGCTCGGCCGGCAGTGGCATCGCCCATCCGTTTTCGCCGACCTCGCGGGAGCGCGCCGCAACGCGGTCACGGAACTCGTCGGTGCCCATCACCCCCGGGGTCCGGGTGCCCAGCGCGACCATCTGCGCTCCGGTCAGCGTGGCGGTGTCGATGAGATAGTCCGGCTCGTCCTCGCAGGCCCGCACGATCGCGTCGGCCAGCACGAGACGTCCCTCGGCATCGGTGTTGAGCACCTCGACGGTGGTGCCGCCGTACTGGGTCAGCACGTCGCCGGGGCGCTGCGCGGTGCCCGACGGCATGTTCTCGGCCATCGGCACGGTGGCGGTGACGGTGATGGCGAGCTCCAGGCGCGCGGCCAGGACGGTCGCGGCGATCACCGCCGCGGCGCCACCCATGTCCGAGGTCATCTGATCCATGTTCGCGGCCGGTTTGATCGAGATGCCGCCGGTGTCGAAGGTGATGCCCTTGCCGACGAGTGCGACCTTCGTGGCCGACTTCGGGCCCGCATGCGTCAGCCGGACCAGGCGCGGCAGGCGCGAGCTGCCCTTGCCGACGCCGACGATGCCGCCGTAGCCGTCCCGCTGGAGCGAATCGAAGTCGAGGACCTCGACCTTGAGGCCGGCCTTGCTCCCGAGATGCCGGGCCCGCTCGGCGAACTCCTCGGGGTAGAGGTGGCTCGGCGGGGTGTTGACGAAATCGCGGGCGATCGCGACCGCATCGGCGACGTCGAGGGCCCGGGCGAGTTCGGCCCGGAGGCCTCTGCCCGCGGCGTCGACGACCAGATGAACCGTCGTCGGCGGCACCCGCGTGGGAGCGGACTTCGCCGAGCGGAACTCGTCGAAGCGGTAGGCGCCGAGGAACAGGCCCTCGGCGACCGGTCCGATGCCCGCCGCCCCGAGGGTGGTGGCGACGGTGTCGAAATCGTCGAGGGCACGCGCCACGATGCCGGCGGCCTGCCGGAGGCGATCGGAGTCGTCGAGCGTGGCGGCCGGGCCCAGGCCGACGCCGACGACGACCGTCACGCCGAGCGACTCCGGCGCGGGGACGCGGGTGATCTCCCCGTGGCTGCCGGTGGCGCCGACGGCGGTCAGCGCGGCGGTGATCGCGGCGGCCTGCGCGTCGTCGAGGAGATCGGCGGCCAGCAGCAGCGTGGGGCCCGTGTCGGCCGCGGTCTCGGCGGTGGTGGCGGAGGTGGCAGCGGCATCGGTCGTGGGGGCGGCGGTCGTGGGGGCGATGACACCGATCACCAGCGCCTCGTCGGCCTTGTCGAGGACGGTGGTCAGGCTGATCCGGGGGCCGCGGTCGCGGTCGACGTGGTCGTTCTTGCTCACCCGGTCAACTGTGCCACAGGCGACACGCCGCCTGTAGGGTCGGTGCGGTGCGCAGATGGACCCTGATGGTCGCCGCCGCGGCGGTGCTGATCGTGGCTGCGGTGGTCGGTGTGTACGTGCTCGGTGACGACGACCGGCCGGCCTTCCCGGCCACCGATGCGGCGGCACTGGATCCGGTGCGGGCGCGCATTCTCGACGTGGCCCGTGACGAGTACGACGCCAACGCCCCCGGCACCGCCTACTCCGCGGGCGTCACCGAACCCTGGTGCGCCGACTTCGCCACCACTGTGTTGCACAAAGCCGGTGTGCCGCTGGTCAACCCGAACTCCGGTTCGTGGCGGATCCCGGGTGTCGCGACGCTCGGCGAGGCCTTGCGCGCGGCCGGCCGGTGGCGGCCGGCGTCGTATCGGCCCACCCCGGGCGACCTCGTGCTCTACGACGTGCCGAGTCCACTGGGGCAGCACACGAACATCGTCGTGGCGGTCGCCGACGGCCGCCTGACCACCGTCGGCGGCAACGAGGACGGTGGTATCACGCTGCGGACGGTCGGCGTCGGCACCGATCCGGGGATCACCGGCTACGGTGTCCCGGGGTCCTGACGGGCGCCGGTCGGCGGACGGTGAGACGGTAGGTTGTGGGGCTATGAGTGAGCTTCTCGCCGGGCCGATCGCCGACCGTCACCGCGCCCTCGGCGCCTCCTTCGCCGCATTCGGGGGCTGGGACATGCCGGTGTCCTACGCGGGCACCGTCGCCGAGCACACCGCCGTCCGGGAGGCGGTCGGGATCTTCGACGTCAGCCACCTCGGCAAGGCGTTGGTCGCCGGTCCCGGCGCCGCCGACCTGATCAATTCCACACTCACCAACGACCTCGATCGGATCGCGCCGGGCAAGGCCCAGTACACGTTGTGCTGCAACCCTTCCGGCGGGGTGATCGACGATCTGATCGCCTACCTCGTCGGCGACGACGAGGTGTTCCTGGTACCCAACGCGGCCAACACCGCGGCGGTGGTCGCGGCCCTGCAGGCAGTCGCCCCCGACGGCGTCACCATCACCGATGCGCACCGCGAATATGCGGTGTTCGCGGTGCAGGGGCCGCGCAGCCCGGAGGTGCTGGCCGCGGTGGGGCTGCCCGCCGACATGGAGTACATGGCCTTCGCCGACGCCGACCTCGTCGTCGGTGACGCATCCTATCCGGTCCGGGTGTGCCGGACCGGCTACACGGGGGAGCGCGGCTACGAGGTGCTGCCGCGCTGGGCCGATGCCGGACCGGTCTTCGACGCACTCCTGGACGCGGTCACCGCCGCCGGCGGCCGGCCCGCCGGTCTCGGCGCCCGCGACACCCTGCGCACCGAGATGGGATACGCCCTGCACGGGCACGAGCTGTCGCCGGAGATCACGCCCGTCCAGGCCCGCACCTCCTGGGCAGTCGGCTGGCGCAAACCCGAATTCTTCGGGCGGGCAGCACTTCTCGCGGAGAAGGAGCAGGGTCCGCGCCGGCGGCTCTACGGGCTGCGGGCCACCGGCCGGGGGGTGCCCCGCGCCGGCTGCGCGGTGCTGGGGCCCAGGGGCGAGCGCATCGGGGAGCTGACCTCGGGGACCTTCTCGCCGACCCTGAAACAGGGCATCGCCCTGGCCCTGATCGACACCGCGTCGGGCGTCGGGAAAGGCGCCGGGGTAGTCGTCGACGTCCGGGGCCGCGAACTGCCCTGCGAGGTGGTGCTGCCGCCGTTCGTCGAGTCGCACGTGTGAGGTCCGCGCCGGGGGTCGGCCTGCGCGATTTCGGTTTGCTCCTGGCGTTACCATGGCCCAATGACCTTGCAGTTCACCCGCACCGAGCACCCGCATCCGGTGTCGGAGTCGCAGCGCGCCGCGATCCTCGCCGCGCCCGGCTTCGGCAAGTACTTCACCGACAACATGGTGATGGTGGACTATGACGCCGACCGGGGCTGGCACAACGCCGTCGTCAAGCCGTACGGACCGATCGCGCTCGATCCGTCGGCGATGGTGCTGCACTACGGCCAAGAGGTCTTCGAAGGTCTCAAGGCCTACCGCCAGTCCGACGGCTCGATCTCGGCATTCCGCCCGGAGGCCAACGGTCTGCGCCTGCAGCGCTCCGCCGAGCGTCTCGCGATGCCGCCGCTGCCGATCGAGGACTTCCTCGGCTCGCTGCGCGCCCTGCTGGCCGTCGATCACCGGTGGGTGCCCGGCGCCGGCGGTGAAGAGGCCCTCTACCTGCGGCCGTTCATGTTCGCCAGCCAGGCCGGTCTGGGCGTCAACGCACCGTCGTCGGAGTACCGCTACGCGGTCATCGCCTCACCGGCCGGCGCGTACTTCTCGGGCGGGGTCAAGCCGGTCAGCGTGTGGCTGTCCACCGAGTACGTGCGGGCCGCCCCGGGCGGGACCGGCGCGGCCAAGTGCGGCGGCAACTATGCGGCCGCGTTCCTGGCGCAGGCGCAGGCCACCGAGCAGGGCTGCGATCAGGTGGTCTGGCTCGATGCCGTCGAACGCCGGTACATCGAGGAGATGGGCGGGATGAACCTGTTCTTCGTCTTCGGTTCCGGTGCCGATGCCCGGCTCGTGACCCCCGAGCTCACCGGGTCGCTGCTGCCCGGCATCACCCGTGACTCGCTGCTGATGCTCGCCGCCGACGCCGGATTCGCCGTCGAGGAGCGGCGGATCACCACCGAGGAGCTCCGCAAGGGGGTGGCCGCAGGCGATGTCACGGAGGTCTTCGCCTGCGGTACCGCCGCGGTGATCACGCCGGTCGGCCGGGTGAAGGGCGAGAACGAGGACTATCCGATCGGCGACGGCTACGCCGGGTCGGTCACCCTCGCCCTGCGGGACACGCTCACCGGTATCCAGCGCGGCAAGTTCGCCGACACCCACGGCTGGATGACCGAGCTCTACCGGGGCTGACCCCATCGCCGGTGCCGGCGGAGCAGGTAGTTGCGCGCCCGGCGCGCAACTACCCGTTCGGCGGACCGTCGACGCCCGCGTCGTCACCGGTCGCCGGCGACGTCATGAGCTCGACCGCCGAGATCACCATCGGCGCCGCGAGCAGGGCGCCGCTGCCCGCGCCCAGCGACATCCCGAGATCGAGGACCGGGACCAGGTCGAGATACGCCAGCGCCAGCGCATGCGCGGGTTCGGTGGAGCGGTGTCCGGCCAGCCACCAGCGGGGCGCGCCCGGCGCGAGCTCGGCCGCAAGCAGTGCGGCGGCGGTCACCGCCAGACCATCGAGGATGACCGGTGTCCGGCGGACCGCGGCCTGGGCGAGGAAGCCCGTCAGCGCCGCCAGGTCGGCGCCGCCGACGGCGCGCAGCAGGGCGAGCGGGTCCCGGCGGTGCGGTTTCGCCCGGCGCATGCCGTCCCGGATCGCGGCCGTCTTGCGCATCCACCCCTCGTCGTCGATGCCGCTGCCCCGGCCGACCACCACGACGGGCTCGTTGCGGGTCAGCGTCCCCACCAGGACCGACGACGGGGTGGTGTTGCCGACGCCGATGTCCCCGGCGATCAGCAGGTTCGTACCGGAGTCGACGAGCCCGTCGACGATGGCGCGGCCGGCCGCGACCGCGGCGCGGGCCTCGTCGTCGGTGAGCGCGTCGGTCTCCCGGAGGTCGCCCGAACCGCGCCGGACCTTGTACGTGGACAGTTCGGGTGCGGTGTCGGCATCGACGGCCATGTCGACGACGCGCACGCTCGCCCCGGCCTGCCCGGCGAGTACGTTGACCGCGGCACCGCCGGCCGCGATGGCGGCAACGAGCCGGGCGGTCATGGCCGGTGGATACGCCGACACCCCGGCCTGCGCCACGCCGTGATCACCGGCGAAGACGACGACGGCCGGCGCCTCGATCGGTCGCGGCGGGCAGATCCCCTGGCAGGCGGACACCCAGACGCCGATGTCCGCGAGCCGGGCCAGCGCACCGGCGGGGGTGACCACGGTGCGGTGATGGGTGCGCGCAGCCGCGGCGACGGCCTCATCGGGCGGGTCGATCGGCGGAAACCGCGTCGCGTCGGCGCGGTCGGGGGTGGGCGCCGGAACGGAGACGACGGTGGCGTCGTCGGCCGGTACCGGGGTCTCCGATGCCGGCGCGACCGGGACGGGGGCATCCGATCGCCGACCCGAGGGTGGTGACGACATCGCGCCGGGTAGCTCCACGACCCGTCCGGCGACGACGAGCAGCACCCGGTCACAGACCGCGGCCACCGCGGCGTTGAGGACGCCCAGCTCGTCCTGGAAACGCCGTCCGGCGGGGGTCGGTGGCACCGGTGCCAGCCCGGCCTCGGGGCTGATCACCACCAGATCCGAGGTGAATCCGCTGATCGCCGAACACAATTCGGCGTTCTCGTCGGCCCGGCCGGCGCGCTCGGCCATCCACTCGTCGGTGGCGTCGAGACGGGCGGCAAGCCAGGTACCGAGATCGTCGACGAGGGTCGGCGCGTCGTGGGTGCGCAACTCCTCGGTCAGCGCGGTGGTCTCGACCGTCGTGAACCGGGCGGCGCGGGCCGCCCGCCGGCCGCGGATCCGGGCCACCCAGTCGGCGTCGGTCGTCGTGGTCGGTCCGGTCGCCAGGAATCGCACCGCCGGATGCCCGGCGAGAAGATCCTGGGCGTGCGCCGACTTGCCCGACCGCACCCCACCCAGGACGAGCGTGCGGACGCCACGATGGCGCGGCCCCGGGCCGCGCGGTTGGTCCATGTCAGACTTCGTCGCCGGCCGATACCTGCGGCCGGGGGGCGCGCATCCTGCGCATCTGCATCGACCGGGTGAACGCATACCAGCCCAGCTTCACCCCGGTGTCGGTGGTGTCGGGGTAGCGTTCGAGCACCCGGTTGTTGACGATCCGGCCGAGGATCACCCCGTCGATGGCCAGCAAGATGACGAAGGCCAGCAGGATGAATGTCGAATAGTAGGCCAGCGCCGGAATGAACATGACGAAGATCAGGAAGATCGCGAACGGCATGAACAGCCCGGCCAGGTTGCGGCGCGAATCGACGATGTCGCGGGTGTACCGGCGAACCTCACCCTTGTCGCGGGGCATCAGGTAGCGCTCGTCACCGTCCATCATCCGCTCGCGCTGCTCCAGGCGCTGCTTGCGGCGCTCCGCGTTCGCCGTGCGCTTGTCCTCCCGAGACATCGAGCTGCGCAGTTGCTTTTTCCGCGCCCGCGCCTCGGCCCGCGTGGTCGGCGGGGGAGCGACCGGCCCGCGGCGGCGGCCCTGGGCCTCCCGGCGCGACGGCGTGGGCCGGCCCTTGCGTTCGGTGTAGGCGCTGCCCCGCTGCGTGGTCGACGTGTCGAGCGTCGGCTCGGGGGACTCGTCGGCGGCAGCCTCCGCAGGTGCGGAATCGTCCTTCTTCCATGGCAGCTTCACACCGTCGAGCGTAGGTGATCCACGCTGCCGAGCTGCGCCGACCTCCCTATACTTCGCAGACGGGTGCGCAGGAGGCTGCGCGGATGGCGGAGGTGATCGTGCGGGTACTCATCGCACCGGATTCGTTCGGCAACACGCTGACCGCGGTGCAGGCCGCCGCCGCGATTGCCGCGGGCTGGCAGCACGCGCGACCCGGGGATGAGGTGGTCGCCGCCCCGCAGTCCGACGGCGGACCGGGCTTCGTCGACGTGCTCGCAAGCCGATTCGGACAGGTGCGCACCGCCCGGGTCGGCGGGCCGCTCGGCGCCGCGGTCACCGCCACCTGGCTGTTCGACAACCGCGACCCCGGCCGTCCGGTCGCCTACCTCGAATGCGCGCAGGCCGCAGGCCTGCACCAACTGGGCGGGGAACCGACCCCCCGGACCGCGTTGTCGGCCGACACCACGGGCGTCGGACAGCTCCTCGATGCCGCCCTGGCCGCGGGTGCGGCGTCGATCGTCGTCGGGCTCGGCGGCAGTGCCACCACCGACGGCGGCCGCGGCCTCGTCGACGCCCTGGGCGGATCGACCGAGGCCGTCCGGCGCTGCCGTGGCGTCGAGATCATCGCGGCATCCGACGTCGAGAATCCGCTGCTCGGCCCGCTCGGTGCCGCCGCGGTCTTCGGTCCGCAGAAGGGCGCCGACCCGGACACCGTCGGCCGCCTCGACCAGCGCCTGACCGAGTGGAACCGGGTGCTCACGGAGATGGCCGGCCGTGATGTGAGCGGCGACGACGGGGCAGGCGCGGCCGGCGGCCTCGGCGCGGCCCTGCTGGCGCTCGGCGGCCGGCGCGTGGCGGGGGCCGCGGTCGTCGCCGCCGCCACCGGTCGGGATGCCGACCTCGCCGCCGCTGATCTGCTGATCACCGGGGAGGGCAAGTTCGACTCGCAGACGCTGCGCGGGAAGGTCGTCTCGGCACTGAATGCCGGGGCGCAGGCGGCGGGGATCCCGACGATCGTCGTCGCCGGGCAGGTCACCCTCGATGCGGCCGAGATCGCCGCGGCCGGCATCGCCGCGGCATACGCCATCGTCGACCACGCCGGGTCGGTGGAACGGGCCATGTCCGACGCGGCCGACCAGCTGGAGTCGATGGTGGCCCTCGTCGCCGCCGACTGGGAGCGATGACCGCGCCGGGCGGGAATACCCGTGGGCGCGCTACGGTTGAAGGCGAACGACCCATATCCACCACGAGTCACTGAGGAGCACCAATGACCGTGCAGAACGAAACCAGCACCGACACTGGTGTCATCCTGACCGATGCCGCCGCCGCCAAGGCCAAGGCCCTGCTCGATCAGGAAGGCCGCGACGATCTGTCGCTGCGGATCGCCGTCCAGCCAGGTGGGTGTGCGGGTCTGCGCTACCAGTTGTTCTTCGACGATCGCAGCCTCGACGGTGACCTGACCGGCGACTTCGGCGGCGTCACGCTCGCCGTCGACCGGATGAGCGCCCCGTACGTGCAGGGCGCCACCATCGACTTCGTCGACACCATCGAGAAGCAGGGTTTCACCATCGACAACCCGAATGCGACCGGCAGCTGCGCCTGCGGCGACTCGTTCAACTGACTGTCGGACCACGCGTCCGACGACACCGGCCGCACCCCGCCGTGGGGTGCGGCCGGTGCTGTCCCGGTGACATCGGTTAGCGTGATTTGGAACGCTTTCCGACCAAAAGGGGCTGAACCGACCAGTGACGATCTTTGTGTGCGGCTCGATCGCGACCGACCATCTGATGAAGTTCCCCGGAAAGTTCTCCGAACAGCTGCTCGGCGATCATCTCGAGCACCTGTCGTTGAGCTTCCTGGCCGAGGACCTCGTGGTCCGACGGGGCGGCGTCGGCGGCAACATCAGCTACGCGATGGGTGAGCTCGGCGGCTCCCCGGTCCTGGTCGGTGCGGTCGGCTCGGACTTCCACGATTATCGGCAATGGCTCGAGGCACACGGCGTCGACTGCCGGGCGGTGCGGGTCTCGGACTGCCACCAGACCGCGCGCTTCACCTGCACCACCGACGAGGTGATGTCGCAGCTCGCCTTCTTCTACCCGGGCGCGATGAGCGAGGCCCGGGAGATCGCGTTGTCCACGGTGATCGGGGTCCAGGGCACCCCTGACCTCGTGCTGATCGGTGCCGACGACCCGGCCGCCATGGTCGCCCACACGCGGGAATGCCGGGAACTGGGCATTCCGTTCGCGGCCGACCCCTCCCAGCAGCTGGCCCGCCTCGACGGCGAGACCGCCCGCACCCTCATCGACGGCGCCACCTATCTGTTCACCAACGAGTACGAGTGGGGTCTGCTGCGGGAGAAGACCGGACTGACCGCCGAGCGCGTCGCCGAGATGGTCGGCACCCGGATCACCACACTCGGTGCCGGCGGCGTCGAGATCGTCGACGCCACCGGCATCCGAACGCACGTCGGTGTGGTCCCCGAGACCGCGAAGGTGGACCCGACCGGGGTCGGCGACGGCTTCCGCGCCGGCTTCCTGACCGGCCTGGCCAAGGGACTCGGCTTCGAGCGCGCCGCGCAGCTGGGCTCGATGGTCGCGGTCCTCGTGCTCGAGACGGTCTCCACCCAGGACTGGTCCTGGGATCACGACGCGGCGCTCACCCGGATCGCCGGCGCCTACGGTGCCGAGGCCGCTGCCGAGATCGGGGCGGTTGTCTAGGACGCAGGACGCCGATGGCGGGGTCTCGATACGGGCCCCCTTCGTCGGCCCTACTCGACCGGCAGGAAGAGGTGCTCGACCGGCGGAGAGATGCGCGGGCTACAACCGCACCGGGTAGGTGTGGTCGGTGATCTCGGGCGTGAGACTCTCCTCCACGAAGATTGCATGCCAGATCATGAAGACGAGCAGTGTCCACAGCCGGCGGCTGTTGTCGACGGTCCCGGCGCGATGCTCGCGCAGCATCGCACCGATCGCCTCCTTGTTGAGCAGGTGATCGGTCTGTGACGCGGCGATCGTCTCCTGCGCCCAGTCGTACATCGCGGAGCCGGCCAGCCAATGGCGGATCGGGACGGGGAAGCCGAGCTTCTTGCGGTGGAGCACGTGCGGCGGCACGATCTGCTCGAGCGCCTTGCGCAGTGCGTACTTCGTGGTGCCGTGGCTGATCTTCTCGTCGTAGGGGAGTCCCTCGGCGACGGCGAAGACCTCGGGATCGAGGAACGGCACCCGTAGCTCGAGCGAGTTCGCCATGGTCATCTTGTCGGCCTTGACGAGGATGTCGCCGCGCAGCCAGGTGAACAGGTCGACGTGCTGCATCCGGGCCACCGGATCCCAGCCCGCGGAGTTGGCGTAGATCGGCGCGGTCACATCGGTGTGGGTCCACTCGGGGTGATAGTCACGCAGGACGGCGCGCAGGCGCGCGTCGTCGAAGCTGCGGGCATTGCCGTAGTAGCGCTCCTCCAGGGTCAGCGAGCCGCGATGCAGCAGGCTTTTGCCGCGGGTGCCCTCGGGGATCCGGTCGGAGAGCCGGCCCGCTGCCCGGCGCACCGCCGCAGGCAGCTTGTCGAACGCGGACAGGCTCAGGGGTTCCTTATAGATGGTGTAGCCGCCGAAGAGTTCGTCGGCGCCCTCGCCGGACAGCACGACCTTCACATGTTTGCGGGCCTCGGCCGCCACGAAGTACAGCGGGACCAGCGCGGGATCGGCGACCGGATCGTCGAGGTACCAGACGATCTTCGGGATCGCGTCGATGAACTCTGCCTCGGAGACCACCTTGACGATGTGGCGGGCGCCGATCGCCTCGGCGGATTCGACGGCGACGTCGACCTCGGAGTAGCCCTCCCGCTCGAAACCGGTGGTGAAGGTGATCAGGTCGGGATTGTGGCGGATCGCCAGCGCGGCGATCGCCGTCGAGTCGATGCCGCCGGAGAGAAACGATCCGACGGTGACGTCGGCGCGCATGTGCTTGGCGACCGAGTCGGAGAGCACCTCGGCGATCTCGTCGTAGCGGCGCTGCCGGTCGGCGTCGGTGACCGGGCGAACCCCGAACTGCGGGATGAAGTAGCGGGTCACGGCGGGCTGCTTGCCGGGGCTCACCGTCGCGTAGGAGCCCGACTCGAGCCGCCGGATGCTCGCGTGCAACGACTCCGGTTCCGGGACGTACTGCAGCACGGTGTAGTGCTGCAGGGCGCGCAGGTCGAGGTCAGCGGGGCGGCCGAGCCGGTCGAGCAGCTCCAGGAGGCTCTTCTTCTCACTGCCGAAGGCCGTGCCGCCGGGGCCGGTCGCCAGGAACATCGGCTTGATGCCGAATGGATCGCGGGCCAGGAAGATACTGCGGTTCTCGGTGTCCCAGATGGCGAAGGCGAACATCCCGCGCAGCCGCGTGACCGCGTCGGGCCCCCAGTAGTGGAAGGCCGCGACGATCGCCTCGCCATCACCTTCGGTGCGGAACACGGCCTGCTCGTCGGCGGCGAGTTCGGCGCGGAGCTCGAGATAGTTGTAGATCTCGCCGTTGAAGACGAGCGCGTAGCGTTCCGGGTTTTCCGGCGGACCCCAGCGCAGGGGTTGGTGTGAGTGATCGATGTCGATGATCGAGAGCCGGTTGAAGGCGAGGACGAGGTCCTCGTCATGCCAGGTGCCCGGCTCGTCCGGGCCGCGGTGCCGCATGCAGTGTGAGGCGTTGGCGAGGAGGTCGACGGCGTCGGAGGCCGATCCGTCGGAGGTCAGCAGACCGAACAAACCACACACCGGTTTCAGTCCTCTTTCACTTGGGGGTGTCGGGATGGCCGCGACCGCGTGTCGCGACCGCGTTCTACTATGCCGTATCGGTCGCCGGGACGAGCGCGGTGCGGGCCGGGCGCAGCGACCGAAAGCGGTGCGAGCCGGGCGTCTTTGGGGTTGGCCACCGAAACGACGGTGCGGATCCACCCCAACCGAAAAAGTTCCCGTCACTTGGTCTACGCTGCGTAGTACATGGGCGCGGCCGCGGCCGACACGTGTGCCGGCATCCGGATCGGATCCTCGGTTCCGGACGGTGGTTCGCTGTCGCTCCCGAGCAGGTCAGGTGGCATGCGACTCGGTCGTCGGAAGCGGCGCGCCGAGCGAGCAGGAAGGCGTGAAATTGGCACTCGGTGGACGGCCCCGGAGTCTTTCGGACCGCTCGCTCGGCTCTCGGCGCCGGCGTGTTCCGTCAGCATCGTCGACGGTGAAGCGGCTCGGACTCGTCGCCATGCTCGCTGTCGGCGCCGTGTTGATGACGGGCTGCAGCGGTGAGGAGATGGTCCGGTTCGGGTGGCCGAAGGGTGTGACACCCGAGGCCGAGAACATGCGTGAGCTGTGGACGTGGTCGGTGATCGCGGCCCTCGTCATGGGCATCCTGGTGTGGGCGCTGATCTTCTGGTCCATCACCTTCCACCGCCACCGGGAAGGTCAGGAGGAATTCCCCCGGCAGACCGCATACAACGTCCCGCTGGAGCTGACCTACACGGCGATTCCGTTCATCATCATCGCGGTCCTGTTCTACTTCACCGTGATCGTGCAGAACGACGTCGAGGACAAGACCGACGATCCCAAGGTCATCGTCGATGTCACGGCGTATCAGTGGAACTGGAAGTTCGGCTACCGCCAGGTGGAGCAGAACGGCAGCATCGTGAAACTGCCCAGCGAGCAGGGCACCCCGTTCAAGCTGAAGGCGCAGACCGAGCACACGCACAGCGGCGAGGAGATCCCCGGCCCGGCCGGTGGTCGGGACGACGACGTCCGTGACTACCTGCGCTTCGACGAGGTGGAGATCCTCGGCACGTCGACCGAGATCCCGATCCTGGTGCTCCCGACCGGGCAGCGCATCGAGTTCGAGATCGCCTCGGCCGATGTGATCCACTCCTTCTGGATCCCGGAGTTCCTGTTCAAGCGGGATGTGCTGCCCTTCCCGAAGCAGAACCACACCGACAACGTCTTCCAGATCACCGAGATCGAGCGGACCGGCGCCTTCGTCGGCCGGTGTGCCGAGATGTGCGGCACCTACCACTCGATGATGAACTTCGAGGTGCGGGCGGTGTCGCCGGAAGACTTCAGCAGCTATATCAGTTACCGGCGCGATCATCCGACCGCCACCAACTCCGAGGCCTTGCGGTCGATCTGCCAGCAGCCTGAATCGGTGGTGACCGTGCCCTTCGACACCCGTCGCGCGTCGGACGGCTCGATCACCGCGACCGGTGACCCGAACAACACCCGTCTCGCCAACTGCCAGCCGCAAGGAGCGTAAAACAGTGAAGGTCGAAGCCAAGCTCTTTGAGTTCCTGACCGGGTTCTTCTTTCTCGCGGCGGTCGTCTACACCCTGTTCACGGCGTTCACGAGCCGCGGTGTCGAATGGGTCGGCGTGGTCGGCATGTTCTTCAGCGGTGGCCTGACCTTGATCGCCGGCACCTACTTCCGGTTCGTGTCCCGCCGGGTGGAGATCCGTCCCGAGGATTACGAGGAGGCCGAGATCGAGGACGGTGCAGGTGAACTGGGCTTCTTCAGCCCGCACTCCTGGTGGCCGATCTTGATCGCCGGTTCGGCGGCGATGTTCGCCATCGGCTTCGCCACCGGGAACATCTGGTTCTGCATCTTCGCCGCGCTGTGCATCATAGGTTCGTCGTGCGGGCTCGTGTTCGAGTACCACGTGGGACCCGAGAAGCACTAGGAACATCCCCGACCCAGCCCACCGGTGTTCGCACGCCGGTGGGCTTTGTCGGTTCCGGCATCCTCGGCAGCTTGCGCCCACCCCGAACAGCGCCCGGATACACGATCACCATCGAGGGCAGCGACCTTCCCTTCTGAAAGCAGGACGTTCATGCCAGAATTCGTCGGTGCCGTCGATCAAGGCACGACCAGCACCCGTTTCATGATCTTCGACCACGGCGGTAACGAGGTGGCCCGCCATCAGCTCGAACACCAACAGATCCTGCCGCAGGCCGGCTGGGTGGAGCACAACCCCGTCGAGATCTGGGAACGCACCTCCGCGGTCATCCAGACGGCGTTGGGCCGGGCGGGGCTGACCTCGGCGGATCTCGTCGCACTCGGCATCACCAACCAGCGCGAGACCACGGTGGTCTGGGACCGGCGGACGGGACGGCCGTATTACAACGCCATCGTGTGGCAGGACACCCGAACCGACCGGATCGCCAGTGGGCTCGAGCAGGCCGGGCACGGCGAGTTGATCCGACGGCGTGCGGGGCTCCCGCCTGCAACCTACTTCTCCGGCGGCAAGATCGCGTGGCTCCTCGACAACGTCGAGGGTGTGCGGGCGGCGGCCGAGCGGGGCGACGCGTTGTTCGGCAACACCGATTCCTGGCTGCTGTGGCATCTGACCGGGGGTACCCGTGGCGGTGTCCACGTCACCGACGTGACGAATGCGAGCCGCACGATGTTGATGGATCTTCAGACGCTCGACTGGGATGACGAATTGCTCGCCATCTTCGACATCCCGCGACAGATGCTGCCCGACATCCGCCCGTCGTCGGCGCCGGAGCCCTACGGGTTCACCACCGACGAGGGGCCGCTGGCCGGATGCGTGCCGCTCACCGGTGACCTCGGCGACCAGCAGGCCGCGACTGTCGGCCAGGTGTGTTTCGCACCGGGTGAGGCCAAGAACACCTACGGCACCGGCAATTTCATGTTGCTCAACACGGGAACGGAGATCGTCCGATCCGCGCACGGACTGCTGACCACGGTCGCCTACCGGTTGGGCGACGAGGCTCCGGTGTATGCGCTCGAAGGTTCGATCGCGGTGACCGGCTCGGCCGTGCAGTGGCTGCGTGATCAGCTCGGAATCATCAGCGGCGCAGCGCAATCAGAGGTTCTGGCGGGCCAGGTCGAGGATAACGGGGGCGTCTACTTCGTGCCCGCGTTCTCGGGTCTGTTCGCCCCGTACTGGCGATCGGATGCGCGGGGGGCAATCGTCGGACTCTCACGGTTCAACACCAACGCGCACTTGGCGCGGGCGACGCTGGAGTCCATTTGCTATCAGACGCGTGACGTGACCGAGGCGATGACCGCAGACTCCGGAGTCGCCCTCGATGCCCTGAAGGTCGACGGGGGGGTGACCGCCAACAGTCTGTGCATGCAGCTCCAGGCCGACATCCTCGGCGTCCCGGTGAGCCGCCCGGTGGTGTCGGAGACGACCGCTCTCGGCGCCGCCTATGCCGCCGGGCTCGCGGTCGGCTTCTGGAAGGACACCGACGAACTGCGGCAGAACTGGAACGAG
Source organism: Gordonia sp. (in: high G+C Gram-positive bacteria) (assembly GCA_047605505.1). Lineage (GTDB taxonomy): Bacteria > Actinomycetota > Actinomycetes > Mycobacteriales > Mycobacteriaceae > Gordonia. The sequence goes on along the minus strand of JASGFO010000073.1, from coordinate 743 downwards.
GCACGCTCCTGGGAGCCGAGCTGGGATGCCACTCGACGCGAACAGAGCTACGCCACGTGGCGCAAGGCGGTCCAGCGGACCCTGGACTGGGTCGACGTCGACTGAGGGATCCGCGGCGGCGCTGCGACGCCGACGGGCGTGCGGAATAGGCGCCCCCACCCGCGCGTTCGACCTTGACATGAGCGACCACCCCGAATTTTCTCCCACCGGTTGGGTCCGTGCGCAGACCGAACGCATCCTCGAGCAGGGCAGCACCGACGGCGTCGCGGTCGCCGACCGGCCCATCGTCCTGTTCACCACCACCGGCGCCAAGTCCGGGAAGAAGCGCTACGTGCCGTTGATGCGGGTCGAGGAGAACGGTACGTACGCGATGGTGGCGTCGAAGGGGGGCGCCCCCGACCACCCGCAGTGGTATTTCAACGTCAAGGCCCATCCGGGTGTCACCGTGCAGGACGGTGACACCGTCGTCGAACGGACCGCCCGCGAGGTGTCCGGTGCCGAACGCCAACACTGGTGGCGGCTGGCCGTCGGGGCGTACCCGCCGTACGCCGAGTACCAGGCCAAGACCACCCGGGCCATCCCGGTCTTCGTCGTCGAGTGAGCATCGGCCGGTGGTAACCCCTCATGGTGGGGGAGGGGAGTGGCCGGCCACGCGCATCGAGGGCACAACGACGTCGGGGGCCGGCCCCCCGGGGGGGGGGGGGGCGCGCGGCGGGGGGGGGGGGGGGGGGGGGGTAAGTGGG
>JASGFO010000072.1:0-16435 GCA_047605505.1 Gordonia sp. (in: high G+C Gram-positive bacteria) | reverse complement strand
CTCCTCGGCATGATCGAGATCGCACATCCACGCGGGCTGATCACAACCCGGGACGGTGCACGCGCCGTGCAGGAACCGCACAATCGCATCCAACGCCGTCGTCAGCCGATACGGATCCGCCGGCCGAGACGGGACGCGGAGCAGGCGCCGCGGACGCGTACCCGGAGCCTTGCTCGCGGCCGGATTCTGTTCTCCCGCAGCGTTCTCGTCGTCGGTGGTGCCGTGGTCGGTGGCCTCGTCCCGAGCGTCGTTGGTGTCCGTACTGTCGTCCTGGGTGGCTGCGCCGTCCGCAGCATCGGCGCACGCGGCAGCGGCGCACGCGCTGTCATCCTGCGCGGCCGGTTCGGTGGGTGTCTCATCGACCAAATCGTCGAGGTCCAGCGACCGTACGGTCGTGTCGGCGCGGGCAGCCAAAGCGCGCACATGATCGGCCGAGATCACCCCGTACCCGTCGAGCACACCCGGCAACGAACTACCGTCCAGGGTCTCTTTCCGGCAGATCGCGTGCAACACGATCCGGGCCTGCCGATCCGAGATGTCGCTCTCAGCCAGGCTTGCGCTGCAGGATGCTTCGTCGCCGCACCCGCAGGTGAAGGGTTCCCCACGCAGCCGTGCGATTGCGGCGTCGGAGCGGAGTTGTCCTTTGCTTCGGGGATCCTTCGGACAGACCCCGCCGATCACTACGTCCAACGCCAGGAGGGCGAGGCGGGCATTCTCCGCATCCGCGATCACGGTCAGCTCAGCCATCCCGTCCTCGGTGTTGGTGGTGTACACGCACCGTGCTTCGCGGGCTTGGGTGCGGCGTTCCTGCACCCCCTCCGGGTCATGACGGGCGACCATCCGATCAGCGACCGCTTTCGCGCGGCCCCGGCTGACCGACCCCAACCGCCGCAACTCAGCAGCGATCTCGGTATCAATCCGGGCCAGCAGATCCGGGTCGAGCACACAATCCGTGCGTAGCACGATCTGCCGGAACACCTCCGGACTGATCACCGCGTCCCGCAACAACAACGCTGTCTTCGGAGTACGCACATGCGCCGCAATCGATTCCCCCAACAACCGTGACGCCGTGAACGAGGAGACGGCGAAGGTGACCGACAGGCGGGTGGCGGTGACGACGAACTGGTCAGCCACCCCACCACGAGGAGAATCATGGTGCCGCCCGACGAGTTCAGCAGTCGTCGCCTCATACAACGCGTAGACGCTCTGGTATTCGCGGTAGGCGAGATTCGCCCGGCCATCGTGAATGACACGGGCATACACCGACCACTCACCCACATCACCCGACCCCGAAGAGGCAGGCGTCGAAACACCAGTGACCGTCGACAGATCGGCATTCACCCATGCGCAGGATTGCGATGCGACCATGTATTCACCCCTCCAAAGAGATGTGCCTATCGGCATACCTCGAATATGGTTTCTATGATACGCGCACCCACCGACAAAATCGGACGTCAACGACGGCGGCTGGGGTGAAAAAATAAGGCGGAGGATCATGGTCACCCTGTGACCACAATCCTCCACCTTGTTCAATCGCGGGACGTCGCGCCGCTCCCCCTTGCGGGACTCAGGCATCTTCGCGCCAAGGCCGCGGAAAGCGAACTGCGTCGCGTCCAAGCCTCGCGGCACACGGTCAACGACCAGGACCACGCAAGCGTCCGGTCGACGCGCCAGGAGACCCCGATGAAGTCCCTGGTCCCCGCACTCACATAGTCAACTCCGACAAGCCGCAGCAACCACATCCGCCAGCCTCCGCCGGACCGCCTCGCGGCCGGCGTCGAAGGCGGGCTCGAGGATCTCGCCCCTGGACTCGAGCCTGCCCACGCGTGGGCTGTCCTCGGCGGGCCGGATCGACAGCACCGTCGAATCCGCGGCGGTGTCGAGATCGGCCAGGCAACGGTCGTCGTCGCGCAGACGCCGATCGCGCTCGAGGTAGGCGGCGCGCAAGCCCGGCGAGGTGCCCTGCAGCAGGGTCGCCACGAAAAGCCTGCTCCCCTGGCTGGGTTGGTCCGGTCCGGCCAGGTCGACGATCCGACGCGACCGCAACACCAGGACATGGCTTGCGCCATCCTTGAGCGCCAGCCGGTACGGGACCGACTCGGCAAGACCGGCGTCGTAGTACTGGCGACCGGCGAGCGTCACCGCACGTCCGGCGGCAACCGGAAGGGCGGCGCTCGCCTGAATCGCACAGCGGAGGGTGGCAACGTCGTCGACCACCGGCCGACGACGAAGGAGATTGTGCACGTCGATGAGGGCTTCCGCGAAGCGCGGATCACGCCATCCCTCAGCGCCTTCCGGACGCGAACTGACCAGCCACGCGGCGTTGATCGCACCGGCCGACGCACCATACACTCGATCGAACGCCGGAGTCAGACCTAGTTCGTGAACCGTCGGCGGCCAGGAACCCCGACCCCGACCACCAACCCCTATCGGCACCCCGGCGGCGCGGGAACACCGCGCAGGCGCGCATCCAGCCAGGCCCACATGTCCGGGTAGCCGATCACCGCGGCCGAGAGGTGCTCGCCGATCACCTCGTGGTACGTGGCGTTCGCACCCAGCCGGCACTGCTGCGCGTACAGGTCACGCGCACCCTGGACGGGAATCCAGATCTCCTGGGTGCCCTGATAGATGTAGAGCGGCAGTACCGCCTTGACGTCCTTCATCTGCGTGACGTCGTAGACCTTGCGGGCGATCGGGGAGTCGAAGGGGTCGGGATCCTGTGACAGCAGTTGCGCGCGCAACTGCACCGGCGCCGCCAGCCCGTAGCTCGAGCCGCACGAGTCCTTCAACGCCGAAGTCGCCAGCTGTCGGCCGAGGTTGTTGGCCAGGGTCAGGATCTCGGGGCGTTCCCGGGCGATGCCGAGGGTGGCGGCCAGCATGACACCGGCCGCGATGTTCCCGTTCATCGCCGCCGCCAGCATCTTGAAGTCGGCGGGCACCCCACCGAGGGAGGCGCCGACCATGCGAGGCACCAGATCCGGTGCGTAGGTGCCGAGGACCTTCGCGGTGCCGTTGGTGGCGATCGCGCCGCCCGAATAGCCCGTCACCGCGACGCGGCTGGCGCCGTAGGTCCTCGGCGACCACTTCGCGGCCGCGCGGATCGAGTCCAGCACGATGTGGCCGGCGAGCGTCGGCTCGGCGTAGGCCATCCGCGGTCCCTCGTGGTCGGGGACGATCACCGTATATCCCCGCGACAGCGCGAGCTGCGTGGTCGGCGGGAACAGATCGGTCTGATTGGTGTCGCTGTTGAAGCCGTGGATGAGGGTGTACCCGGACGTGCACTTGATGCCCAGGCCGTTGATCGGCAGATTGTTGACCAGGATCGGGCGCGGCCCGCGGCCCCGCCACGGCGCCTTCGGCGTGATGACCGTCGCGGTCCCGAAGATCGGGACGCCCTGGGTGTCGGTGGAGCGGAACTTGAGCATCGTCGCGCCCGCGATCGGTACGGTGACCAGGAAGGCCGCCGACCGGGTGACGTCACGGGTGGCGAGCACGTCGCCAGGTGCCCGGGTGTTCAGGTCGGCGGGCCACCGGTCGAACATCGGATCGCCGATCGGTGCCGGCAGGACGGCGTTTCGCAACTCGAGGGTCGCGTGGTCGTACCCCGGCCCCTGGGCCCGCTGCGGGATGGTCGTTACGCGGGGGATCGTCGGCGCCGGCACCACGCGGTCGACACCGTCGAGCACCGCACCCGGCAGCGGCTGCAGATTCGGCGGCGCGGGCTGGGCCGAGCCGACCGCCGGAGCAACGACACCGATCACGGTGACCGCGACCACCAGTGCCAGGATGACGCGCCGGGCCGCTCCGGTATCCCTGATTCTCCCCATGACCGGACACCCTATCCATCGCACCCGTCGCTTCCGTATTGCGAGGTGTTTCAATCGGGTGACGACCTGTGCCGAGTGGCGCCGCCCCGGGTTCGTCCGTGGTCGAGCCGCAACCGCCGTCACCCACACACCGCGAACGTCACCGCACCGATGGCCACCTCCCGGACCCGGACCTCGCCACCCCGGCCGGCGAGGTGCAACGACGACGCGCGCACCGCGCCCAGGAGCTCGGTCAGCACCCGGGTACCGTCCTCGGCGTAGATCTCGACGGCGCGCTCATCCAGCCAGATCGTCAGGGTGATCACCGGGGCCACCGCCACCGGCATCCGCTCGATGCTCTCGAACGCGGCCGGGAACCCGTCGCCACCGTGCCGCCGGTCGAGGATCAGTTCCTCAACCGAGGCGTCATAGGTCAACACGACGCATCGGTCCGCGTCGTCGACGAGCCGCGCCACGAAACCCGCCGCACCCTCAAGCGCGACGGACACCTCGATCCGGCCCGCCGCCGGCAGCGGCACGACGCAGTCCGACACCTCCCCCACGATCGCGTCGGCGAGCACCGTGTCGGTCGTGACCGCCGGGACCACCGGAACCTGACGCAGCCGCACCTGCCCGTCGACACCGACCAGCGACAGACGCCGCGCGAGCGTCATCTGCCCACGCTGCGGGGCATCAGGGTCCACCGGCAGCACACGCGCGTAGTCCCAGTTGCTCATCCAGGCGATGAGGGTCCGCTCGTCGTCGGCGAGACCGGCGAAACTCACCCCCGCGTAGCAGTCGCGCCCGTAGTCCAGCCAACCCAGCCCACGCATACCCGCCGCGTCCGCGGCATCGACCGCCGACGCCCCGGGCGACGGCGTGAAGGCACGACCGTCGAAATCGCCGACGAAGTACTGCGTGCCGGAACCCCCGGCGATACCACCGGGATTGAGACTGACGAGCAGAACCCACCGGACCTCGCCGCTCGCCCCGTCATCCCCCGTCGCTGCGCTCGCCCGGTCATCCCCCGTCGCTGCGCTCGCCCCGTCGACACGGAGCGGAAACAGATCCGGGCACTCCCACTCACCGCCGACCGCACCGACGGCACCGAACTCCGAGAGGAACTCCCACGACAAGAGATCGTGCGAGCGGTAAAAGACCACCTGACGGTCGATCGCCTCGACGGCCACCATCACCCAGTACGACTCCTCGGCGCCGTGCCAGCGGAACACCTTCGGGTCGCGGAAATGCGGTGAGCCGCGGTCGATCACAGGGTTACCCGAATACTTCGTCCAGGTCATGCCATCATCGACGCTGTACGCGATGGACTGCACCTGCCGCGCGGCAGTCTTGGACATCGACGTGTAGAACGCGACGAGCGCGGGGACCCCGGGCGCACCGAAGCCCGTGGTCCCCGCCTCGTCGACCACCACCGAACCCGAGAACACCTCTTCGGCGTCATCGAATGCGATGGCGACCGGATGATCGTCCCAGTTGATCAGGTCGACGCTCGACGCGTGTCCCCAACTCAGGTTCGCGTGTTCGATGCCGAGCGGGTTGTACTGGAAGAACAGGTGATACCGACCGTTGTGATAGAGCAATCCGTTGGGGTCGTTCACCCAGTTTCGCGATGGCGCGTAGTGCAGGCTGTTCATGGATCCGTATCTGTGCAGCAGCGATGAGGCCGGGCGAGCGCAGCGACTCAGGAAACGCGGCAGACGTCGACCATCGACCACGATACGGAGCCGAGCCGGGTGATCCGAACCACACTCACTCGACCGCGACCGGGACGGGGTCTTTCGACTCACGGACAAACGGATCGCCCTGCACCTGCTGATCGTCGCGCTTGAGGGCGAAGAATGCCCACACCCCGGCAGCGAGCACCACCGCCGAGATCACGTAGAACGTCGGCTGATAGCCGATCTTGTCGCGCAGACTGCCGAAGGGCTGAGCCAGGATCACGTTGCCGATCTGTGCGGACACCTCGAATCCCACCAGATAGAGCGTCGCCGAGAGATTTGACGGGAAATGCAGCGTGATATACCGGAAGATCCCGAGGATGAACAGCGGCACCTCGATGGCATGGAACATCTTTACCACCGACACCGCCACCGGGTCGCTGAACACGGCGGACCCGAAGATCCGCAGCGCCATCACCGCAACACCCGCCAGCAAAATATTTCGGACACCGACTTTGCGCATGAGGATCGGGACGAGCATCATCATGCCCGCCTCGACGAACACCTGAATCGAGTTCAGGACACCGTAGGTGCGTTCACCGGTCTCTTTCGACGCGAACAGGTCCGTGTAGAAATCGGGAAACATCTGCTGATCGTAGAGATTGTAGAATGTCCAGCTGAAGATCACGAAGATGATGATCTGCCACAGGCTCGGCATGGTGAGCACACCGGCGATCTCCCGCATGCTCGGCGTCGTGGGATGGCTGGTGTGGCCGGGCGCGAGCGGCACCTTGTTGGTCCGCCAGAAGATCTGCACCAGCAAGCAGATGACACCCAGGATCGAACCGCCGATGAAGTTGAGCATCGGATTGATGGTGAACAGGAATCCGGCGACGAGGGCGGCGATGGCGTAGCCGAGCGAACCCCATCCGCGCGCCTGACCGTACTCGAATCCGTAGGTGCGGCTCATCCGTTCCGAGAACGCCTCGAGCAGGCCGGCCGCGGCCGTGAATCCCACCGGCAGGAAGAGCATTCCGGCGACGACGCCGAGCCCGAAGGCATGCTCGAGCAGCGGCTTGTAAACCAGGATGACGAATGGCGCGAGGCAGGCCATGCCGACCGAGGCCACGATCATCAGGTGGCGTTTGAGGGCGAGCCGGTCCTGGATGGTGCCATACAGGAACATGATGACCAGCGTGGCCATCGAGTTGGCCGAGTAGAGCGTCCCGACCTGGGAGCCGTTGAGACCGAGTCCGGCGTCCTCGCTGGTGAGCCAGATCTGGAAGAACGACCACCAGATCCCCCAGGACGCGAAGAACAACATCAGTGTCGCGGAACTCTGTAGGTAGGCGCCGTTTCTGAACAGGTGCGTGTTGATGGCCACGGGTGAAGACCTCCATTGGTCTCTGGGCAAGTCGATCGGCACACTCAGGCAGTGCCGATCTGATGAACCGATTTATCTTGGGTGCTGAACCGATTTAGCACGAGTTAACTTACCTCAGTGAGCCACATCACGTCAAGCTTCGCGGGTGGGCTATCGTACAAGCAGGGTGAGACTTGCCCATGCGGTGACGGGCACCGCCGTCTGCGATGAGGAGACTGCCGAGATGGGAAGACGCGGGGCGCGCCGCCCGACCCTCGCCGACGTCGCCGCGCGGGCGGGCATGTCCAAGGCCGCAGTCAGCATGGTCCTGAACGACCGGCCGGATTCGCGGCTGTCCGCCGAGGCCGCCCGACGGATTCGGGCCGCGGCCGACGAGTTGGACTACCGTCCCAATCCGGCTGCACAGAGCCTCCGCTCGGGCACGACCCGCACGATCGGCTTCATCTCCGACGAGGTCACCATCACCCGATATGCCTCGGGGATGATCCGTGGCGTGCTCGACGCCGCCCGCGCGCACGAGCACACCGTGCTGATGTCGGAGACGGCGGGCGAACACGATCTCACCGACACCGTGCAGGCGATGACCGACCGCCGCGTCGACGGCCTGCTCATCGGCCTCATGACGGCGCGGCTGATCGACGTTCCCGAGGTCCCGCCGGGCCTGCCGCTGGTCCTCGTCAACGGGATGTCGTCGCAGGGGCACGCGAGCGTTCTCCCCGACGAGCGCTCCGCGGGCGAAGCCGTGGCCCACTACCTCGTCGACCGCGGCCACCGCGCGATCGGCATCATCGGCGATCTCCCCGAGATCGCCGGCGACCTACGACGATCGGCGACCATCGCCGACCGGTTCGCCGGCATCACCACGGTTCTGGCAGGCGCGGGCGTGACGCCCGCCCGGCTCGCGCTCCCGGCATGGGGGCCCGAGATCGGCTACGACAGCACCCACCGTCTGCTCGATACCCACCCGGAACTCACCGCTCTCATCGCAGGCAACGACAGCGTCGCGTTCGGCATCTACCAGGCCCTCACCGAACGCCGGTTACGCGTGGCCCGCGACATCTCGGTGATCTCGTTCGACGACGACGAGTTCGCCGCGTTCCAGCGGCCCGGCCTGACGACGGCGCGACTGCCCTACGAGGAGATGGCCACGTGCGGCGTCGACATGTTGCTCGGACACCGCGACACCGGTCCGCTGCGGCTGCCGATGCCGCTCATCGAGCGTGACTCCGTCCGCGATCTGAGGTGACCTTCGTCCGCACTCCAACAGCGGGGACGCGGCCCGGCGGCCGGATCATGCGCACCTCGGAGCGCGAATTTCATTCATACACAGCGCCAGATCGCCCATTTTGCCATATCGGGAAAACCGGCTTCCGGCCGGGATTCCGCCACTACAATCTGCCGCGAGGACTACTGCGGGGAGCACTGCCATGACCGATGACGAGAATGCCGCCGACACCGCGGTCGCAGTGATACGAGAATTGCGGGCACAGCTCCCGCAGATCGCGAACATCGTCCGCGATGCCCTCCTCGCCGAGATTTCCGATCTCCGCGGGGATGCCCAACTGATCTCACTTCTCGGCGACAGCGTCGAGGGCAACATCGACACCATCTTCACCTCGATCCAGCACCGGATCCCGCAGGACGGGGTGACCGCGCCGATGGCCGCGATGGAGTACTCGCGACGGCTCGCGCAGCACGACGTCTCCGCCAACGCCCTGGTCCGCGCGTATCGGCTCGGACAGCAGGAACTGTTGCGCATCGCGCTCCGGGAGATCCGGTCGCGGCACATCGATCCCGAGGTCGCCCTGGCCACCTTCGAGTACATCACCAATGCGACGGCACGGTACATCGACTGGATCTCCGAGGAGGTGATCGAGGCCTACAGCGTCGAGCGGGAACGCTGGCGGGAGAACCGCGATCATGCTGTCGCCGAACAGGTTCGCACCATCCTGGCCGAGCGGGACACCGCCTCGGCAGATGCCCTCACCACCGCCCTGCGCTATCCCCTGATCCGCCATCACCTCGCCGTCATCCTGTGGTACCCGGACTCGGGCACACCGACCGCCGGGCTCACCGGGATGAAGCAGTTCGTGGTCGCCGCGGCCGATCATCTCGGCGCCTCCGAGTCCCCGTTGTTCGCCGCCCAGGACCGGATGACCGGCTGGGCGTGGATACCGTTCCATCAGAGTACGTCGCATTCCGCCGTCGCCACCCTGCGCGCCTTCGCTGCCCGGTACCCGTTGGCGCCGTCGCTGGCGATGGGTGAGCCGCTCCCCGGTGTCGCCGGGTTCCGGCGGTCACATGAGCTCGCCGAGCAGGCCCGCGCGGTCGCGGTGAGCGGTCCCGAAACCGGAATTCATATCATCGCGAGCGGAGATCCGGGAGTGATGATTGCCGCCATGCTCCAGGGCGGATTGTCGACCGCAGATACCTGGGTGCGGGAGGTCCTCGGCCCCCTCGCCTCACCGAATGAGGCCGACGAAAGTCTCCGGGAGACACTGCGGGTATTCCTCGAATGCGGCTCAAGCTTCAAAGACGCCGCCACGCGCCTGCATCTCCACCCGAATACGGTGAAATACCGGGTTCGACGCGCCACCGAGCGCCGCGGGCGCCCCCTGGAGGATGCCCGGCTCGACGTCGAGATCGCCTTGCTCCTGTGCGCCCGGTTCCCGGCGATCAGTGGGACCCGGCGAACTTGACCGGCCCGAGGAACCGGTCGATCACCGCGGCGAGCTCGACCGCGTTGGTGATCAGGTCGATATGCCCGCCGCCGTGCCGGTGCAGCGTCGCCCGCGGCATCAGCCGGTGCATGATCCGGGCGTTGATCATCGGGACGATCGGATCGTCCTCACCGGCGACCAACAGGGTGCGCTGACGGATCGCGGGCAACGCGAACAGCGACGTCCACATCGACCCGGCGATCAGCTGATGCGCGTACCCCGTGCGGGAACCGGCATGCAGCTGGCGGACGAACAGCTCGGCGACCTGCTCGCCGCCGGTGCCGACACTGCCGCCGTACAGCTCGTCGGCAATCGACGCGCCGTACTCGGGGTCACGAAATCGCCGGGGCGTCAGCATCTTCATCAGTACGCGCGGCCGTCCCGGCACCATCAGCACACCGGTCCCGGTGGCGACCAGCACGACCCGCCGGCACCGGCGGGGGTTCTGGAAGGCGAACTGTTGGGCCAGGGCGCCGCCCCAGGACAGGCCCAGGATGTCGACGACACCGATGTCGAGGCGATCCAGCAGACGACCGAGCACCCAGGCCAGATAGGGGATGCCGTAGGGCACGATCGACGGCGGCGACTCACCGGTGCCCGGCACGTCGAACCGCAGGATGGGCCGGGCCGGATCCACCTGCGCCACGAATGGGTCGAAGACCTCCAGGCTCGCGCCGATGCCGTTGCAGATCACCAGCGGGATTCCGGTCCCGCGCCGATACCGGATCCGGATCCGTTGACCACCGACCGCGATCAGCTCATCACCCGGCGCACCGACACCATCGGTGCCCTCGTCCTTGACGCTCGGATTGGTTTTCGTCATTCCCGGGTTCCCCGTCTCCTCGTTGGTTGTCCTGACCGGCCGGCGGATTCCCGACGGTCATCTCTCGAACACCGCGCTCACGTCACGGCGCTCACTTCTCGAAGACATAGGTGCCCGGGGCCGGGCACACCGGCTCGTAGCCCGCGCACCCCAGCGCCGCCGGCGCGTCGATCTCCGCGCCGGAGCGCTCGGTCAGCCAGGCGAGGTGATGCGGCCACCAGGATCCCTTGGAGGTCTCGATGCCCTCAAGCCATTCCTCGGGCGTCGCGTCGACGTCGACCGGAGCAGTCCGATACGACGCCTTGCGGTTGGTCGGCGGATTCACCAGAGACGCGATATGACCGCTGGTGGAGAGGACGTAGCGGTTATCCTTGCCGCCGAGCAGCGCGGCACTGCGGTAGGTGGCCTGCCACGGGCAGATGTGGTCGGCGATCCCGCCGAGCACATAGCTGTCGGCGGTGATCAGTCCGAGATCGACCGGCGTACCCAGCATCTGGGCCGCGCCGGGGGTCACGAGCTTGTTCTCCAGGCCCATCAACACCATGTCCCGGTGCAGGGCGGCCGCCATCCGGGTGGCGTCGGCGTTCCAGAACAGCACGTCGAACGGCTGCGGTGGCCTGCCCTGGATGTAGTTGTTCACCCAGTAACGCCACACCAGGTCGGTGGGCCGCAGCCAGGCGAACATCTCGGCCATGGCGGCACCGTCGAGGTAGCCCTTCGATTCCGACGCCTTGATCGCGGCGTGCGCCGAACTCTCGCTCGACATCGCCGACGCGAATCCCGCCTGCTGCTGGTCGAGGACGGTCACACCGAGCGTCAGGCCACGCACCCGATCACCATGGCCGGTCGCCGCGAGATGCGCCAGGGTCATGGCCGTGAGAATGCCGCCGGAGCAGGTCGCGAAGACATTGGCCTGCTCGGTTCCGGTGATCGCGGCCATGGCGTCGAGCGCTTCGATGATCGCCTTGCCGTATTCGTCGAAACCCCAATCCTTGTGCCGGGCCGACGGATTGCGCCAGGAGATGGCGAAGGCCTGCTGACCGCCCTGCACGTAGTACTCGATCAGGCTGCGGCCCGGCGCCAAATCCATGATGTAGTACTTGTTGATCACCGGGGGGACGATCAGCAGCGGTGTGGTCCGCACCGTCGGGGTCTGCGGCGCGTACTGGATGAGTTCGAACACCCGCGTCCGCAGGACCACGGCACCGCGGGTGGTGGCGACACTCTCCCCGACGGTGAAGGCATCGGGTTCGACCATCGCGGGCACGCGCGGTTTGGCGGACATGTCCCGGACGAAGGCCTTGAGCCCCCGCACCGCGGACAGCCCACCGGTGTCGATCAGCGCCTTCCACGCGAGTGGTGAGACGAGCGGATTGTTGGTGGGTGCAAGACCTTCGACGAGGTTCGCCACGACAAACCGCACCTTCTCGGCGTCCGACCAGTCGAGGTCGGCACCCTCCACCAGGTCCTCGGCCGTCTCCGACACCGCCAGGTATGCCTGCTTGATCCGCACGAGCAACGGGTTCTGTTCCCACGCCGGGTCGGCAAACCGGCGGTCGGATCGCTGGGGCGCCCGATCGGAGCGGCCGGCCACGATGCGCCCGAGCTCGGCCGCCAGGCCCGCACCGCGGCCGGCGACCGTCGCCGGTTGCCGCGCCAGCGACGTACCCAGACGCACCCACGCGCCGTTCGGGATCATCCGGCGGGTAAACGACTTGGTCGAGTTGATCAGCATGAGGTCGAGTGGAGCGGCGATCTCGCCGTGCTCCGAGTGCTCTGTCGTGGTCATGTGAATGGGTACCTCCAGGATCGAAATAGGTTGGTGCGGTAGCGATCTCCGCTTCTCAGAGCGGCTACATGTCGTAGCCGCCGTTGACGCTCCACACCTGGCCGGTGATGTACGACGACGCGTCCGAGGCCAGAAAACCCACGACCCGGGCCACCTCGTCGGGCCGGCCGACCCGGCCGACCGGGATCGCACGCGTGAGCCGCTCGATGGCCTTGGCGGGCATCGCCGCGACCATCTCGGTCCCGATCAGCCCGGGAGTGACGGTGTTGACGGTGATCCCGATGGAATCGTCGGTGAGCTTGCCGCTGCGACCGAGCGCAAAGGTCGCCTCCCGGGCCAATGTCTTGGTGAGGCCGAAGAGGCCGGATTTCGACGCCGCGTAGTTGGCCTGGCCGATGTTCCCGGTCTCGCCGACCACCGAGGAGATGTTGACGATCCGGCCGGTGCCACGTTCGATCATGTGCGCCAGCGCCGCCTGCGACAGGAAGAACGCCCCGGACAGGTTGACGCCGAGCACCGATTTCCAGTCGTCCTCGGAGATGTCGAGGACCGGCTTGTCGTGGGTGATTCCGGCGTTGTTGACCAGGATGTCGAGGCGGCCGTGCCGGTCGATCACCTCGCTCACGGTCCGGCGACAGTCATGGGTGGACCCGATGTTGCCGATGTGATTCGACGCCGACGCCCCGAACTCGCCGCAGACCCGGTTCAGTTCGTCGGTGAACTCGCGGGCGGAATCAGTGTCCCGGCTGTGGCCGACGGCGACGCTCGCACCGTGCTCGGCGAGGCAACGCGCGATGGCCGCCCCGATGCCGCGGGTACCACCGGTGACGAAGGCGACCCGACCGGTCAGGGCGTCGTCGACGCGGCGCGGTGCGGTGATTTCCTGTGTGCTCATGACGGTGCTCCTGGGGTGAGTCGACCGGAGTGCAGATCGCGCAGGGCGACCTCGGCGGCGTTGGCGCCGCACATGCCGTGTGCTCCCGGTCCCGGTGGTGTCGCGGCCGAACAGAGGTACAGCCCCGGCGCGCCGAGCCGATACGGCTCGAGCGTCGTACGCGGACCGAAAATCAACTGCCGCATGTCTTTTGCGCCGGTGCAGATGTCGCCGCCGACGAAATTCGGGTTGTCTCGTGCCATGTCGGTGGCACTGCGCACGGCGGTACCGAGGATGCGCTCCCGGAATCCGGGGGCGAATCGTTCGATCTGGGCCGTGATCGCCTCGGTGGCATCGCCCTGGTAACCGGCGGGCACATGCGCGTAGGCGTACAGCGGGTGGGTGTCCCCCGCGCTGCGGGAGGGATCGGCGACGTACTGCTGCCCGACCAGCACGAAGGGCCGGTCCGGCATGACCCCGCGCTGGATCGCCCGCTCTGATGCCGCGACCTCGGCGAAGTCGCCGCCCAGATGGACGGTGCCGGCGCGCCCCACCTCGGGGTTGGCCCAGGGCACGCCACCGGCGACGGCGAAGTCCACCTTGAAGGCGCCGGGCCCGAATCGGAAACGCTCGAGCCCACGCCGGACGCCGTTGCCGAGCCGGTCACCGGCGACCGCGGCCGCCGCCGTCGGCGACAGGTCCAGCATCACGATGTCGGCCGCAGGCAGGTCGGCCAGGGATCTGACGTGGACCCCGGTCTCGACCTTGCCGCCGTAGCCGTCCAGGATCGCGACCAATGCCGTCGTCAGCACTCCGGATCCGCCCACCACCACCGGCCAGCCGTAGCGGTGGCCTGCAGTCGCGATGCCGATCCCGATCGCCGACGTCAACGGCCGGTGCAGTGGCCGGAAGGTATGGGCGGCGATGCCGCCGAACAGGCCGCGGCCCTCGTCGGTCCGGAACAGCCGGGCCAGCAGCGACGCCGGGATGGTGGTCGGGATGCCGAAGCGGGCCAGGCGCAGCGGATGGCTCGGGATCCGCAGCAGCGGCCCCATGATGTCGTCGCCGAGTGAGTCGAATCCCCGCGACGTCCGCGCAAACAACGTGCGCCAGAGGTCGCCGTCCCGGTCGAGCCCGGCGGGGTTCTGCTCCACCGAGCGGTGGAGCACACCGGCGCGACTGCCGTCGAGGGGGTGAGCACAGTCGATCTCGGCGTGGGCCCACCGCACACCGTGGCGCTCGAGTCCCAGGCCCCGCAGGAACCGGGAGCCGGCGGCGATGGGGTGGAAGGCGGCGCAGTGATCGTGGATCAGGCCCGGCAAGATCTCTTCCGAAGAGCGCAGTCCGCCCCCCACCGTCTCCGCCGATTCCAGGACGGTGACGTCGATTCCGTTGCGGGCCAGGCTGATCGCTGCGGCCAGCCCGTTGGCCCCGCTCCCGACGACAATCGCGGTGGTCATGCCGCCGGATCCGCCGCTGCCGAGTGCCGGATGTTCGACCAGCTCACCTGCAGCGGGCCGGGTCCGTCCGGCAGCCAGGGCTGGGTCTCGACCATCTCGTCGACGATCCAGGTGCCCTCTTCGACGACGCCGAGGGCGGCGTCGATCACCTTGTACTGCTGGGTCTTCTTGCCCACCGGCTGTGATTCGGCCCAGACGATGATCGCCTCGCCCGGCTCGAAGCGGGCCTCGCTCTGCACGGCCCGGATCAGATCCTCGTTGTGCAGGTGACCGTCACCGAAGTTGAAGCCGATCAACGAGTTGCACAGGAACTCGCCTTCGCGCACGGTCCGCGAGTCGATGTCCGGCAGGGCGGCCAGCAGCACCGAGAACAGGCCGCGTCCGTTGCTGTGCATGGATCGCCAGCCGATGGTCATCTGCAGCGTGATCTCGGCCCAGTCGGGCGGGTAGCCGGCCGCGATGAACTGGTCGATCTGGTTGGGCGCCGAGCGCGTCACCCGATTGAGCTTCTCCTCGGCACCCGGGGCGAAGGCCCACAGCGCGGTGGCCCAGTTGCCCGAGTACTGGCGCATCGACGGGAGGAACGAGACCTTGTCCGGCCGAACGTTGCCGAGTACGGGATAGAACAGCAGCGCCGCGGCCACGATGATCGCCAACCAGGCCGGTGACATGTCGGTGACGGCGAATCCGTGTCCGTCGTAGGCCGGGAAACCGAGGAAGAGGATCAGCGTGGTGTAGGAGAACAGCAGATTCCATTCCAGCGGGACCGCAAGCGGGAAGGTCGAGATGATGAACAGGTGGAAGCAGATCATCAGCAGGGCCGCGACCAGCGTCACCCACTTGTTGGTGGAGAACAGCAGCACAAGCGGCGCCACGATCTCGGCGAAGCTGCCCGGCCCGTGTGCCATGAAGTGCGCAAAGGCGGACGGCCGCATGTCGTTCGGGAAGTCCTTGTAGTTGGCACGCCGCAATGATTTGAACGGCATGCACGGGCTGTTGCTGACCATCGGCGGGATGACCAGGCCGAAATGCTTGTTCAACTTGGAGAAGCCGGCTCCGACCCACACCACCACGATCACCAGTTTCAGGGCAATGATCATGTTGGTGAACGGGAAGACCGCGAACGCGATCATGACGGGCAGGTACTGCTCGCCGCGGGCACCGAGGAAGACCGTCTTGTCACGCAGGCCGATCAGGATCAGCAGCACGATCGGGGCGATCATCACGGTGGGACGGATCAATCCCGCGGAGGTGTCCAGGCCGACCCGGGCCATGCCCTCGGAGAACGCGGTGCTCCCGACGCCCGGCAGCACCATGCCGACGACGAGGGACACGAGCATCAGTACGTAGATGGCCACGTCCGCGACGGTACGACGATCACCGTTGGTGCCCGGAATCCACTTCCACGGCCGCAACCGGATGGTCCCGGGGCGGGCCCAGAAGAGGATTCCACCGGTCATCGGCTTTGCCTTGCCGGCCAGCGGGCCCCACGACCCGGCCACCCCGACGGACTCCAGGAACACCGTCCACAGGACCAGCTTCTGGTAGACGATCGGCTGATTCCACCAGGCGCCGGGCTCCCAGAACGTGAGCCCGGAGGTAGCGGTCGCGATCACGACCCCCAGGAAGGCGTACATGACGGTGATCTTCATGATGTAGATCGTGTGGATCATGTAGGGCGAGCCGAATCCGTATTCGGCCCAGTGCCGGCCGAGGATGCGCACGCGCTCCATCAATGGCAGGGCCAAGAATTCGGCCGGTTCGACCGGCGGGAACACCGGGTCTTTGAATCCCATGTCACTTTCTCCTAGTCATTTCGTGGCTGATCGGATCTATGCGCGGGCACTCGTGACGGCCCGCCGTAAGGTGGGCTTGTCAATCTTTCCGACCGGATTCTTCG
>JASGFO010000071.1:0-16519 GCA_047605505.1 Gordonia sp. (in: high G+C Gram-positive bacteria) | reverse complement strand
CAAGCGCCGGCCGCGGCGCGCTGGGCGGACCGCCGCCGGGCCGGACGCGGCTCGACGGGTGCGGCGTCACGCCCGCCGGCGAGATCGTCGTCGTATCCGTCCCCGGCGGGGGCCGCGGGCGCACCCAGCGGATCGGTGGGCGCCGAAGCGAGCATGTCGCCTGCGCTCATCGGCGCCGGGCGCCGGACACCACGCGCGGCGCGCCGCGCGGGCTTGACCTCCGGATCGGGCGGGTAGTTGTCGAACGGATCCGACGCATAGACCGCACGGCGACCGGTCACCGACGACGCCCGCCAGTCGTCGGTGTCCTCGTCGGACAGATCGTCGGCCGCGGCGTACGGATCGTCGTCCTCGTCGTCCCACGGCAGCTCGTCCTCGGACTCGTCGTCGTACTCCGCACCGACCGCGCCCAGGCCGAGATAGCCTGCGACGCCGTCGATCACCTCGCGGACGGTCCGGCCGCTGATCAGCAGGACACCGAAGGCCATGGACAGCAGGAGGACCGGCACACTCACCCATGAGCTCGCCCCGGCCGTCAGCGGACTTCCGACGACGTAGCCGACGAACCCGCCGGCACCCGAACGACCGGCGAAGTCCATCGGCTGCCCACACAACAGATGGATCAGACCCAACAGCGGCAACCCGATGAGCAGACCGGCGCCGAGGTAGCGCCCCCGCAGCTCGGGTCGCGGAGGCCGCCGCATCAGCACGACGGCGCCGGCGGCCAAGGCGACCGGCAGGATGATCGCAGGCGCACCGATGAGCGCGCGGGTGAAGGCCTCGACGAATGCGCCGGCGGGCCCGGCCGCACCGAACCAGACCCCGACGGCGATCAGCACGGCCAGGGCCAGCAGCCCGAGCGCGATGCCGTCACGACGATGGCTGTGGCCCGCGCCGGCACCGGTCCCGTCAAGATCGTCGGCACCACGTGCCGATTTCCGGCCGGAGCCGGCCCGCACCACTCCCCCGGCACCGCGGGCCAGCAGGGTGTAACCGGCGGCGATGCCCTTGCCCAGGCCCCGACCGACCGCGTTCGCAGCGCCCGCACGATTGCCGGGGCGCTGGATGTCCCGCGACACCGTCCCCCGTGCCGAGCGCGTGGCACCGGTGCGGCCGGACCGCCCGCCCGCGCGCGCTCCCCCCGGTCCGGATCCCCGCCCACGAGACCCGCGCGGGCTGCGGGCTGCGGCAGACCGGCCCGCCGCACCTCGCCCTTCCGCAGACCGGGCTTCCGCGGACCGGGCTTCGGGAGACCGGCCCTCCGCGGACTGTCGTTTCGCGGACCGGGTCCGGCGTTCCGGCGCCGAACGGGTACTGCCGGTCCGGCCCGCCGTCCGTCCGCCGGACGCCGACCGGGTGGAGCCGCCGCGCGTGCCGTCGGTCTTCTTGCCCCCGGACGCACGAGATGCGGACGTGCGCGTGCCACTGCTCGCTCTCGAAGCCATGGCGAACAGACTAGTCGGCCGACTTCACGTCAGTCACACGGACAACACCAACACCACGTCGGCGTGTCGAAGTTGTGACCGATCCATCTCTCACGAGGTCGGTCAGATTCCGCGCGGTGCCGCGCGCAGCGCGTCGACGGCCTCGGCATCCCCGTCGAAGGCCACCGCGACCGGTGCCCGACCATAGGCGAACAGCACGAGCTCACTGACGGGTCCGGTCACGGTGACCGGTCGGCCGCGTCCACCGCGCAACACCTCGGAGCCGTCGGGCGTGCGTAGGCTCACCGCCGCAGGCGACGACCGCACGGTCAGCCGACCCACCAACCTCAGTGGCCGCAGCAACGCCTTCTCCAGGTCGCGCGACAGCGGCCGCGGGGTCCAGTCGCTGTCCGGTGCGGCCCCACCCCGGAGCACGTCCTCGTGATGGACGAACATCTCGGCGAGATTGGCCCAGCGGTCGACGAGAAACAGCGGCGAGTAGAGCGGCGGGCCCGAGGCCAGCGCGTCGAGCAGATCCGCCCAGTCACGCTCGGCGGTACCCCGGCGCACCTTCTCGGTGTAGGGCGCCAGCGGCGGGACGACGATCCCCGGTGCGGTGTCGGGGCGGCGTTCCCGGATGACGAGGTGGGCGACGAGATCGCGGGCACTCCACCCCGCGCACAGCGTCGGGGCATCGGGACCGGTGTCGCGGAGTGTCTCGACGAGGGCTGCTCGTTCGGCTTGCGCAAGGCTCACGGGAGTCAGCGTAGTGACACCCGGGGCTCAGGGCAGCGACAGGTCCGGCTAGTCGCCGACGGCCAGCACGGTCGGCACGATCATCGGGCGGCGACGGTAGGTGTCGGCCACCCAGCGGCCCACGGTCCGGCGGATGGTCTGGGCAATCCGGTGGGTGTCGCTGATGCCTTCGGCGGCCAGCGCGTCGAGGGCCTGGTCGACGAGGTCGGCGGCGGCCTTGAGGGCATCGGGATCGTCGGAGAATCCGCGCCCGGACACCTCCGGGGAGGTCACCACCCGACCGGTCGTGGCGTCGACGGCGACGGTGATAGCGATGAAGCCGCCCTCGCCGAGCACCAGGCGGTCCGAGAGGGTCGACTCACCGACGTCACCCACCGACAGCCCGTCGACGTAGACATGGCCCACCGGGACGCGGCCGACGATCTGCGCGACACCGTCGACGAGATCGACGACGACACCGTCCTCGGCGAGCATGATCCGGTCGGGTCTGACGCCGGTCGCCTCGGCCAATGCGGCATTGGCCCGCAGATGCCGCCACTCGCCGTGCACGGGCATCGCGTTGGACGGCCGCACCGCGTTGTACAGGTACAGCAGTTCACCCGCCGACGCGTGACCGGACACGTGGACCTTGGCGCTGGCCTGGGTGATCACCGTCGCGCCGAGCCGGGCCAGGCCGTTGACCACGGCGAACACCGAATTCTCGTTGCCGGGGATCAGCGACGACGCCAACACGATGAGGTCCTGGGCGCGAATGTTGATCTGGCGGTGCTCGCCCCGCGCCATCCGTGACAGCGCCGAGAGCGGTTCACCCTGTGAGCCCGTCGACACCAGCACCACCCGGTGATCGGGCAGGGTCGCCGCGACATCCATGTCCACGACGAGTCCGTCGGGCACCGACAGATATCCGAGATCCTGCGCGATCTGCATGTTGCGTACCATCGACCGCCCCACAAAGGTGACGCGTCGGTTGTGGGTGGCCGCGACGTCGACGATCTGCTGGATGCGGTGCACGTGGCTGGCGAAGGAGGCCACGATCACGCGTCCGCGCGCCTTGCCGATGACCTGGTCGAGCACTCCGCCGATCTGACGTTCGGGGGTGACGAAGCCGGGCACCTCGGCGTTGGTGGAGTCCACCAGGAACAGGTCGACGCCCTCGTCGCCGAGGCGGCTGAAGCCGGCGAGGTCGGTCAGCCTGCCGTCCAGGGGCAGCTGGTCGAGTTTGATGTCGCCGGTGTGCAGGGCCACCCCGGCGGGGGTGCGGATTGCGACCGCGATCGCATCCGGGATCGAGTGGTTGACCGCGAAGTACTCACAGTCGAACGGTCCGTGTTGGGTCTGCTCCCCTTCCCGGACCTCGACGAGCTTGGGCCGCAGCCGGTGCTCCCGGCACTTCGCCGCCACCAGCGCAAGCGTGAACTTCGATCCGACGACGGGGATGTCGCCGCGCAGACGCAGCAGGAACGGCACCGCCCCGATGTGGTCCTCGTGACCGTGCGTCAGGATGACGGCCTCGACGTCGTCCATCCGGTCCTCGATGTAGCGGAAGTCCGGGAGGATCAGGTCGACTCCGGGTTGCTGGTCCTCGGGGAACAGCACACCACAATCGACGATGAGCAGTTTGCCGCCGTATTCGAAGACCGTCATGTTGCGGCCGATCTCGCCGATGCCGCCGAGGGCCACCACCCGCAGCGCCCCGCGCGGCAGCCGCCGTGGCGTACCGAGGCGGTCGACGGAGGCCCGGGTCGGTGCGGGTGCCTTCGTGGACGCCGCCCCGCGCCGGCCTCCTCCGGGGCGGCGTTCGTGGCGACCGGCCGGCTTGGCCGGAGTGGATTCCTCGGTGTTCGTGGCGATCTTCTCCGTGTTCGTGGCGGCCTTCTCAGGCTTCGGGGCGGCCTTCTCGGTGTTCGGGGCGGTCGCCGGTGTCTGGGCCGGGGTCACGGCCTGCGGTGGGGCGGGCGGGCCGGCCTGGCGGCGGGCGCTGCGGCGACGCGGTGGGCGGGTCATCGGGCGGGCAGTTCCGTGGCGAGGAGACCGGCGGCGACGAGGTCGGCGGTGAGCGCCTCAATCTGTACGGCATCGGCCGGGACCTGCGGCAGACGCGGATCGCCGACGTCGAGCCCGAGAATCCGCAGCGCGGCCTTGACCATGGTGACGCCGCCGAGGCGGCCCATCGCGTCGACGAGCGGCGCCATCGACGCGTTGATCGCCCGCGCGGTCGCGAGGTCGCCCTTCTCCACGGCGATCTGCATCTCGCGCAGGCGGTCCGGGACCAGGTGTCCGATCACGCTGATGAATCCGGCCGCCCCCACGGCCAGCCACGGCAGGTTGATCGCGTCCTCGCCACTGAGGTATTCGAGGTCGGTGGTGGCGATCAGCCGGGCCGCCGCATGCAGATCGCCCTTGGCGTCCTTGACGGCCTTGATGTTGGGGTGCTCGGCCAGGGTGCGCAGGGTGTCGTCGGTGATCGGGATGACCGATCGTGGCGGGATGTCGTAGAGCATCACCGGTAGCGCGGTGGCGTCGGCGACGGCCCGGAAATGCGCGAGCACCCCGGCCTGTGGCGGTTTCGAGTAGTAGGGGGTGACCACGAGCAGGCCGTGCGCGCCGGCCTGTTCGGCCTTCTTGGCGAAGTCGACACTCTCAGCGGTGTTGTAGGTGCCGGCTCCCTGGGTGATGCGGGCGCGATCGCCGACGGTGTCAAGGACCACCCGCAGCAGGTCGAGCTTCTCGGCCTCGGTGGTGGTCGGCGATTCGCCGGTGGTCCCGGAGACGACGAGGCCGTCGCATCCCTTGCCGACCAGGTGATCGGCCAGTTGGGCAGCCTTGTCGAGGTCCAGCGAGCCATCGGGACGGAACGGGGTCACCATGGCCACCCCGATGGTCCCGAACGGGTGCGTGGCGGGCTGCGAATCGGCTGCGCTCATGACGTTACAGGCTACCTTTGTCCCCCGCGGATCGGTGAACGGGGCACTCACCCCTCCAACACAAACGGCGACGTCGCGACCTCGGTGCCGTCGGCGAGGGTGCCGATCTCGAAGTCGCCGAAGACGGTGGGGGCCACTGCCACCAGGTGCCGCAGGCATTCGACGGCGAGCTGCCGGATCTCGACGTCGGCGTGCTCGGTGGCCCGCATCGCGACGAAATGTCGCCAGGCCCGGTAGTTGCCGGTGACGACGATCTTGGTCTCGGTGGCATTGGGCAGCACCGATCGGGCGGCCTGCCGGGCCTGTTTGCGCCGCAGGATCGCGTTGGGCACGTCGGCGAACTTGGCCTCCAGCGCAGCCAACAGCTCGGTGTAGGCAGCGCGGCCTGCGTCGGTGGCGGCCAGGAACATCGCTTCGAGTTCCGCGTCACCGCGGATGGCAGGCGGGGCGACGACATTGGCGTCGTGTTCGGGCACGAATCGTTGCGACAGTTGCGAATACGAGAAGTGCCGGTGCCGGATGAGCTCGTGTGTGCAGGACCGGGAGATCCCGGTGATGTAGAAGGTGACCGTGGCGTGTTCAAGCAGCGAGAGGTGCCCGACCTGCAGGATGTGCCGAAGGTATCCGGCGTTGGTTGCGGTGCGGGGGTTGGGTTTGTCCCAGCTCTCGTAACAGGCGCGGCCGGCGAACTCGACCAGGGCCTCGCCGCCGTCGGCGTCGGTCTCCCAGGCCACGTCGGCAGGCGGCGTGAATGCGGTCGCGGCCACCATCTGCACGCGCAGCGGCACCATCTCGGACATCGAAGTCTCCTCTCTCGGCGCACCGCTCGCACCGGCTGTCGGCACCGGGCCGTCTCCCGGCGGTCACCGATTGTCCCATGGCGCCGGGCGAGCGCAGCGACGGGAGATGGCGGGGCGAGCGCAGCGACGGGAGATGGCGGCAGCAGGGGGTGTCACCGTGTGCGATGCGACAGGTCGTGGTGCGCGATACTGGGACACATGGGACCCGCGGACTCCGCACTGGCTTTCAGCACGCTCGTCCAGCAACGTGACTGGGTAGCCGGTGGGGAGGTGTGGTCCCGCGAGCTCGTCGAGCATTCGCTGGCCGAGATCGAGCGGCTCGACCCGGTGCTCAACGCGTTCTGTGCGGTGCGGGCCGTCGAGGCCCGGGCGGAGGCCGATGCCCTCGACGCCGAGGCGGAGACCGGGCGCTTGCGTGGGCCGCTGCACGGGGTGCCGATTGCGGTGAAGGACGAGAACGATGTCGCCGGGCTCCCGACCGCCTACGGTGGTGTCGCCGCGTCGACGCCGGCGCGCTCGGACTCGGAGGTGGTGGCGCGGCTGCGGGCCGCGGGCGCGGTGATCATCGGCAAGACCCGGATGCCGGAATTCGGGATCTGGCCGTTCACCGAGAGCGTCGCGCATGGCTGCACGCGCAATCCCTGGGATGTCACGCGCTCGCCCGCGGGGTCAAGCGGCGGCACGGCGGCGGCGGTCGCGTCGGGCATGGTGGCCGCGGGGATCGGCGGGGACGGCGGCGGGTCCATCCGGCTACCGGCGAGCTGGTGTGGGCTGTTCGGTCTCAAACCGCAGCGGGGCCGGGTGTCGACGGCGCCGCACCCGGATTTGTGGCGGGCGTTGGGCACGCTCGGTCCGATCACGCGAACGGTCGCCGACAGTGCCCTCCTCTACGACGTGATCGCCGGTTCCACGCCCACCGACCGGTTCCGGACCGGCTCGCTGCCGGGGTCGCTGGCCGACGCGGCCACCACCGACCCGCCGCGGTTGCGGATCGGTGTCTCGCTGCGCAATCCGACGCGCGGACCTGCCGTCGACGACGAGTCGGCGGCCGCGGTCTGGGCGCTCGCCGACCGGTTGCGGGCCGCCGGGCATGTCGTCACCGACACCGACCCGCACTACCCGGGGGTGGTGCTGCCGTTCGGGGTGCAGATGCTGGCGGGGATCGCCGAGGAGGCCACGCGGGTGGAACGGCCGGAGCTGCTGGAACGGAATACGCGCCGGATGGCGCGGCTGGGCCGGCTCGCATCCGTGGTGGCCGGGTGGGCCGAGCGCCGCGCCGAGCGGGTGGCCGCGGAGTTCCTGACCGGGCTGTTCACCGATCACGATGTCCTACTCACCCCGACGACGGCGACCACTGCCCTGCCGGTGGGGCAGCTCGACGCCCACCGGTTCGTGGGGTTGACCCGGCTGGCGGCCGACGTCGCGTCCTATACGGCGCTCTGGAATGTGCTCGGGAATCCGGCAGCGGCGGTCCCGATCGGCTTCGATGCGGCCGGCCTGCCGCAGAGTGCGCAGCTGGTCGGTCCGCCCGGGGGCGAGCCCCTGCTGATGTCGTTGGCCGGTGAGATCGAGGCGGGCCATCCCGATCCGGGTCGCTGCCCGGACATCGCGCTCTGACGGGGACGGAACGGACGCGCCGGCGGGGACGGAGTGGTATCGGCCCCGGTGCGGCGGCCGCGATCGTCAGGACTCGGCGAGGATCGCGACGAGCTTGTCGTGGGTGTCCTCCCACCCGTCGACGGCGATCGAGGTGATACCCAGGTCGAGCACCGGGCGGTCGTTGCCGCCCTCGTCGAGGCGGTCGCCGAAGAACAGCACGTCGGCGCGGTCGAGATCGAGGATGTCCAGGAGCTTGCGCGCTCCGTAGGCCTTGTCGATGCCCTTGCGGGTCACGTCGATCGACGTCGATCCGCCGCTGCGGACCTCGAGGTCGGGCAACCGTGCGGCCGCGTGATCACGCAGGCGCGCCTTCTTGGTGCCGTCGGGATCCCAGGCCTTCTTGGCATTTACGGGCGCCGACTGACCGAGTGCGCTGAAAGTGATCTGGCTGCCCCGGTCCTCCAGGATCGGGCCCCAGGTCCGGCTCTCCCACAGGCCCAGCTCCTTGGCACCGGACTCGAGGGTGGCGAGGGTCCGCGCCTTCTCGTCGTCGGTCAGGTCCTCGGCGTAGACGGTCTCCCAGTCCGCGCCGTTCCAGCGGACATACTGGGTGCCGCAGGTCGGCATCAGATGCAGGCCGGCAACCTCGTCGACATCACCGATGCGGTCGAGGACCTGAGTGCGGAACTGTTCGTAGCGTCCACCCGAGATGATGGTGACGAGACTGCGCTGCAGGAGCCGGCGCAGGACGGCGACCATGGCGTCGTCGAGCGGGCTCTTCGACGGTGCGAGGGTGTCGTCGAGGTCGAACATCACCAGTCGATACTCGCGTTCACCGTAGGTCACCGTCATGGTCGCCATCTCCTCGTCTCGGGTGCGGGGTTGCCGACAAGCATGTCATCACGGCACACCCCGCCGCCCGGCACCTCACCGCGCGACGGCCTCCACCAGGTCGGCGACCCGCGTGGTGGCATCGGTGCGCGCAGCCAATCGCGCCCCCAGCTCGGCTGCGCGGGAAGCAGTTCCGCGATCCAGGAGACCCCCGAGCGCGCTGGTCAGCGCGTCGGTGGACAGTGCGGTGAACGGCAGATGCGCGCCGACACCGAGCTTGCTCACCTGCCCACCCCACATCGGTTGATCGAAGGAGACCGAACACACCAGCGTGGGCAACCCGGCCCGCAGGCTCTCGTAGGTGGTGCCGATCCCGCCGTGGTGCACGGCGGCGCGGCAGTGCTCGAAGATCACGTCGTGGGCCAGGCCCCCGGTCACGAACACCTGCTCGTCGGTACGGGCGGCCGCGGGCACGTCGAGGTCGCTCCAGCCCGCGCTGACCAGAACCCGCAGATCCAGGCGTCGGGCGACGGTCCGGACCATCTCCAGCGTCGCCGCGGCGTCCTGGATCGGCATGCTCCCGAATCCGCAGTACACGGGCGGGTCCCCGGCGGCGATCCAGTCGAGGACGTCCTGGTGGCCGTCGGCAAGCTCGCCGATGGCCGCACGCGTCGCGCGGTCGAGGGGAAGGAACCCGACGAGGGGACGCCGCTCACCCCACTCCTCGTCGAGACCGGGCACCAGCGCCGGATCGTAGATCTGGATCTCGGGGACGCCACGCCGCGCGAACATCTCACCCGGGGTGGCCAGGCTGCGCCGGAGCCCGAGGTCGGCGCGCAGCCGGTTGAGGTACGGCGCGAAGACGAGTCGGCGGAGATTGTCCGCGACCGCCCAGGTGGCCCGGTTGACCAGCGCGGGCGGCGACAGGTGCGGCGGCAACGCGCCTGGGAACGGGTAGCTGCGCGAGGACCGCCCGGGGAATCCGTGCATCACCACCAGCGGCGTACCGCTCGCCTCGGTCACCGAGGCGGCCCGGTCCTCGGTGAGCAGCGTGGCCACCACCACGTCGGCCCCTGCGCAGACGTCGATGACCTCATGGTTCATCTGGTCGGCGTAGGCGGCCATCTGCTTGGCCACCAGACGCATCAACGCGAAGCTGCTGCCCGCGGCCAGGGCGCGCTGCCCTGCGGGCGACGAATACAGTTGCGCGACATCGGGTCCGCACGGCACGGCCGGAAGCCCCGCGCGCTCGGTGAAGCCGACGAGATTCGGCGGCGCCCCCACCAGTACGTCGTGGCCGCGCCGCCGTAGTTCGAGCCCGAGCGCGACGGCCGGCTGCACATCACCGCGGGTGCCGGTCAGGGGAATGGCGACTTTCACTGTGAGAACCTCGATTTCGGGTATCGGCACGGGACGGGGCAGGCACTGGATCGTCGACCGCCATCCATTCGGCGGCACGGCGAAATCATGACGCCGGCGTGGTTACGCTGGCAGAGATGGACGCCACACCCGCCACGCCGCTGCACGTTGCCATGTTCTCGGACTTCCATCCGGACTCGCTGGGCGGAATCGCGGTCGCGGTCGCCGATCAGTGCCGGGAACTGCGCCGGCGCGGCCACCGGGTCACGCTGGTCACCCCGCCGGGACCGGCCGGCGCAACCGATTCGGCACCGTGGCTGGTGACCGTGCCGCCGCTGTGGGGTGTCGCGGTCAACGGCTTCCCCGCGGTCCTGCCCGCCGCGGCCACCGCGGGCATCGTCGAGCGTGCACTCGCCCGCCGTGGACCGGTCGACGTCGTCCACGTGCACACGACCTACGGCACCGGCCTGCTGGGGGTGCGAATCGCACGCCGGCACCGCCTTCCGTTGATTCAGACGGCGCAGAGCCGCGACGACACCTTCCTCGAACAGACCGCACCGGTCCCGGTTCTCGCCGCAGGCGCACTGCGCCTCCTGCACGGCGCGTTCGTGTCTCACCGACCGCGGCTGCCGCGGGTCGCCGAGTCGCGGGCCGCCCGGCACGCGTGGACGACGATCGTCGCGCAGGCGCGGGCCGCGGACCTGACCATCACGCCCACCCACCATTTCGCGGCGGTCCTGCGCCGGCACGGATACGGCGGCGAACTCGCGGTCATCTCCAACGGTATCGACGACGCACTGATCGACGCCCTTCCCCCGCGGGTTCCGCGCCCGGACGGCGCGCCGCTGCGGGCGCTGTGGTGTGGCCGGATCTCCGCCGAGAAGCGGCCACTCGTGGCGGTCGAGGCGGCGGCCGCCACACCCGGGGTCACCCTCGATCTCGTCGGCGACGGCGACCAGTCCGCCGCGGTGGCCGACCGCATCGCCGAACTCGGTGCAGGAGAGCGTATCCGCCTGCTCGGACGAACCGACCGTGCGACCGTCCTGGCGGAGATGACCCGCCACGATGTGCTGGTGTTCACCTCGGTCGGCTTCGACACCCAGGGCCTGGTCCTGGTGGAGGCGGCCGCGGCCGGCCTGCCAATCGTCTACTGCGACCCCGACCTCGCCGAGACCGTCCCGGCCGGTGCGGGTTTCGCGGTGGCCGATCCCTCCCCGGCGGCGCTGGCCGCCACCCTCACCGAGCTCGCCGCCGCACCCGATGCCCTGGCCGCGGCCCGGACCGCGCTCACCGGCATGGCGGTCCGCCAGTCCCAGGTCACCGATCGCCTGATCCCGATCTACCGGCGCCTCGCCGCCGGCCGCCAGGAACGACTGACCCACCTGCCGCCGACCATCGACGCGGTCCCGGTGGCGCCGGGGCGGCTGCCCGCTCTCGGGCACAGTGTGACCGCCCTCCGGGGTGGTCTGCGGTTCATCGCGGGACTGCGTGACCTCGGGCCGGTCGTCCGCCTCGACCTGGGGACCCGGCCCGCGTACCTGCTCACCACGCCCGACCTGATCCGTCAGGTCGGGTTCCGCACGGCCGGCGAGTTCGATCGGGACGATCTCGGCGCGGCGATGCACGAGGCGATCCGGGCGGCGTCGAACGTGCTGGCCGGCGAGGCCCACGACCTGCGGCGCCGCCAGATCGCGCCGACTCTGCGCCAGGGGCGGCTGGCCCGCTACGCGGTCACCACCGCGGCGATCGCCGACGACTGGGCGGGCCGGTTCCGGGCCGACGCGACCGTCGACCTCCCAGAGTGCGCACATGAGCTGATCCTGGAGACGGTGACCTCGACGCTGTTCAACGCCGACTTCGGTGCGTCGGCCCTCGAACGGATCCGGGCGACGGTGCCGTGGCTGCTCGGGCAGGTGATCGTGCGCGGTGCCCTGCCGGCACCGGTGCGCCGCCTGCGGGTGATCGCCAACCGGCGCTTCGCCCGCGAATCGGCCGAGCTGCGTACCGAGATCGGCGCCGTCGTCGCCCGGTACCGCGCGGCAGGTACCGACCGCGGCGACGTGCTGTCGGCGCTGGTCGCGCACACCGACGAGCAGACGGGGCCGGGCCTGACCGACGACGAGATCGTCGACGAACTGCTGCTGATGGTCGCGGCCGGGGTCGGTTCGACCGCGTCGATCCTGGCCTGGGTCTTCTATGAGGTCGCCCGCGATCCGGGTGTCGCCGCCCAGGTGGATGCGGAGGTGGCGCGCGTCGTCGGCGCCGGACCCGTGCGGCCCGAGCACGTCGCCGAGCTGACCTATCTGCGCCGCGTGGTCACCGAGACGCTGCGGATGTGGGGGCCGTGGATCAGCAGCCAGAACGCCGACGGGCCGGTCACCTTCGGTGCCGACCCGACCCGCAGGGGTGCGGCCGCCGCGACGGACGAGCTCACCGGGCAGCTCACACTGCCCGACGGTGCGATGGTGATCTACAGCCCATACCT
The DNA here is from genome assembly GCA_047605505.1 of Gordonia sp. (in: high G+C Gram-positive bacteria). Classification (GTDB taxonomy): domain Bacteria; phylum Actinomycetota; class Actinomycetes; order Mycobacteriales; family Mycobacteriaceae; genus Gordonia. Next base: position 4,341 of record JASGFO010000071.1, on the reverse strand, counting down.
GGTTCTGCACGATCCCCGCTACTACCCCGACCCGGAGACCTTCGACCCCGACCGCTGGGCACCCGGCCGGGCCGAGCACCTCGACCGGCACGCCAACCTGGCCTTCGGCGTCGGCGAGCGGCATTGCCCGGGTAACACCTTCGCGATGCAAACCATCCTGATCGCGTGTGCGGCACTGTATTCGCGGTGGCGTCCCGAACCCGCCGGGCGCCGCACGGTGCGGGCGTCGACGACGGACTTCGTCGCCTCGGCGTCGCACCTGCGGATGCGGATGCGGCCGCGGCCTCACCCGGGCACCACCAGCGCGGCCCAGATCAGGATGCCGTAAAGGATCAGCACGAACAGTGCGGCGGGCTCCGGCGGATAGTCGGTGCTGCGACGCACCCGGAAGGCCACGGCGCCACCGACCGGCAGCAGGGCCGCCACCAGCGGCGCCCACCCGGCGACCGCCACCACCCCGGACTGGGCCCACGGCGTCAGGCTCGCCAGCGTCACACCGACAGCCACCGCGACACAGCAGAGGCTCACCGTGACCCCCATGCCCACCCCCAGGCGATTCGAGTAGTACATCTGTCCGGGCCGAGGGTCCCGGGACAGTTTGCGGGCGAACTCGAACTGCAGGAACGCCCCGGCGAAGATCACCGCGGCGGGCACCACGCGCCAGTCCCGGGCCACCTGGCCGGTGTCCATCGCCGAGATCACCACGTACCCGGTGAACAGCACCTGGACCGGATAGGTGATCGCCAGATTCCCCAGGATCGCCGAGCGCAGCGGCGGGAACACCGCCTCGACACCCCACAGTCCCAGACCGTAGGCCAACACCACCGCGATCGCGACCGACGAGCCCGGCGACAACGCCGCCGACGCCCCGATGGCCACCACCGCGATGACGCCCATCGCCACCCGCAGGTCGGCGGCACTGACCGCGCCCGTGACGAGTGGCCGCTCGGGATTGTGGACACGGTCGTAGTCGAGATCCTTCTGCTCGTCGACCATCCGCAGATACAGCAGCGCGATCACCGCGACACCGATCCGGGCCACCGTCGCCCACCCCGGACGCCACTCGACCCCACTCAGGTGGGCCGCGCACCCTTCGAGCGCGAGCACCCACAGAATCCCGTAGGCGAGATACTGCGGCTTGTACATGACCACGGTGAACCGGGCGATCCGCGACAGCGAAACCCCCTGCGCCGCAGCAGGAGTGGCGTCCGGCGAGGTCACCCTTCGGTCCCGGTGCCGGGCCCGTCCCCGCGGTGTCCGACCACGAGATCGAGCCGGACCCGTGCGGCCCGCACGCCACCTTGCTCAACAGTGACCTCGACCGCGGATCCGTCCGGCGCGAGATCGGTCAGCAGGCACACCGCGGGCCGGTCGATCTCGACGAACGTGTCGAAGGTGGAATGCACCGAGATCACCCGCGCCCGCGGCCCGGCATGGCTGACGGCGAGCTGGCGGCAGGCCTCGAGCATCAGACTGCCCGGCACGTGATCGAGGGTGTGGTCGAACAGCCCGGGATGCGCGACATCGACGACGAGGTCCGCGCGGGTCCCCGCACCGTCGGACTGCGGCGGACCGATCACCACGTTGCGCGGCAGCTCCCGGGCCACCATCGCGGGCAGCGCCCGGTCACCGACCACCGCGGCACCCACCTCGGTGCCGGCGCGGATCGCCGACCGCATCGCCCGCCAGCGGCGCGGCGACATCCAGGAGAACGAGCCGTCGACGGTCATCAGCGGCCGGCCGTCGCGGGTCAGCTCGAGCCCCAGATCCAGCCCCCGGAGACGACCGTCGACGGTGTGGCGCCGGACGACCTGCACCGCGATCTCCAGATCGGCGGGCAGCTCCCCGGCCTCCCAGGCCGGTCCCGGATGTCCGGTGCCGTTGAAGGTCCGGACGAGGAAGGCGCTGTCGAGATCGACATCGAGGAACTCGTGGGTGATCGCAATCGCCGCCTGCCGGCCGGTCTCCATCGCCAGCAGCGGATCGATCAGACCGGCCTGGCCGCCCTGATGATCGCCGTAGTAGCCATGCATCCGCGGCAGCTGTGCGCCGACCACGAAATCCGCGGCGGGCGTGCCGGGGCCGCGCCGACCGCAGCCGCCGTCCGGTGCGGTCAGCAACGAGGTCAGGAACACCTCCGAGACCGCACACCGGTGGACGAGCTGCCGCGGCACGGTCCGGATGTGGGCGGTCAGAGCGACGGCGTCGGTCGCCGGCACCGGGATGCTGGTACTCATCGTGTCCTCCGGAGGGTGGGATCGGTGGTCATCGGCAGGACATAGGAGCCCACCACGATCACCGACCAGGGGTCGGGGTGCCGGGACGACGCCCACGCGGTGTGAACCAGGTCGGCGCACGCGACATCGTCGGCAGGGTCGATCTCACCCGGGTCGGCGCCGGCGGCGCGCAGGTCGGCGACGATCCGGCGGACCGCGGCCGCCCGGGAGAAGCTCGCGGCGGGTGCCGCGGCGTAGAGCTCGTCGGCGAGAGACCGTGCCGTGGCCACGATCTCGCTCTCGGGTGTCGGTGCGACCAGATCCGCGAGCAACCCCGACCGAGCCCGTTCATCGCAGTCGATGGCCCATTCCCGCAACACGTCCACGCGGGTGTCGGGGGTGTGCACGAGATTGAGTAGGTAGCTGTGCTGTCCGAGGAGGTGGCGCAGCTGACCGGGCGCGCGCGCCGCCGGCGCCGTCGGCCCCTTCTCCCGGGTGAGGCGCACCGCGGCCGGCTCCGGATCGGCCGCGCCCACCTCCCGATCGGTGACGACGAGCAGCAGGGCGTCGCAGATCCCGACGAGCAGATCGGCCAGGCGGCGACGTTCCGGCGACGCCGTCGCCCACGATTCGGCCCACAACGCCCGCGCCAGATGACGCTGCGCCGGGACCCGCACGGCACCGACAACCCGCCAGCCGTGCTCGGCAAGCCACCGCAAGGTGAGGTCGACGCAGCGGCCGACGATTGCATCGGGTTTGAGCAGCAGCAGCGAATGCCGGTCAGCGAACCAGACCGGATCCACACCGGCCCGATCGAGATGGTCGATCGCCTCGAGGACATAAGTGTCCCGCAGGTGCCCGCGTACCGCGTCGGGGCCTGCGCCCAACACCGCGAGCAGACCCGCGGTGGAGCGGTCCCCAGAACCCTCGCCACCCGAGATGCGCCCACCCGCGACGGCGCGGCCCGGCGGCACGGGTTCGGGCGCGAGCGCACTCATTCAGACCACCCCGAACCGCGCGAGCACCGACTCCACCGACGGCAGCGGCGACCCCAGATAGCCGATCTCGAGACAGTGGTCGAGCAGCAGGCGCAAATAGTCGGCGCCGCAGTCGGGCGACGGCCGCCCCAACAGCGCCTCGGCGTTGGTGGTGTCGAAATGGATGCGGCGCTCGAAATAGCTGGTGTACAGCGACCCCACCCGCCGGTAGTACTCGCGCTCGACGGGCGCCAGCGCGGCAGCGTCGAAACTCGTCGCAGGCACAAAGGTGGCGACCGCGAACGACGGATACTCCGCGAGCACATCGGAGAGCTCACGCAGCGTCAGCGCATGCGCCCCGACCGCATGAAAGCACTGTCCGTCGAGATCGGCGGCCTGGCACGTCGCGGCGGTCACGACGTCGGCGACGTAATCCACCGGCGCAAGTGAGATCGTCGCATCATAGCGACCGGGCAGTGTGCGCAGCTTGCCCTCGACCATCAACTTCACCACGGTGTACAGGTTCTTGTGATCACGGATCCCGCCGTCGACACTCTCCCCGGCCACAATGCCCGGTCGGACCGTCACCGCCCTCAGGCCGTCGCGGCGGGCCGCGGTGACACGCTGCTCGGCCCGGAACTTACTGCGCTCGTACCGATTGCCGAACTCCTGGCCGACGTCGAGATCGGTCTCGGCGACGGTGCCGCCGCGCATCCCACAGACATAGGCGGTCGAGACATGCACGAGCGGGACATCGAGACGCCGTGCCACCTCGATCGCGTGGGCGGTGCCGGCCACATTGAGCTCGTCGTAGTCGGCAGCAGGGGCATCGAAGGCCGTGGTGGCCGCGCAGTGCACGATCACGCCGACGTCCGGGATGCGCGCCACCCCGAACCCGGGCAACCGGACGTCACCGGCCAGGCTCGCCGTCACCGCGACATCACGGCCGTCGTTGCCGACCAGATGCGCGGCCCGGTGGGTCAACGCCACCACCGGCCGGCCCGCGGCCTCCAGCCGCGCCGCGACCTCGGCACCGACCAGCCCGGAAGCCCCGGTCAGCAGCACATGATCGTTCACCCACCACCCCCGGCTGTCTCCCCCGTCGCTCCGCTCGCCCCCGACACATCCCCCGTCGCTCCGCTCGCCCC
>JASGFO010000070.1:0-16523 GCA_047605505.1 Gordonia sp. (in: high G+C Gram-positive bacteria) | reverse complement strand
CGAGCTCGGCTCGTCGTCGCGGTTCGTGACCGGGTTTTCCCACCCCGTGTCGGTGCCGGTGTTCAAGACGATCGAGGCCGACACCCTCCGGCACTTCGCGCATCTGACGCCCCAAACCTGAGCCGACCGGCGCGGTAGGGGCTACTGCGGTGCGGGCTACTGCAGTGCCTGCTCGAGATCGGCGAGGATGTCGTCGATGTCCTCGATGCCCACCGAGAGCCGCACGAGGGTGGCCGGCACCTCGAGGAGCGACCCGGCCGTCGACGCGTGGGTCATCGCGCCCGGATGCTCGATGAGCGATTCGATGCCGCCCAGCGACTCGGCGAGGGTGAACACCTCGGTCCGGCCGCAGAACTTCTTGGCCTCCTCGAGGCCGCCCTGGACCAGCACCGACACCATGCCGCCGAACCGGCGCATCTGGCTCGCGGCCGCGGCGTGACCCGGATGCGACTCGAGTCCGGGGTAGAGCACCTTCTCGATGCGGTCATGCCCGGACAGGAACTCGACGACCTTCTCGGCGTTGTCGCAGTGGCGTTCCATCCGGACCGCGAGTGTCTTGACCCCGCGCATCGTCAGGTAGGTGTCGAACGGGCCGGGCACGGCCCCCGCGCCGTTCTGCAGGAACGCGATCGCCTCGTCGAGGTCGGCGTCGTCGGTGATGAGCGCTCCCCCGACGACGTCGGAGTGCCCGCCGAGGTATTTCGTCGTCGAATGCAGCACGACGTCGGCGCCCAGGGTCAGCGGCTGCTGCAGGTAGGGCGTGGCGAAGGTGTTGTCCACCACCAGCTTGGCGCCGGCGTCGTGGGCCACGCCGGCCAGTGCGGCGATGTCGCCGACATTGAGCAGCGGGTTGGTCGGGGTCTCGACCCACACCAGTCTGGTCTGCGGGGTGATCGCGGCGCGGACGGCGTCGACGTCGGTGACCGGCGCGACCGAGTAGGTGACACCCCACTGGGTGAAGACCTTGTCGATGAGCCGGAAGGTCCCCCCGTAGGCGTCGTTGGGGATCACCAGGTGATCACCGGGGCGCAGCGACGCCCGCAGCAGCGTATCGGTCGCGGCCATACCGGAGGCGAATCCCCTTCCGTACCTGCCCTTTTCGATCGCCGCGAGATTCGCCTCCAACGCGCGCCGGGTCGGGTTTCCGGTGCGGGCGTACTCGAATCCGTCGCGGAGGCCACCCACCCCGTCCTGGGCGAAGGTGGAGCTGGCATAGATCGGCACGTTCACCGCGCCGGTCCGCGGATCCGGGTCGTAGCCGGCGTGGATGGCGGTGGTGGAAAAGCCGCGACGCGACGTCTCGCTCACGTGAAAACTCCTCGCTGAGTGGGGTGTGCGGTTGCCGGGACCCGTCGACGGTCAGCCGGCGGTGATGGTGGGGTGGGTACTGACGTAGGAGAGCAGATCATGGCGGGTGATGACGCCGATCGGCTTGCCGTCCTCGACGACCATCAGCGCGTCGGACTCCGAGAGCGCCTTGGTCGCCGCCGACACCGGTTCCCCGGAGCCGATGAGCGGGAACGGATCCCCCATGTGGGCGCTGACCGGGTCGGCGAGACTGGCCCGGCCTTCGAAAACCGCCGAGAGCAGGTCGCGTTCGGTGACCGCACCGGCCACCTCGCCGGCCATCACCGGCGGCTCGGCGCCGACCACCGGCATCTGCGACACCCCGTATTCGCGGAGGATCTCGATGGCATCGCGCAGGGTCTCCGACGGATGCGTGTGCACGAGGTCGGGCAGGGCACCGGTCTTGCCGCGCAGCACATCGCCGACGAGCGGCTCGGCGGCCGCACCGACCAGTGGGGTCCGCAGGAAGCCGTAGCTCGACATCCACTCGTCGTTGAAGATCTTCGCCATGTAGCCGCGGCCGCCGTCGGGCAGCAGGACGACGACGACGGCGTCGGGTCCTTCCCGCTCGGCCACCCGCAGCGCCGCCACCGCGGCCATCCCGCAGGAGCCACCGACGAGCAGGCCCTCCTCCCGGGCGAGTCGGCGGGTCATGTCGAAGGAGTCGGCGTCGGAGACCGCGATGATCTCGTCGGGGATGCTCGGGTCATAGGCCTGCGGCCAGAAGTCCTCGCCGACCCCTTCGACGAGGTAGGGGCGGCCGGTGCCGCCCGAGTAGACCGAGCCTTCGGGGTCGACGCCGACAACCGTCACCGCGCCTCCGGAGATCTCCTTGAGGTAGCGGCCGGTGCCGGTGATCGTGCCGCCGGTGCCGACACCGGCGACGAAGTGTGTCACCGTGCCGTCGGTGTCGGCCCAGATCTCGGGGCCGGTGGTCTCGTAGTGGCTCTGCGGACCGGCCGGGTTGGCGTACTGGTTGGGTTTCCAGGCGCCCTCGATCTCGCCGACGAGGCGGTCGGAGACGTTGTAGTAGCTGTCCGGGTGTTCGGGGGGCACCGCGGTCGGGCACACCACGACCTCCGCACCGTAGGCCCGCAGGACGTTGCGCTTGTCCTCGCCGACCTTGTCGGGGCACACGAACACGCACTTGTATCCGCGTTGCTGGGCGACCAGCGCGAGACCGACACCGGTGTTGCCCGACGTCGGCTCGACGATGGTGCCGCCGGCCCGGAGCTCGCCGGATCGTTCGGCGGCATCGATCATCCGGACCGCGATGCGATCCTTGCTGCTGCCGCCGGGATTGAGGTACTCGACCTTGGCCGCAACCAGCCCGGAGCCGGGCCGGACCACCGAGTTCAGCTTGACAAGGGGCGTGTTGCCCACCAGATCCACGACGTGATTGGCGATGCGCATACCTCCATGGTCCCAGAAGGTCGGGCACCCGCCGTCACCGGACCGGCGACGGCGGGACTATCGGTACCCTGGTCAGGTGTCCGATCTGCGCCCCTCCGGCCCCCATCTCGTCCGTGATCTGGTGGCCACCGCGGCGGTCACCGGCACGGCCGCCGGGCTGACCTGGGGTGGCTACAACCTGCTGGTCCGGCAGGCGCGGAAGGCGCGCACGGTCATTCCGCACCGCACCGAGAACGGCCCGTTCGGTGATGGCCTGTACCGCCCGGACGGCAGCGGACCGCATCGGGTCACCCGCGCCAACCGCGACGAGGCCGACCTGCACTTGGCCGTCTTCGGCGATTCGACGGCGGCCGGCCTCGGTGCCGACACCGCCTCACAGACGTTGGGGGTGCGGTTGGCCCGCCGGATCGCGGTCGCGACCGATCAGGTGGTGCGCTACAGCAACAAGGCGATCGTGGGCGCCACGTCGAAGGGCCTGGCCGCGCAGGTGGATGCAATGCTGATCGCCGGGGAACGCCCCGACCTCGCGGTCATCTTGATCGGCGCGAACGACGTGACCGCACGGAACGGCATCCGGGCGTCCGCGGCCCGGCTGGGCGCGGCGGTGTCCCGTCTGCGCAGCATCGATGCGCAGGTGGTCGTGGGTACCTGCCCGGACTTCGGGGTGATCACGGCGATCCCACAGCCCCTGCGCACCGTGCTCCGGCTGTGGGGGATGCGGCTGGCCGCGGCGCAGGTGTCAGCGGTCCGGGCGGCGGGCGGGCGATCGGTCCCGGTCGCCGATCTGCTTGCCGACCATTTCCGGCGCGCACCCGAGACGATGTTCTCGGTCGACCGGTTCCATCCGTCGGCGCAGGGTTACGAGGTGGCCGCCGAGGTGATCCTCCCCGAGGCGCTGGCCGCGATCGGCGCGTGGGGGTCGGCGCCGTTGCCGCAGGCGCCGGAGGTGTCACCGTCGGTGGCAAACGGTCATCTCACCGATGCCCTGCTGCGCTTGGCCACCGACGTGGATTGACCGACCCGGGGGTCCATTGACATCGGCATCCAGTAGTAGCGTGTTTCACATGCCTGAAGCAGTGATCGTCGCCCACGCCCGCTCCCCGATCGGCCGCGCCGGAAAGGGATCCCTGAAAGACGTCCGGCCGGACGAGCTGTCGCGTCAGATGATCGCCGCCGCACTGGCCAAGGTCCCCGAGCTCGATCCCGCCGACATCGAGGACATCCACTGGGGTATCGGTCAGCCCGGCGGTCAGGGCGGCTACAACATCGCCCGCGTGCTCGCCGTCGAGTTGGGCTTCGACCATCTCCCGGGGGTGACGGTGAACCGGTATTGTTCGTCGTCCTTGCAGACCACGCGGATGGCACTGCACGCCATCAGGTCCGGCGAGGGTGACGTGTTCATCTCCGGCGGCGTCGAGAGTGTCTCGAGTTTCGCGATCTCCGGCGGCGCCGACGGCGCACCGGACTCCAAGAACCCACTGTTCGCCGACGCCGAGGCCCGAACCGCGGCGGCCGCCGCAGGCGGTACGGGCGCGTGGACCGATCCCCGTGCCGACGGCCTGGTGCCGGACGTGTACATCGCGATGGGCCAAACCGCCGAGAATGTGGTGACGGCGACGGGCATCTCCCGTGCGGACCAGGATCACTGGGGTGTGCTGAGCCAGAACCGTGCCGAGAAGGCGATCGCCGACGGCTTCTTCGCCCGTGAGATCGAGCCGGTGACACTCGCCGACGGTACGGTCGTCGCGACCGACGACGGTCCGCGCGCCGGGACCACCTACGAGAAGGTCAGCCAGCTCAAACCGGTGTTTCGCCCTGACGGCACCGTCACCGCGGGCAATGCCTGCCCGCTCAACGATGGTGCGGCGGCGCTGGTCATCATGAGCGATACCAAGGCCACCGAACTCGGGCTGACGCCGCTGGCGCGGGTGGTCGCGACCGCTGCCACCGGATTGTCGCCGGAGATCATGGGCCTGGGTCCGATTGAGGCAATCCGGAAGGTGCTGAAGGTGTCCGGGATGTCGCTGAGCGACATCGACCTCGTGGAAATCAACGAGGCCTTCGCCGTCCAGGTACTCGGCTCGGCCAATGAGCTCGGCATCGACCACGACAAGCTGAATGTCTCCGGCGGCGCAATCGCGCTCGGCCATCCTTTCGGGATGACCGGCGCGCGGATCACCACAACCCTGTTGAACAACCTGCAGACCCACGACAAGACCTTCGGTATCGAGTCGATGTGTGTCGGCGGCGGCCAGGGGATGGCGATGGTGCTGGAGCGTCTCAGCTAGCGTCCAACCACCCCGAAACACCGAAGAACCCCGCCCAGATGCCTGAGCGGGGTTCTTCGGTGTTTCGGCCCGGGACGACAAGCCCCGGGCACAGGGTCAATTGTTGTTGAAGTAGCTCAGCAGTCGCAGGATCTCGACGTAGAGCCAGACGAGCGTGACAGTGAGGCCGAGCGCGACGCCCCAGGCAGCCTTCTCCGGGGCACCGGCGCGGATAAGGCGATCGGCGGAGTCGAAGTCGAGGAGGAAGCTGAAGGCGGCGAGGGCAATGCACACCAGCGAGAAGATGATGGCGATGGGTCCACCGTCGCGCAGGGGGCCCGCACCGTCGGTCAACAGGCGCATGATCAGGTTGCCGATCATGAGGACCATGACGCCGACGAGTCCGGCGACGAGCATCCGGGTGAAGCGCGGGGTGACGCGGACGGCACCGATCTTGTAGACGAACAGCATGCCGAAGAACACGCCGAAGGTGCCGAGGACGGCCTGGCCGATGAGGGCTCCGGCGTTGGCGCCACTGACGACGAGGTTGGCGAACACGTAGGACACCGCGCCGACGAACAGACCCTCGAAAACGGCGTAGGCGAGTACGACCGCCGGATTGTCCTGGCGGCGGCCGAAGGTCGCAAAGAGGACGAGACCGAGGCCGACCAGGGCGCCGACGGTGCACAGCGGGCCGGCCAGGCCGGGTACTGCCGAGGACAGGAAGTAGGAGACGATCGCGGAGACGGTCAGCACGCCGAGCGTGATGGCGGTCTTGGTGACGACGTCGTCGATGGTGAGCTGGCGGCTGGTGGACGGCGCCTGCGGGATCGGCTGGCCGTACTGGTTGAACATGGCGGCCTGGCCGGCGCCTGCCATGCCGGCACCGAAGCCCGCGTAGCCGGTCTGGTTGTCGCGGACCACTCCGCGCATCACCGGGTTGCTGCTCTCTCGCACGTGACACTCCTTCTTCTGGTCGTGTGTGAGTCGGACGAATCTGTGTGGTACTCGTTGGGATCTGCTGGCTGCAATCTTCTGGCCTCTGCATGGCTCAACGACAATCGGACCCCGACAGTTCCGACTTTACCTTTTCTTGACCATTCGTGGCGGTTCAGGGGTTGTCCGCCGTGCCACATCGTCGAGGAAGCGGCGCACCTCGTCGGGTTCTCGGCAGCCGGTGACACCGAGAACAGCGCGCCCGAGACACACCGATCTCAGCATGGATTCGGCGCGTTCGCCGGCATCTCCCCAGGACAGCAGTGGTTTCGCGATCATCAGGGAGGCAATGCCATGGGCCGCCGACCACAGTTCCAGAACGATGCCGGCGACCTCGTCGGCGGCGAAGAACCCCGTCTCGGCGAGTTCGGTGACGGTGGCCGTGAATCGCACGAATGCCGACGCCGCAAGCACCTCGTCGACCTTCGCGGTCTCGGCTGCGGTGATGCCGTGGAAGGCCTGCCGGTAGAGCGCCGGGTTGTCGATCGCGAAGCGGACGTAGGCCATCCCCTGCTGGAGTGCGCGTTCGAGCGGGTCGTCGATGCCCGCTGCCGCCGCGGCCAGCCGATCGTCGAGATCTTCGAACCAGGCGGCGCAGACCGCGTCGAGCAGTGCCTCCTTGTCGGCGAAGTGCAGGTAGATCGACGGCGGGGTGACGCCGACGCGGCTGGCGACAGCCCGGATGGACACGGCGGCCGGATCCTGAGCGGTGCGGAGCAACACCGATGCGGCCGCGATGATCTCGTCGGCGAGCAGCTCACCCGATCCGCGGGGTGACCTGGTTCGCCGGATCGGCGCCCCCATCACTGCTCTCCTGCTTGTCGCGGTCCGCTTCGTCGGTGTCCACGTCCTGCTTGTCGGCGTCGGCATGCCCGCCCGCCGCGTCCTCCTCGGAGAGCCCGATCCGCTCATGCAGGGCACGCAACGGTCCCGGGGCCCACCAATTGGCCCGTCCGGCGAGTCGCATGAAGGCCGGAACCAGCAGCATACGGATGATCGTGGCGTCCATCAGCACGGCGAGCGTCAGACCGACCCCGAACATGCGCATGAACGAGACCTGCGAGGCCCCGATCCCGGCGAAGACGATGCTCATCAGCAGCGCGGCTGCGGTCACGACACGGCCGGTGCGTGCCAGTCCGATCGCGACCGCGTGGTCGTTGGCGCCGCGGGACTTGTCGGAGCCGACCCATTCCTCCCGGATCCGGCCGAGCAGGAAGACCTCGTAGTCCATCGACAGCCCGAACGCGATACAGAACATGAGAACCGGCATGGTGGCGACGAGGTAGCCGGTCGCGGTGGTGCCGAGACCGCCCAGGTGCCCGTCCTGGAAGAACCAGACCATCGCGCCGAAGGTCGCGGCGAGCGACGCGACGTTGAGGACCAGTGCCTTGAGCGGCAGGACGACGCTGCCGGTGAACAGGAACAGCAACACGAATGTGGCGATCGCGATCACGCCGAGCACCCAGGGCAGTGCGCCGTAGATGGCGTCGACGGTGTCGGTGTTGCTGGCCTGCAGGCCGGTGAACTCGGCGTGGATGCCCCCAGGCGTGGCGACGCTGCGCAGTGATTCGAGTTGTGCCTCACCGGCGTCGGTGAGGGCTTCGGTCGTCGACGAGATCGACAGCAGACCGACGACGCCGTCGTCGGTCTCGCGGCTGTCGTCGGGGTTGCCGGGGCCGACCTGCCGGCCGTCGGCGAAGGCTCCCGGCGTTCCGGCGACCAGGGTCACGCCGTCGACGCGGGACAGGGCCGCGGCGTATTCGGCGCGGGCGGCGGAGTCGCCGGGTCCGGTGACCACGGCGGTGATCTCGCCGCCCAGTTCCTGGTCGAACTCGTCGCGGATCTCGGCTTGCACGGCGTGGGCGCTGGCCGAGGCGGGCAGGACCCGATCGTCGGGGAAGCCGAAGGTGATGGACAGGAACGGCGCGCCGAGCACGAGCAGCAGCACCACGACGCCCGCGCCGACCGGCGTCGCATGTCGCAGGACCCAGGACACGAAGCGGTACCAGCGACCTTGTTCGATGGGCACCGGCCCGGCTGCGGGGCGGCGGAACAGGCGGCGCAGGCCCGCCCGGGCGTCGAGGGAGTCGATGCGGTGGCCGAGCAGGATCAATGCCGCGGGTGTCACCACGAGTGCCGCGACGACGGCCACCACCACCACGCCGAGGCCCGCGTAGGCGAACGAGCGCAGGAAGTACATCGGGAAGATGACGAGCGCACAGAGGGCCAGGGCGACGGTGACCGCGGAGAAGGCGACCGTCCGGCCTGCCGTGTTCATCATGATGAGGATCGCGGTCCGTCGATCCGTGCCTGCCGCGACCTCTTCGCGGTAGCGGGTCACCAGCAGCAGGGTGTAGTCAATGGCCAGTGCGAGCCCCATCGCGGTGGTCAGGTTGAGGGCGAAGATCGACACGTCGGTGAGCGACCCGATGACCCGGAGCAGGGCGATGGTCCCGACGATCGCCACGACCCCCACCACGATCGGGAGCGCAGCGGCGAGCACGCCACCGAAGACGACGATGAGCACCAGGAAGCTGATCGGGATCGCGATGGCCTCGGCGAGGGCGAGATCGCGTTCGGTCTGCGCATTGACCTGCTGATACACCAGGGCCTGACCGCCGGCCCGGATGGTGATGCCGTCACGTTCGCCGGTGAAGCGGTCGGAGATCTCCTCGGCGTAGCGCGGGGCGTCCTCTTCCCCGCCGCGCAGGGTCACCGACACCAGCGCCGACGACCGGTCCCGGCTGAGCAGGGCCGGCGCGAGCTCGGGCCGGTTCCACACCGACAGGACCGGTTGCTGCACATGATCGATGGCCGCGAGGTCGGCGACGAGCTTCCGCCCGACAGCCGCGCCCCGCGCATCGGTGGCGATGTCGGTACCGTTGGGTGCGTCGAGCTTGAACACCACCTGCAGGCCACCACGGTCGAAGGTGTCGTAGACCACCTGGGTGGCGTGAGTGGATTCGGCGTTGGGATCCGCGTAGCCCCCGGACAGCATGTGGTCGGCAGCCGAGGCCCCGTAGAGACCGCAGCCCACGAAGAGCAGGAACACCAGTGCGAGAACCCGCTTGGGCGCTCCGATGACCAGGTGGGTGATACGCGTGAGCATCGAACCCCCTGCCGGACTGAAATTTATCAACGCTAAATTATCGGGGTTAACCCAACGACGTCAAGGCGACGCGAACGCGTCGTGGGACACTGGTCTCCGATCTGAACGGACGCCCCCATAGCCCAACTGGCAGAGGCAGCGGGCTTAAAACCCGCGCAGTGTCGGTTCGAATCCGACTGGGGGCACCAAGGAAAGCGCCCTGACCAGATCAGACGCGGAAACGTGTGTTTGAGAGCGCGGCCCCGGACGCCCCGACCTGACGGCTACCCGACGCTTTTCCTCTGACAGAAGGTGATCCCCGTGCCCCGCATGATCAACGACATCCTCGCCCCACGCCGAAGAACTCGCCGACCGATTCGAAACCGAACCCTTCGACGGCCCACGACTCACCCCAGGCGAGTACGCCCTATACGAAGCCGCCCGGCAACGCTTACAGATGACACCGGAGCGGGAGGTCACGACAATAATCGTCGCGGCGTTCCGCTCCGGTGTCATCTGTGGCGGTTCGCAGGGGTTGCGCCGCGATGAGCACGAGCAGAGGAGCGCGAACCGATGAGATCACCTCAGACACTGACCGAGGCCGAGCGGCGGCTCGTGGCCGGATGGGCGGCTGATTGCGCGGAACGAGTCCTGGACCTGTTCGAGGCCGACGTCCCGGCAGACGAGCGCCCACGCGCCGCAATCGCCCGCGCCCGAGCCTTCGCCCGAGGCGAGCTCAACACCGCCGCGGAGATCCGGCGCCGCTTCGAGGGTGGCGTGCCCGCCGATGTACTGACGACCCCGGCGGCGGGTGCCGCCGCCCGCGCCGCCGGCCAGGCAGTCGCCGTCGCCCACATGGGTGCACATGCGCTCGGCACCGCCGCCTACGCCGCCCGGGCCGCGGGACTGGGCGCGCCCGACCGCGTGGCGGCCGTCGACGCCGAAATCCGTTGGCAGCTCGCCCATATGACACCGGCGGTGCGGGCCGCACTGCGCACTCTCCCGCCGGTCGGCGAGAACCGTTCCGGCCCACTCGGTCCCGGCTTGCTGGCCTCGGGACAGCTCGGCACGATCATCCGGCGTCTCCAATCATCCCTCGCCACAACAGATCCGGCGAAGGACCCACACCCCGGAACCTGACGGCGCGGCGCGCAGCAGCCCCGGCCGGCGCCGCCCACCGGATTCATACCTCCGGACGCCGGACCCCGGCGGCGGCGACCAGCGCCAGGAGTGCGACGCCCGCGGAGACCAGGAACGCGACGACGAAGCCGCTCGTGGTCGGCAGGCCGTGCGCATCCGCGGATCCGACGACGATGACCGCGGCCAGTTGCGCACCCAACGCACCGCCGACCGTGCGCAGGATGGTGTTGATCCCGGTGGCGGCACCGGTCTGTTCCTGACCGACCGCACCGACCACGAGGCCGCCGAGCGAGGCGAACGCGAGACCGTAGGCGATGCCGAGGACCGCACCTCCGAGGTAGAAAGCCCAGACCTGGGGCACCGCGGCGAAGAGGACGAGCGCGACACCGGCCAGCACCGCACCCACCCCGAAGGTCGTCCGGTACGACGTCCGTCGTGACATCCGGGTCGCGAGCGGTGCCGCGACGACCATCAGCAGCGCGGTCGGGATGAGCATCACCCCGGTCTGAGACGGTGTGTAGCCGAAGCCGAAGCCGCCGGCCGGATCGGCCTGCGCGAACTGCGGAATCAGCGTGACCGCGGCAAACATACCGATGCCGATGACGATGGTCGCGAGATTGGTGCCGACGAGGCCGGGTCGGGTCAGCAGAGCCAGATCGACGATGGGCGCCGTGGCCCGGCGCTCGACCGCGACGAACGCCACGCCGAACAGGACCGCCGCCACGAAGACCCCCACCGTCGCGGCCGAGCCCCACCCCCACGTCCGACCCTGGCTGATCCCGAGCAGCAGGGCGATCAGCGTCGCGGCGAGCAGGACGGCCCCGCCGACGTCGAGACGAACGGTCCGGCCCGGCTGCCGGCGCGGCCGGTCCGCGGCCAGCAGCGGCACTCCCAGCAGGCACACCCCGGACATGAGCGCGCTGATCCAGAACAGCCACGATGTGCCCGCGAGATCGACGAGCGGACCGGCGACGACCATCCCCAGAGCGCCGCCGACGCCGAACATCGTGCTGAGTGCGGCGACGACACCGGGCAGCCGCGACACCGGCAGCGACGCGCGGGCCAGGCCGAAGACCACCGGGAACACCCCGCCCGAGCATCCCTGCAGTGCCCGGCCGATCACGTCGCCGGGAAACCAGCCGGCCAGATCGCCGGCCGCGGCAACAATGCTGCCGAGCAGCAGCGCGAGCACGCCGACGACCATCACACGCCGATGTCCGTAGAGATCACCGAGCCGGCCGGCGATCGGCGTGGTGACCGCCGAGGCGAGCATGAAGACCGTCAGCAGCCAGGTCGCCGTCGTCGTGCTCACCGCGCTCTCACGGCTGAAGACCGGCAACGCGGCCACGACGATCGTCTGCGCCGTGGCGACCGACAGCGCCGCGAGCAGGAGGAGCGGAACCGACAACGGCCCCGCGGACAGCGCGGGCGGATCGGAGGGCGCAGGGGGGACAGACGTGGGGGGAACCGACATGGCCAGGCCTTTCGTGACGCGGCCGGAGAGCACACCACGACATGCTCGCCGCGTCGGCCGCTCCGGGATTTCGGTGACCCTAACAGATATAGTAACCACAGGTCACTAATTTAAGCGGGCGATACCATCGACCGATGACCCCGAGCCGGCCCCGACCTGGACGTCCACCGCGACTGAACCGGGACATGATCGTCGCCGCGGCCCTCGAGTCGGATCTGAGCACGCTCACCATGCGGGATCTGGCTGCGCGACTAGGTGTTTCCCATTCGGCGCTGTACCGGTGGGTCGCCGACCGCGACGGCCTGTTCGACCTCGTCAGCGACGTGATGGTCGAACGCATCCTCCCGACCACGACGCCGACCGTCGCCGACTGGCGCGACTGGCTGGCGACGCTGGCCTGGTCGATGCACGACGAATTCCTCGCGGTACCGGGCTACGCCGGGCACGTCGCCCACCCGCATCGACACAACCCCGACGCCTTCGGTCGTCTCCATCAGAGCGTCGTCGAGGCATTCCGGGCCGGCGGCGCCTCCCCCGAGATGGCCGAGCAGAGCTGGTACATCTTCGGCATGGGGGTGGTGCAGTGGCTCGGCGCCTATCAGTCAGGCCACGACATCGGGGTCACGCCCCGATTCGATCTGTTCCTCGACGTCCTGCTCCGCGGGCTGCCCGCCCGCGAACCCACCTGGCAACCGCAGGACCGGACAGCGACTCGGTAGCGAATCGCGCTGCGCGCCCAATCCGCCCCATCCGAGATCAGCCACCAGCCCCTCCCACGAAAGGTCAAGGCATCCCTGGCGGAGCGCTGTGTGTAAAGGTATTCTTTACAAGAGTGGAGATACTGGGCAGCGCCCGCAAGCACGGCATCAGCGACACATCCATACTCCACGCCTGGGACAACGCGATCCGGCTGGTCGAATACGATTACGGCGGCGACGAGCGCCTACTCGTCATCGGACCCGACCTCAACGGGACGCTACTCGAACTCGTGGCCGTACCCACAGATGAGCCGACCCGGATCATCCACGCGGACCGGCTACGCGCCAAGTTCTACGACTATCTCCGAGGAGGATGGTGAACCACATGACAACCAAAAACATCAACGACCTCACCGGCCTGGACAACCTCGACCCGGCCACCACGCCGGCCCGTGACGCCACCAACTTCCGGCGCATCATCGCAGCCCGCAAGGCACTCGAGGACGCTAAGGAAGAGCTACGCGCAGCAGTCGCCGCAGCCAGGGAGGACGGCGATTCCTGGACCGTCATCGGCACCGCACTCGACACCACCCGGCAAGCCGCCTACCAGCGGTTCGGATGATCTCTCACGCCGTACTGACAACGTTCCCGACCCCATTCGACGAAGCGTTCTAGATCCGTCTCGGATCAACCTTCGGCCTGTTCCTCGACGTCCTGCTCCGCGGGCTGCCCGCCCGCGAACCCACCTGACCCGGCACCGCGAATTCCCCCGGAGTTCACCTCACCCGTCCGCGCGGACGGGCTACACTCACGCTTCGGTGTGCCCGCGTCTTGCCGCCCGGGTTTCCCGCCGTCGCAGCCCATGAAGGAGAAGCGTGTCCCCCTCGCCGTTCGCCGGTCACAGCCGCCGTGATTTCCTGACCCGGGTGGCCGGCACCGGAGGTGCGGCGCTGCTGACCTCGTGGGCCGCGCCCATCATCGACAAGGCCTACGCCTCCGCCGATCCGGGCGGCACCGGTTCCCTCTCCGACATCGAGCACATCGTCCTGTTCATGCAGGAGAACCGCTCCTTCGACCACTACTTCGGCTCGTACTCCGGTGTCCGCGGCTTCGGCGAGCCCTCCCCCACCTGGAAGCAGCGCGGCTGGGCGCCCGGAGTCGGCCCCACCCGCACCGGGTACACGATGCCGTTCCGGCTCGACACCCGTCACGACACCAATCTCGACGGCGAGTGCATCAATGACCCCGACCACTCCTGGGCGGGCATGCACCGCGCCTGGAACGGTGGCCGCAACGACGGCTGGCTGCCCATGTCGATCGAGGAGGTCGGGCCCGCGAACGCGCCCGCGCTCATGGGCTACTACGAGCGCGAGGACATCCCGGTCCACCGCAGCCTCGCCGAGGCCTTCACGCTGTGCGACGCCTACCACTGCTCGGTCCTGGGCCCCACCGACCCCAACCGCCTGTACTGGATGAGCGGCACCCTCGACCCGGACGGCCATCACGGCGGCCCGCTCCTGGAAACCCCCACGCTCATACCGAAATTCGCCTACAGCTGGCGCACGATGCCGGAGAATCTGCGCGACGCCGGGGTGAGCTGGAAGATCTACAACAACAAGGATCTGGGGCCGGTCTCGTCGGTGATCCTCGACGGCATGATGGGCAGCTTCAAACAGGCCCGCGACCCCGACTCCGAGCTCGCCCGCCGCGGGATCGCCCCGACGTACCCGAACGATCTCGCCGCCGACGTGGCCGCCAACCGGCTGCCCAAGGTGTCGTGGGTCATCCCGCCCGCACTCGAATGCGAGCACCCGGCGTTGCCGGCCGCGCTCGGCGCCGTCGGGATCGTGCAGTTGCTCGACATCCTGACCGCCAACCCGGCCGTCTGGGAGAAGACCGCGCTCATCATCAGCTACGACGAGAACGGCGGCTTCTTCGACCACGTCACCCCGCCCACCGCACCGCCCGGGACACCCGGCGAGTACGTCAGCGTCGACAATCTGAGCCGCGTCTCGTCGGCCAAGGGCATCCGCGGACCGATCGGGCTCGGCTACCGGGTGCCGTGCCTGGTGATCTCGCCGTACAGCCGCGGCGGGCTCGTGGCCACCGAAACCTTCGACCACACCTCGCAGTTGCGCCTGATCGAGAAGCGCTTCGGGGTCGACGTCCCCAACCTGACCGCCTGGCGGCGGGCCACCGTCGGCGATATGACGTCGGTCTTCGACTTCGCGACACCACCCGATCCGACCCGCCCGCGGTTCGGCGATCCCGTTCCGGGCGCGACGAATTCACTCATCGCGTGTGGCCCCAACGTCGCCACCGGCACCCTGGGGCGCGGCACACCGTATCCGGTGCCGCCCAACCGGATGCCGCGCCAGCAGCCGGGCACGCGCCGCGCACCGACCGGATGATTCCGCTTCCCCCGGACCCGTGGGGCCGCATCGGTTCACCGATCGCGACCACCCCGGGAGCCGCCCTCGCCGCCGACGACGGCTCCGACGCCGGTACCGCGGCATTGCTGACCGTCGGGATCTCGGTGTATGCCGCCGCCATCCTGATCGCCGTGGGCCTCGGCATCAGCGCGGCCCGACAGGGTCGTCGGGAACGGGCGCTCGGGTGCGCGGTGGTCGTCGGCGTCCTGACCGTCGCCGGCGTCGTCGTCGCGGTGCTGAGCAGCATCGTCTGACCCGGCCCGCGCAACCCGCCGAAATCCTGTGCACCACGTCACAATTCGGCGCTTTCGGCCGTCTGGGTGTAGCCTGGGGACACGGTGACCCGCCCAGCGCGGCGTCCTGCGTCGTAGAACGACTGTTATCGACGGACCGCTCGCCACCCGGCAGCAATTGCCTGCGAGCGTGAGTCCGCCCGGATCATTCCTCTCATACGGCGACCGAATGCGCGAACCCGCGCATTCGCCATCCAGCCGGAAAGAACTCCCGCTATGCCCACTTTCGCTGCCCTTGGCGTGCCCAGCGCCCTCGTCGACGTCCTCGCCGCCGACGGCAAGACCGAGGCCTTCCCCATCCAGGCCGACACCCTGCCCGACACCCTCGCCGGCGCCGACGTCCTCGGCCGCGGCCGCACCGGGTCCGGGAAGACCCTCGCCTTCGCCATCCCGATGGTCGCCCGTCTGGCCGAACTCGGCGCCACCCGTGCCCCCGGCGCGCCGACCGGTCTGGTGTTGGCCCCGACCCGGGAGCTGGCCACGCAGATCGCCGACGCCCTGACCCCGTTGGCCGCGGCCTTCTCGCTGCGCGTGACGACCGTGTTCGGCGGCGTCAAGCAGACCCGCCAGGAGCAGGCGCTGCGCCGCGGCGCCGACATCGTCGTCGCCTGCCCGGGCCGGCTCGAAGACCTGATGCGCCAGCGCGTCGTGCGGCTCGACGACGTCGAGGTCACGGTGCTCGACGAGGCCGATCACATGGCCGATCTCGGCTTCCTGCCCGGTGTCACCCGCATCCTGGCCGCCACCCCGCGGGACGGACAGCGCCTGCTGTTCTCGGCCACCCTCGACAATGGTGTCGACAAGCTCGTGAAACGCTTTCTGCACCAGCCGATCATGCATTCGGTCGACGACGCGAGCTCACCGGTGACCACGATGACCCACCACGTCTACGAGGTGGCCGACGCCTCCGCCAAGCACGCCGTCGTCGGGGCCCTCGCCTCGGGCGCCGGACGCCGCATCCTGTTCACCCGCACCAAGCATCAGGCCCGCAAGCTGGCCCGCAAACTCACCGCCGAGGGCATCCCCGCGGTGGATCTGCACGGCAATCTCAGCCAGGCACAACGCGATCGGAGCCTCGCGGCCTTCGGCAGCGGTGACGTCCGGGTGCTCGTGGCGACCGACGTCGCCGCCCGCGGTGTGCACGTCGACGGCATCGAGCTCGTCGTCCACGTCGATCCGCCTGCCGAGCACAAGGCCTACCTGCACCGGTCGGGCCGCACGGCCCGCGCCGGGAGCGACGGCGACGTCGTCACGCTGTGCCTGCCCGAGCAGCGCCGCGATCTGGCCGCACTGCTGCGCAAGGCGAAGATCTCGGTGTCGCCGCAGCGCGTCGACGCCGGCTCGGCCGTCGTCGTCGATCTCGTCGGGGAGCGGG
>JASGFO010000069.1:0-16635 GCA_047605505.1 Gordonia sp. (in: high G+C Gram-positive bacteria) | reverse complement strand
GGCCAGGTGGCCAGCGTGGCGGGGTGACCGGCCGGCCGGTGCTGCGTCGGG
Source organism: Gordonia sp. (in: high G+C Gram-positive bacteria) (assembly GCA_047605505.1). Lineage (GTDB taxonomy): Bacteria > Actinomycetota > Actinomycetes > Mycobacteriales > Mycobacteriaceae > Gordonia. The sequence continues at coordinate 16,584 of JASGFO010000069.1, read as the reverse complement.
GGTTGCGGTGGCGCCGACCGCGCGGCCGGCTCGTCGACGTGGGGACGCGCTGTGCCGCGCGCCCCCGGCCAGGCTCCCAGGCGCCCCAACTGCTCGCGGATCGGGGCGGTGTCGGCGCATTCGAGGTCGACGCCGAGTTGTGCGGCGAGCGCGTCGAGGACCCGGTGATCACTGAGTCGGCCGGTGTCGCCGAGCGCGGCGCGGAACGGGCGGGCCCGACCCTCCCACGTCAGGAACATCCCGGCCTTCTCGGGGGCCGCGGCCACCGGGAACACCACGTCGGCGCGTTCGGTCACCGCCGACGGGCGGATCTCGAGACTCACGACGAAGCCCGCGGCGTCGAGGGCGGCGCGGGCTTCGTCCGGGTCGGGCAGGTCCGCGGGATCGACGCCGCCGACCAGCAGGGCGGTCAGCTCGCCGGCCGCGGCCGCGGCCAGGATCGCCCCGGTGTCACGTCCCGGGACGGCCGGGAGATCGGCAGTGTGCCAGGTGCTTTCGACGGCCTGCCGGGCCGCGGGATCGGCGACGGGACGACCACCGGGCAGCAGATTCGGGGCGGCGCCCACCTCGACGGCACCGCGCTCGCCCGCGCGCCGCGGAATCCACGCGATGCGCGCGCCGGTGCGGTCACCGAGTTGGGTCAGCGCGTCGAAGACCCCGGGCATGGTCGCGGCCCGCTCGCCGACGAGGACGACCGATCCGGGGGCGGCGAGGAATGCGGCCGTGGCGTCGTCGTCGAGTACCGCGGCCTCCTGGCCCGGGATCGCCGGGAGCAGGGTGCCGCCGAGCTTCGCGACGCCGGGGGAGCGCCATGCCGCGATCGCGGCGACCCGCTGCCGGACGGTGCGCACGGCCCGCCGCAGCCGCAGGAACACGATCGGGGACTCCTCTTCGGGCTCGAATCCCACCAGGAGCACGGCGGGTGCGGCACCCAGCACCGCGTAGGTGAGATCGTCGGGGCGGGCGGCCACGCGGTCGGCGAGAAAGTCCAGCTCGGCGGCGCTGTGGGCGCGAGCTCGGAAGTCGATGTCGTTGGTATGCAGGACCGTTCGGGCAAACCGGGTGTAGGCGTAGGCGTCTTCGACGGTGATCCGGCCGCCGGTCAGGACACCTGTGCGGCCGACTGCGGCGCCCAGGCCGTCGGCGGCCACGCGCAATGCGTGCGCCCAGGACACCTCGCGCAGGTCACCGTGGGCGTCCCGGAGCAGGGGGTTGGTGAGTCGATCCGGCGCCCCGACGTAGGCGAAGGCCCAGCGGCCCTTGTCGCAGTTCCACTCCTCGTTCACCTCGGGATCGTCACCGGCCAAGCGGCGCAAGATCTTTCCGCGACGATGGTCGGTGCGCTGCGCGCACCCGCTCGCGCAGTGCTCACACGTCCCAGGACTCGACACCAAGTCGAAGGGGCGAGCCCGGAACCGGTAGGCGGTGCCGGTCAGCGCGCCCACTGGGCAGATCTGCACCGTGTTGCCGGAGAAATAGGAATCGAAGGGGGCATCGTCGGCGCCGACGGTCGGTCCGGCTGGGCCGACGGAATTGTCAGGCCCGGAATTGAAGGCCGAAACCTGCTGGTGCGCACCACGATCGGCGAGTGCGATCAGGGGATCCCCGGCGATCTGGTCGGCAAAACGCGTACACCGGGCGCAGAGCACGCACCGCTCCCGATCCAGCAGCACCGCCGACGACAGCGGTACCGGCTTCGTGAACGTCCGCTTGACCCCGGTGAAGCGCGACGCGGGGCGACCCGCCGTCATCGCCTGGTTCTGCAGCGGGCACTCGCCCCCCTTGTCGCAGATCGGGCAGTCCAGCGGGTGATTGATCAGCAGGAGCTCCATCACCCCGCGTTGCGCCTTCGCGGCCACCTCCGAGGTGAACTGCGTGTGCACCACCATGCCCTCGGTGACCGTCGTCGTGCACGACGCGAGCGGCTTGCGCTGCCCTTCGACGTCGACGAGGCATTGCCGGCAGGCCCCCGCCGGCGCGAGGAGCGGGTGATCGCAGAAACGGGGAATCTGGATTCCGGCCGCCTCGGCCGCCCGGATCACGAGAGTCCCCGGTGGAACCGCGATCTCGACGCCGTCGAGCGTGGCGGTGACGAACGGGGCGGGCTCGGTGCTGGTCGGACGGTCGGACAGCGCGGTCATCGGTTCCCTCCGAGCGGCGTGAGGCGGTCGGCGAAGACGGTGGACGCGGCGTGGTCGAAAGGACAGCCGCCGTGGGCGTGCGCCAGATACTCGTCGCGGAAGTATGTGAGCGAGGAGATGATCGGACTGCCCGCGCCGTCGCCGAGTGCACAGAACGACTTGCCGACGACGCTGTCGGTGACGTCGGCGAGCAGATCGAGGGCGGCGCCGATCGCGGCCTCGTCGAGGTCGCCGTTCTCGATCTGCCGCAGTTGCTGCACCAGCCAGTACGTACCCTCGCGGCACGGTGTGCACTTGCCGCAGGATTCGTGCGCGTAGAACTCGGTCCACCGCAGCACGGCCCGCACCACACACGTCGTGTCGTCGAAGATCTGCAACGCCTTGGTCCCGAGCATCGACCCGGCGGCACCGACGCCCTCGTAGTCGAGCGGCACGTCGAGATGCGCGGGCGTGAGCATCGGCGTCGACGAGCCGCCCGGCGTCCAGAACTTGAGCCGGTGTCCTTCGCGGACACCGCCCGCACGGGACAGCAACTCGCGCAGGGTGATTCCGAGGGGCGCCTCGTACTGGCCGGGATGGCGGACATGCCCGGACAGGGAGTACAGCGTGAATCCCGGCGACTTCTCGGTGCCCATCGACCGGAACCAGTCGACGCCGTTGCGCAGGATCGACGGGACGCTCGCGATCGATTCGACGTTGTTCACCACGGTCGGCGAGGCGTAGAGGCCGGCGACCGCCGGGAACGGCGGACGGAGCCGAGGCTGGCCGCGTCGGCCTTCCAGGGAGTCGAGCAGCGCGGTCTCCTCACCGCAGATGTAGGCGCCCGCGCCGGCATGGACGACGAGATCGAGATCGAGGCCGCTGCCGAGGATGTTCGTGCCGAGATAGCCTGCGGCGTAGGCCTCCTCGACGGCGGCCCGGAGCCGGCGCAACACGCCGACCACCTCGCCGCGCAGGTAGATGAAGGCGTGCCGGGCGCGGATCGAGTACGCGGCGATGATCACCCCCTCGACGAGGGCGTGCGGGCTGGACAGCATGAGCGGCATGTCCTTGCAGGTACCGGGCTCGGACTCGTCGGCATTGACGACGAGGTAGTGCGGCGGTGCGGCCGGATCCGGGATCTGGCCCGTCGGTCCGCTCACCGTGGGCTGCGGGATGAACGACCACTTCATGCCGACCGGGAAGCCGGCGCCGCCGCGGCCGCGCAGGCCGGACGCCTTGACCAGCGCGATGACCTCGTCGGGGGACTGTGCCAGCGCGGCCCGCAGACCACGGTATCCGTTGTGCCGCAGATAGTTCGGGAGCGTCCACGAATCCGGTTCGGACCAGTGCCGGCTGAGCACCGGCGCCTCGGCCGGTTCGGGTTCGGGCTCGGCCGGGGCGTTGCTGGTCGGATCGCCGGTCGGCGCGGTCTCCGGTGGGGATTCGCCGCCGGAGACCCCGGCGAGCACCGCCTCGGTCTCGGTGAAGGTACCCACGTGCGCTGATCCGCGGCTGGGTGACGCGCCCACGCCCGCACGCAGATCCTCGACGAGCTCGATCAGGGTGTCCGGATCCTGCTGATCGAAGAACTCCCAGTTCACCATCACCACCGGCGCCTGATCGCACGCTGCGTTGCATTCCAGGGCTTCGACGGTGATCCGCGAATCAGGCGTTGTCCCACCGGGTTCGATGCCCAGGTGCGAACAAACCCGATCCAGGATCGCCTCGCCACCGAGGACCCCGCACAGCGTGTTGGTGCACACCCCGATCAGGTAGTCGCCGGTCGGCGTGCGCCGGAACATCGAGTAGAACGTGGCCACCGAGGCCACCTCGGCCCGGGTCAGGCCCAGGAGGTCCGCGCAGAAACCGATGCCGGCGCGGGTCAGGAAACCGTCCTCGGACTGGACGAGATGCAGCAGCGGCAGCAACGCCGACCGCGCCTGCGGATAACGGTGCACGATCGGCCCGGCGAGCTCGGCGAGCCGCGCGTGCACGTCGTCGGGGTAGGTGGCGCGCCCGGCGAACTCAAGCGGTGGCGCCGGGCACGCGGGCGTCGGCGCGGGCGGCTCGGCCGGCGGCCGCATCGCCAGGTCGACGAAGACCGGGTTCGCACCGTGCGCGCCCGGAACGATCTCGCTCATCGATCCACACCTCCCATCACGGGGTCGATACTGGCGACGGCGGTGATGACGTCGGCGACCATGCCGCCCTCGCACATCGCGGCCACGGCCTGCAGGTTCGTGAACGACGGATCGCGGAAATGGACGCGGTAGGGGCGCGTCCCGCCGTCGGAGACCATGTGGACGCCGAGCTCGCCGCGCGGCGATTCGATCGCCACATAGCACTGGCCGGGCGGCACCCGCAATCCCTCGGTGACGAGTTTGAAGTGATGGATCAGCGACTCCATCGACGAGCCCATGATCTCGGCGATGTGTTCGGGGGAGTTGCCGAGCCCGTCCGGGCCGAGTGAAAGATCGGCCGGCCACGCGATGTGGCCGTCGGGCACCATGACCGGTCCGGGCCGCAACCGGTCCAGGCACTGTTCGATGATGCGGACCGACTCGGTCATCTCCTGCACCCGAATGAGGTAGCGGCCGTAGGAATCACAGGTGTCGGTGGTGATGACGTCGAAGTCGTAGGTTTCGTAGCCGCAGTACGGCGCCGACTTGCGCACGTCGTGCGGCAGTCCGGTCGAGCGCAGCACCGGTCCGGTGATGCCCAGGGCCATGCAGCCGGTGAGGTCGAGGTAGCCGACCTCGCAGGTGCGGGCCTTCCAGATGTAGTTGTCGGTGAGCAGCGCCGCCATGTCGGCGAGTTGCTTCGGCAGGGACGCAACGGTGGTGGCGATGGTCTCGGCGGCGCCGTCGGGCAGGTCGGCGGCCACCCCGCCGGGCCGGATGTAGGCGTGATTCATGCGCAGGCCGGTGACCAGCTCGAAGAGGTCGAGGATTTGCTCGCGGATACCGAAACCCGAGAACATCGGCGTCACCGCGCCCAGTTCCATCCCGCCGGTCGCGAGCGCCACCAGGTGCGAGGTGATCCGGTTGAGTTCCATCAGCATCACCCGGATGACCGACGCGCGTTCGGGGATCGCGTCGGTGATCCCGAGCAGCTTCTCGACGGCGAGGCAGTAGGCGGTCTCGTTGAAGAACGGCGACAGATAGTCCATCCGCGTCACGAAGGTGACGCCCTGAATCCAGTTGCGGTACTCGAGGTTCTTCTCGATCCCCGTGTGCAGGTAGCCGATTCCGCAGCGCGCCTCGGTGACGGTCTCGCCCTCGATCTCGAGGATCAGGCGCAGCACGCCGTGGGTGGACGGGTGCTGCGGTCCCATGTTGACGACAATGCGTTCCTCGCCGCGGTGCTCGGCGGCACGGGCGGCGACCTCGGTGACGATCTCGTCCCAGTCCTGGCCGGAGACCGTATAGGAGCTCTCGGCGCGGTGATCTACATCGGTCATCAGTTGTACGACCTCCGGCGATCGGGTGGTGCCACCCGGGTTCCCTTGTACTCCACCGGGACTCCGCCGAGTGGATAGTCCTTGCGTTGCGGATGCCCCGACCAGTCGTCGGGCATCTCGATGCGGGTGAGGGCGCGATGGCCGTCGAAGACGATGCCGAAGAAGTCGTAGGTCTCGCGCTCGTGCCAGTCGTTGGTCGGGTAGATCGAGCACAGGCTCGGGAGGTGCGGGTCGGCGTCCGGCGCCGCGACCTCGAGCCGCAGCCGCCGGTTATGGGTGATCGACGCCAGCGGATACACCGCGTGCATCTCGCGGCCGATATCGCCCGGATAGTGGACTCCGTTGACGCCCAGGCACAATTCGAACCGCAACGACGGCCGGTTGCGCAGCGTGAGGGCCACCGCGGGCAGATGTTTGCCGACGACATACAGCGTCATCTCCCCGACGTGGATCTCGACCTTCTCGATTGCCTCGTCGTAGGTGGGACCGGTGCCGGCGGCCGCGAGGTCGGCGAGGCCCAGCGCCAACTCGTCGGCGATCAGATCGAACTCGCCGGGCTCCCCGTCGCTCTGGTCGGGCCCGCCGTAGGGCCGGGTCGCGCTGCCGGGCAGCCGGACCGTCTGGATCAGACCCCCGAACCCGGATGTGTCGCCGCTGCCCTGAACGCCGAAGAGTCCTTTCCGTGCGCCGATCACCTCGTCGTCACTCATCGCAGCAGCCCCTTCATCTGGAAGGTCGGGGTGGCCTGCAACGCGGCCTGCTCGGCGGCCCAGATGGCCTCCTCACGGTTCACGCCCAGGGGCATCTCGGCGATCTTGTCGTGCAGCGTGATGATGGCGTTGAGCAGCATCTCGGGCCGGGGCGGACAGCCGGGAAGGTAGATGTCGACGGGCACGATGTGATCGACGCCCGCAACCACCGCGTAGTTGTTGAACATGCCGCCCGACGACGCGCACACACCCATCGCGAGCACCCATTTCGGCTCACTCATCTGGTCGTAGACCTGCCGCAGCACCGGCGCCATCTTCTGGCTGACCCGGCCCGCGACGATCATCAGATCGGCCTGGCGCGGCGAAGCGCGGAAGGCCTCCATACCGAACCGGGCAATGTCGTAGCGGCCCGAGGTGGTGGCCATCATCTCGATGGCGCAGCACGCCAGACCGAAGGTCGCCGGCCACAGCGAGCCGCGCCGCATGAACCCGGCGAGCTGTTCCACGGTGCTCAGCAGGAATCCACTGGGGAGTCTCTCCTCGAGGCCCATCGCGATACCTCCTCGTCGTGCCGACGCCCACGAGCCTCCTGCTCGCGAGCGCTACCGGCTGGTTCGCGCTTGCCGCACCCGCCCCGTCACCCGGTCATTCCCATGTGAGACCGCCCCGCCGCCACTCATAGGCGTACGCCACCGACACATTGACGATGAACAGCGTCACCGCGGCGAGTCCGAACCAGCCGAGCGCGTCGAAGGCGACGGCCCATGGGTAGAGGAAGACGATCTCGATGTCGAAAATGATGAACAGCATCGCGGTCAGGTAGTACTTGACCGGAATCCGCTGAATGGAGGGCTTACCGATTCCGCCGACGGGTTCGATACCGCACTCGTAGGCCTCGAGTTTGGCACGGTTGTCCCGGCGTGGTCCGACGACCGAGGCGATGACCACCGACACCACCGCGAAAATCGCAGCAATGGCCCCGAGAACCAAGATCGGGACGTAGGCGTTCATTGGTACTCGTGTCCTCCGTTGGTGGGTGGGCTGAGTGATCTACAGCACAACCCTACCTGTGACCTACGTCATGTCCAGGACCTTTCGCAGAGTTTGCCGAGACGAAACGTTTCCCCCGGTCCCAACCGCCCAACTGCCGCGCATCGCGGTGCCCCGGTGCGTAGCATGCGACACGTGATGTCCGCACCGCCCCAGCCGCCTTCGGTGTTGCGCGTACTGGTCTATTCGCACGATCCCGACACCCGATCCGGTGTCATCGGAGCGCTGGGCCGCCACCCCGCCGACGACCTGCCCGAGCTCAGCTACCTCGAGGTGGCGACCGGCGCGATGGTGTTCACCCAGCTCGACGCGGGCAACGTGGACGTGGCAATCCTCGACGGCGAGGCATCCGGCCAGGGCGGCCTCGGCATCGCCAAACAGATGCGCGACGAGTACGACCACCCGCCCCCCACGCTGGTCCTCCTGGGACGCGCCGACGACCGCTGGCTGGCCGAGTGGTCACGCGCGGATGCGACGGTGACCCTGCCCCTCGACCCGATCACACTGCAGCGGGTGTTCACCGAGATGATGCGGGCGGCGGCCTGAGTCGAGACCGGCGGTGGTGCGAACCCACCACCGCCCTCACACCTCCGTGGACAACCCGCTGCGCCGCCGATGCGCCGCCAGGGCCAATGCCACGAGCCGGTCGATGAGCTCGGCATAGCCGACCCCCGTCGCCGCCCACAATTTCGGATACATCGACGCCGGGGTGAAACCGGGAATCGTATTGACCTCGTTGAGCAGCCAACCGCGGCCGGATTCCTCGTAGAAGAAGTCGACGCGGGCCAGACCCGAGCACCGCAACGCCGTGAATACCTTGGCCGCGAGCTCGCGGACCTCGGCGGCGGCGTCCTCGGCGATCGGTGCCGGAATCACGAGCTCCGCCGCGCCGGTGAGGTACTTGTCGGCGTAGTCATAGAACTCGCTGCCCGGCACGATCTCACCGGGCACCGACGTTTCCGGGAGGGCATTGCCGAGGACTGCCACCTCGATCTCCCGGCCCGTCACCAACTCTTCGATGACGACCGTGTCGTCATAGCGCAACGCCAGATTGATTGCCGCGTCGAGCTCGGCGGCATCATGGGCCTTCGTGATACCCACCGACGAGCCCATGTTGGCCGGCTTCACGAACACCGGCAGCCCCAGCGCCTCGATCGCCTCGAAGGTCACCGTCTTCGGGTCGTCGACACCATCGCGGAACTCGATCCAGCGACACTGCGGAATACCGGCCTGCGCGGCAACCACCTTGGCCATCGCCTTGTCCATACAGACCGACGACGACAGCACCCCCGCACCCACATAGGGCAGCCGGAACAACTCCAACATCCCTTGAATCGTGCCGTCCTCACCGTGCGGACCATGCAGCAGCGGCAACACGACCGTGATCGCCGACGACGGACTGCGCAGTTCGGTGAGCGGATCGACCGGGGTGCCCTCGATCTGGAGCTCACCGGGAAGGGGGGTGCCCTCCGCCAACACGGCGATGACCTTGTCGTTGCGGACCCATACCCCGTCCTTTCCGATACCCAGCGGAAGTACGTCATACTTCGTCGGGTCCGCGGCCGCGATCACATGGGCTGCGGTGACCCGCGACACGTCGTGTTCGGCGGAGACGCCGCCGTAGAGGACGACCAAACGCAGCAGGTGAGACGACATGGGTGTCACCCTACTGTGTCATCTGCGTCGCCTCCGGCGACGCGGTGTTTGCGCCTTTCAGCACCGCTCTTCGCTCACTTCGCTTGGTCGCTGCGCTCCCTGCATCGCGGCGCGGCGCAAACACGGGCGACCATTCGTTTGATTGAGAGTCATTCGCCGCCGCCCGCGAGCAGCCGCAGTCCCACGCTGGTCGAGTAGCAGCGACGTAGGAGCTGCGTATCGAGGCCACCGGTACAGACGCGGCGCCACCTGGGGGCCGTCCGGCACCCAGTACGGTTGACGTCGTGCATATGCAGGCAAGTGACATCGCCGCGGCGGTCGGTGGGCAGGTGATCGGCCCCGACGTGACCGTCGACGGTGCGACCATCGACTCGCGCGCGGTCGGCGCCGGGCAACTGTTCGTCCCGATCGTGGCGGCCCGCAACGGACACGACTTCATCGGCGCCGCGGCCGCGGCCGGCGCCGGCGCCTACCTGACCGCCGAGGGCGCCCGCGCCGGCGTCGACGCCACCGCCATCACCTGCGCCGACACCGCCGCAGGCATCGCCGATCTGGGCCGGTTCGTGCGTCGCCGACTGCCCGAGCGGGTGGTCGGGGTGACCGGCTCGGTCGGCAAGACGTCGACGAAGGATCTGCTGGCCGGGGCGCTCGCCACCACCTATGCGACCGCCGCCAGCGCGAAATCGTTCAACAACGAACTCGGGCTGCCGTTGACCCTGGCGAACGCCCCCGACGACACCGAGGCCGTCGTCGTCGAGATGGGCGCCCGCGGTGTCGGTCACATCGACCATCTCTGCTCGATCGCCCGCCCGACAGTCGGCATCATCACGCGCGTCGAGGCCGTCCACCTGGAGATGTTCGGCAGCCTGGCGGCGGTGGCACAGGCGAAGGGCGAGCTCATCGAGGCCCTGCCCGCCGACGGCATCGCCGTCCTCAACGCCGACCACGAACACGTCATCGCCATGGCGGAGCGCAGCGCGGCCCCGGTGATCTCCTACGGCCTGACGCCCAGCGCGGACGTGACGGCCACCGACATTCGTCTCGACGCCGAACTGCGCGCATCGTTTCGGCTGCACACCCCGTGGGGGTCGGCGGAGGTCGCCCTCAACGCGCGCGGTGAGCACCAGGTGCCCAACGCACTCGCGGCCGCAGCGGCGGCCGGGGGCCTCGGCGTGGCCCTCGAGGCCATCCCGGCCGGGCTGTCCGGCGCCGCGTTGTCCGGGCTCCGGATGGAGATGAGCACCACCGCCGCCGGGGTCACCATCATCAACGACGCCTACAACGCCAACCCCACGTCGATGGCGGCGGCCCTGCAGTCGCTGGCCCGGCTGGCCGCGGGCCGCCGCGTCGCCGTGCTCGGCACCATGGCTGAGCTCGGCGACGACGGCGCCGCCGCCCACCACGCGATCACCGCACTGGCCCGGGACCTCGGGATCGAGGTCATCGCCGTCGCCGAGACCGCCTACGGTCCCGCCGCCCACCACGTGGGCGGCGTCGAGGAGGCGGCCGCCGCGGTCGCCGACCTCACCACCGGCGATGCGCTGCTGGTCAAGGGCAGCCGCGTGGCCGCGCTCGAGCGGGTCGCGCAGGCTTTCGACCCGACCGCCTAGCCGGCCGAGACGAGCACCCCGGTCACGATTTCTCTCCCGCGTTGGCGCGGATCACGTCACGCACGTAGTCGGCGAGCCCGGGGGCGACGTCGTTGTACTGGGCGGCGAACCGCGGGTCGGCGACGTACATGTCGGCCAGGCAGACCTGCATCCGGTGATCGCAGTCGTAGAACCGCTCGATGCCGGCGCGATGGCGTTCGGCGAGGCTGTTCGCCTCGTCCGAGCCGGGGGCGACACCCCGGGCCAATGCGTCGGCGAACGCGGCGTTCAGCTCGTCGCCCTCGTCCTTGATCCGCTGCCAGTCCTCCTTCGAGAACTCCGCGACCCGCTGCCGGCTCTGCTTCCACGCATCGGTGTCGCCCCATCGCTCCTCGGCCTCGCCGGCGTAGTCCTCGGACCAGGAATCCCCGAAGATCTCGGCCTGTTCGGCCGCCGACAACGCGATGCCACTCTTCTTCGCATCCATCATTCCCTCCACTGCCGCGACCATGCGGCGCAAGCGGGCGATCCGGGCGTTGAGCAGGTCGCGCTGGGCGCGCAGATGCTCGCGGGCATCGGTGTCCGGATCGTCGAGCAGGGTCGCTATCTGCTCGAGCGGAAACCCCAACTCCCGGTAGGTCAGCACCTGATGGAGGCGCTCGACGTCGGCGTCGTCGTAGACGCGGTAGCCGGCGGGCGTACGGCCCGACGGCGTGACCAACCCGATCTCGTCGTAGTGGTGCAGCGTGCGAATGCTGACACCGACGAGTCCGGCGACGGTCCCGACAGTCATTGCCCTCCGGTGGGCGGTTTCCTTCGCTCACCTGCACCACCCTGGGCCCTGACGTTGCGTGAGGGTCAACCCGATTTATCGGAAAGCGGAGCTACGGGGCAAAGGCGATCCGGGACTCGCCCTTGGTGCACGAGGCCAGCACCCCGGGCGAGGACGCCGGGCCGCACTTCCAGCCGTTGACCGTGTGCGGGTTGCCGGTCGCGATACGCGGGGCGTACTCCTCGGCGACGGCCAGGGCGTCGCGGCACGACACCCGACCCTCCTGAACGATCACCCGGAGTGAGCCGTCGGGGCCGGGCACGCGATCGCAGACCTCCCCGCTGCGCTCGAGGGTGTCGGCGACCGATGTGGTGGCGCTCGCCGCGCCGGGACGCGGGCCCGGGACGACGGGCACGCTGCCCGACGGGCCGGAGGTGATGGACGACGATGTCGGTGCCGGGGCGGCCGACTCTTCGGTACCGCACGCGGCCAGGGTGAGGGCGGCAGCGCCGGCGAGGGCGGCAGCGGCCCAGCGGCCGCGTCGGACTGTGGATTTCGACATGCGTCTCACCGTAGCGAAATTCATCCGTCGGGCGCAGCGGCCCCGTCGTCCCGGGTTGGTCCGCGGCCTGCGAAAATTGGTCGCGTGAGCATGCCTGACACCGCCGCCGGCCCCGCCGATCACTCCTATCGGGTGGGCACCCGGCTGCCCGGTACGCTGGGCCGGACCGGGGTGATCAGCACCCCGCACGGCGACATCACCACACCCGCGTTCGTGCCGGTCGGGACCAAGGCGACGGTCAAGACGGTGCTGCCGGAGGCGGTGGCCGCGCTCGGCGCGCAAGCGGTGCTCGCCAATGCCTATCACCTGTATCTGCAGCCGGGGCCTGCGATCGTCGACGCCGCGGGTGGGCTCGGTGCGTTCATGAACTGGCACGGCCCCACCTACACCGATTCCGGTGGGTTCCAGGTGATGTCGCTGGGGGCGGGGTTCAAGAAGGTCATCGCGATGGAGGCGACCGAGGAACCCGATGACACCCGCATCGCCGCGGGCCGGGAGCGGCTCGCACACGTCGACGACGACGGCGTCACGTTCAAATCGCACCTGGACGGGTCGGTGCACCGGTTCACCCCGGAGGTGTCGATGCACATCCAGCACGGCCTGGGCGCCGACATCATCTTCGCGTTCGACGAGCTCACCACACTGATGAACACCCGCGGGTATCAGGAGAATTCGCTGGAGCGGACGCGGCGGTGGGCGATTCGCTGCCTCGCCGAACACAATCGGCTCTCGGCCGAACGCACACACCGGCCACCGCAGTCGCTGTGGGGCGTCGTCCAGGGCGCCCAGTACGAGGATCTGCGGCGCACGGCGGCCCGCGATCTCGCCGAGCTGTCGCGGATCGATCAGGAGAACGGCGGCCGTGGGTTCGGCGGCTACGGCATCGGCGGTGCCCTGGAAAAGGGCAATCTCGGCACGATCGTGGGGTGGGTGAATTCCGAACTGCCCGAGAATTCGGCGAAACATCTGCTCGGGATCAGCGAACCCGACGACATCTTCACCGCGATCGAGAACGGTGTGGACACCTTCGACTGCGTCTCGCCGACCCGGGTCGCCCGCAATGGTGCCGTGTATTCCCTGGACGGCCGCTACAACGTCACGAATGCGCGCTACCGCAACGACTTCCGGCCGATCGATCCGGAGATCGAGAATTACACGTCGCAGTACAGCCGTGCCTATCTGCATCATTTGTTCAAGGCCAAGGAAGGGCTGGCCGCAACGCTGGCGACCCTGCACAATGTCTCGTTCGTGATCGCGATGGTCGACGGTGCGCGGCACGCGATCGAGAACGGCGATTACGAGGCCTATCGCGATGAGTTCCTGGGCCGGTATTACGCCAAGCGGGACCGGGCCTGAACCAGGGATCGTCTCACCGCAGGATCCACGGCTCCCGGGGAATCGCCTGCGGATCGAAACGGCGTGCCAGCGTGGCCAGTTCGACGTGTTCGCCGGGCGCGGCCAGTCGCAGGGACACCGCGATGCGCGTGCGCACCGCCGCCGCGTCGACGCCGGTGGCCGCGAGATCGGCGAGGGTGATCGCCCCGTCGCGTTTGCTCAGTCGGGAGCCGGCGGCGTTGAGCACCATCGGCACGTGCACATAGGTGGGCGGTCGATGCCCGAGCAGCGTCGCGAGATAGGCCTGCCGGGGTGCCGAGGACAGCAGATCCGCGCCTCGGCAGACCTGGTCCACGCCGGTCTCGGCGTCGTCGATGACGACGGCCAGATTGTAGGCGGGCGTACCGTCGCCGCGCCGGATGACGAAGTCGTCGACGACGCCGGTGTGACGGCCGTGGAGGGTGTCATCGACGGTGAACTCGATGACGTCGGCGCGGATCCGCAGCGCGGGCGGGCGCCCCGCGGCGCGTTTCGCGGCGCGCTGCGGCGCGGTCAGCGACCGGCATGTCCCCGGATAGGCGCCCGGCGGGGTATGCGGTGCGCTGGGGGCCTCCCGAATCTCCCGCCGCGTGCAGAAGCATTCGAAAGTTCTTCCGGCGCTCTTCAACTCGTCGATCACCCGGGCATACCGCGGCAGCCGGTCGGTTTGGTGGAGCACCGGCGGTTCCCAGTCGAGGCCGAGGGCCGCGAGGTCGGCGAGCTGTCGGGCGTCGGCGCCGGCGACCGCCCGGTCCAGATCCTCCATCCGGATCCGGAAATCGCGTCCCGTCGTGCGGGCGAACAGCCAGGCCAGCACGGCGGTACGCAGGTTGCCGACGTGCAGGTCCCCCGACGGTGACGGGGCGAAGCGCCCGGCCGGGCGGGGGCGCGCGGGACGGGGGCGGGTCATTGCCCCAAGGCTACAAGTGGGTGATGCTGGTCGGGTGGATCTCCCCGTCTGCCCACCTGTCGCCCCGATGCTCGCCAAGGCCGTCACCGGGGTGCCGCCGCAGCCGGCCGGCGAGCCGGTGTGGTCGTACGAGCCCAAGTGGGATGGGTTCCGCGCGGTGATCTTTCGGGACGGCGACGACGTGGTCATCGGTTCCCGCGGCGGCAAGGACCTGGCCCGATACTTTCCCGAGATCGTCGCCGCGGCCACGACCGAGCTCCCCGAGAAGGTCGTGCTCGACGGTGAGATCGGGGTTCCGGCGCTCATCGGTGACACCCACCGGCTCGACTGGGACTCGCTGGCCCAACGGATCCATCCGGCGGCCTCCCGGGTGACGATGCTGGCGGAGACCACCCCGGCGGTCTTCATCGGTTTCGACGCGCTCGCGCTGGGCACCCGCAGCGTAGTCGACGAGCCGTTCCGCGTTCGCCGTGACGTCCTCATCGAGGCGGTCGGACCGACGGCGCCACAGCGCCGGTTCCATGCCAGCCGGGTGACAACGGATCCCGGCCTGGCGCAGGACTGGTTCTCGGCGTTCGAGGGCGCCGGACTCGACGGCGTCGTCGGCAAACGCCTCGGTGCGCCGTATGTGCCGAACAAACGCGAGATGGTCAAGGTCAAACACAAGCGCACCGCCGACTGTGTGGTGATCGGCTACCGCGTCCACAAGAGCGGCACCGGGCTGGGGTCGATGCTGCTGGGGCTCTACGCCGACGGAGAGTTGCGGATGGTCGGCGGTGCCGGCGCCTTCACCGACGCCAAGCGCATCGAGTTCCAGGAACTGCTCGAGCCGATGCGCCTCGATCCCGACCATGCGGCCACGGGCGAGCCGACCCGCTGGCGGTCGGCGAAGTCGACGGAGTTCTACCCGATCCGCCCCGAACTGGTGGCGGAGGTGGCCTACGACCAGATGGAGAAGGGCCGGTTCCGGCACACCGTGAGGTTCGTGCGCTGGCGGCCCGACCGCGCGCCGGCGAGCTGCGGCTACGACCAGCTCGACGTCCCACTGACTCACGACCTGCACGACGTGCTCGACGGTGAGGACTGAGATGGCTTCTCGCTCGCCCGCCGAACAACTCGACGTCGACGGCGTCGCCGTCCGGATGAGTAACCCGGACAAGATCTATTTCCCCGAACTCGGCGAGAACGGCGGCCGCAAACGCGATCTCGTCGGCTATTACCGGGCGATGGCCTTGCCGCGGGACGGCGTCGACGGCCCGCTGATGGCCGCGTTGCGGAACCGGCCGACATTCCTGCAGCGCTTTCCCGACGGCGTCGACGGCGACGAGATCTACCAGAAGCACATCGCCACCAAGCGCCCCGCGCACGTCCGGTCCACCCGGATCGTGTTTCCCTCGCGCCGCACCGGGGATGCCTTGTGCCCCACCGTTCCCGCCGACGTCGTGTGGGCGGCGAACCTGGGAACGGTCACCTTTCACACCTGGCCCACCCGCTCCGCCGACAACGATCACCCGGACCAGTTGCGCATCGACCTCGATCCGCAGGCCGGCACCGACTTCGATGATGCGCGGCGGGTGGCGGTGGATCTGCTTGCGCCGCTGCTCGCCGAGCTGGGATACACCGGATACCCGAAAACCTCTGGTGGCCGGGGCATTCACGTGTACGTTCCGATCAGCCCCGGGTGGGATTTCATCGCCACCCGCCGCGCGGTGATCGCGCTGGCCCGTGAGCTCGAACGGCGCGACCCGGCCGCGGTCACCACGTCGTGGTGGAAAGAGGAACGCGGACAACGGATCTTCATCGATTTCAACCAGAACGCGCGAGACCGGACGATGGCATCGCCGTATTCGGTGCGCCGCAGTCCCGATGCGCGGGTGTCGACCCCGGTGACCTGGGCGGAACTGGCGACGGTCGAGCCCGGCGACTGCACCATTGCGACGGTCGGTGATCTCGTTGCGCGCCGCGGGGATCCGATGGCCGAGATCGATGCCCACCGGGTCGGCCTGGAACCGCTGCTGGAGATGGTCATGCGCGACGACGCGAACGGCCTCGGCGACCTGCCCTACCCGCCCAGCTATCCCAAGATGCCCGGCGAGCCGCCGCGGGTGCCGCCGAGCAAGAAGGTGGCCGCACACTGGGATGCGCAGGGGAACCGGACCGACGGGTGAGGGTGGCAGCCGTTCTCGCGATTTGCCCTTTCGGGCCCGCCGACTGGGCAGATCGACCGACGGTGAAGGAGTACTCATGAGCGGTGCAGAGCTGAGACCGCATGACGTGCGTGACCGCCTCGGGCTGCTCAGCACGCTCGGGCGCGGGTTCCTCGAGTCTGGCCAGACCGGTGGTCAGACCACGCGCGTGCTGTCTGTGTGCGCCGAGAG
>JASGFO010000068.1:0-16669 GCA_047605505.1 Gordonia sp. (in: high G+C Gram-positive bacteria) | reverse complement strand
CGGTCGCGCGCCGCGGTCCGGCGTGGGGTGGTCTGGAGGCGGCCGCGCGCACCGCCCGCCGCGCGGCCCTCACCGCGGCCCGGGACGACCGTCCGGTGCTGCTCGCCCACACCCTCGACGATCAGGCCGAGACCGTGCTGCTGGGGTTGGCCCGCGGATCGGGTGCGCGGTCGATCGCGGGGATGCGGGCCTGGCACGCGCCGTGGGGCAGGCCACTGCTCGGGGTGCGCCGCACCGACACCCTCGGCGCCTGCACCGAACTCGGGCTCACCCCTCACCACGACCCGCACAACCGGGATCCCGGATTCACCCGCGTGCGGCTGCGCACCGAGGTGCTGCCGCTGCTCGAGGACGTCCTCGGCGGCGGCGCCGCGGCGGCGCTCGCCCGCACCGCCGCGGCCCTGCGGGCCGACAACGATCTCCTCGACGACCTCGCCGCCGACGTCTACGCCCGGGCCCGCGCCGGTTCCGGTGACACCGGTGGGCTCCGCGTCGGGGTCTTGGCCGCGGCGCCGGCCGCGCTGCGGACGCGAGCGGTCCGGCGATGGCTGCGGGAGGTCGGGGCCACCGCCCCGACGAGCCGGTTGATCGCGGCGGTCGACGCGTTGATCGCCGGCGGCCGCGGACAGGTCGCGATCGGCGGGACCGCCGCTCACCGGCTCGTCGTGGCCGTCGACGGGGGCACCCTCACCACCCGCTCCGAGCCGCGCTGACGGGGCTGCGCTGTGTCCGGGACCCGTGGGCATGACAAGCTGGAAGCCGTGGCGACGACGACTCATCCCTACGGCGACGACATCGAAGCGGTGCTGATCACCGAGGAACAGATCCAGCAGCGCACCGCCGAGCTCGCGGCCGCGATCGGCGAGCGGTACGCCGACATCGACGACGACCTGGTGCTCATCGGTGTCCTCAAGGGCGCGATCATGTTCATGACCGACTTCGCGCGGGCCCTGCCGATCCCCTCGCAGATGGAGTTCATGGCGGTCTCCAGCTACGGATCGTCGACCTCGTCGTCGGGCGTGGTGCGCATCCTCAAAGACCTCGACCGCGACATCGAGGGCCGCGACGTGCTGATCGTCGAGGACATCATCGACTCCGGGCTCACCCTGTCCTGGCTGCTCAAGAGCCTGGCGACCCGCGCACCGAAGTCCCTCGAGGTGTGCACGCTGCTGCGCAAACCGGACGCGGTGCGCTCACCGATCGACCTCGCCGAGGTCGGCTTCGACATCCCCAACGAGTTCGTCGTCGGCTACGGCCTGGACTATTCCGAGCGCTACCGCGACCTGCCGTTCATCGGGCGGCTGCGGCGCTCGGTGTACCAGCACCACTGACGGACCCGGCCACTACACTGGACCTGCCCGGCCGGGAACTCAGGTGCCGTGCCGCGACGTTGACACGGGGGTCACCGAAACGGGAGGTCGCCGCGGCAGCGCAGGCCGCCACCGACCCCGACCGCGATGCCGCCGGATGACCTGCGGCGACGCCGCCCTCAAGAAAGCACAGGAAGGACAATCGGGACCGACGCCATGGCAGCTGCCGCGCGCGCCCGTCACCTACTGGGATGAATCGCAAGACAGTCTTCCGCAACCTCGCCATCGTGGCCGTCGTCGTCCTCGCCTTCTGGGGCTGGAGTGTCTGGCGCGACAACGATCGCGACTACCAGGCCGTGGACACCTCGGTCGCCCTGACCCAGCTCAACATCAAGAACGCCAAGTCGATCCAGCTCGACGACCGTGAGCAGCAGATCCGAATCGAGACCAAGACGCCGGTGCCGGTGGACGGCGGCGAGAGCACCAAGATCAGCGCCAAGTACCCGGCGATCGCCGGCGAGTCGATCTTCTCCGACGTCCAGAGGACGGGCGCGCCCTACCAGACGAACGTCAACGAGCAGTCGGTGCTGTGGCAGATCCTGATCTTCGTGCTGCCGATGATCCTGCTGTTCGGCCTGTTCTTCTTCGTGATGAACCGCATGCAGGGCGGTGGCCGCGGCGGTGTCATGGGCTTCGGCAAGTCCCGGGCCAAGCAGTTGTCCAAGGACATGCCCAAGACCACCTTCGCCGACGTCGCCGGCGCCGACGAGGCCGTCGAGGAGCTCTACGAGATCAAGGACTTCCTGCAGAATCCGGCGCGCTATCAGGCGTTGGGCGCGAAGATCCCCAAGGGCGTCCTGCTGTTCGGCCCACCCGGCACCGGCAAGACGCTGCTGGCGCGGGCCGTCGCCGGTGAGGCCGGGGTGCCGTTCTTCACGATCTCCGGGTCGGACTTCGTCGAGATGTTCGTCGGCGTCGGTGCCTCCCGGGTGCGGGACCTGTTCGAGCAGGCCAAGCAGAACAGCCCGTGCATCATCTTCGTCGACGAGATCGACGCCGTCGGCCGCCAGCGCGGCGCCGGGCTCGGCGGCGGCCACGACGAGCGGGAACAGACCCTCAACCAGTTGCTGGTGGAGATGGACGGCTTCGGCGACCGCTCCGGCATCATCTTGATCGCCGCGACCAACCGGCCCGACATCCTCGATCCGGCGCTGCTGCGCCCGGGCCGATTCGACCGGCAGATTCCCGTCGGCAACCCCGACATCGCCGGCCGCAAGGCGATCCTGCATGTGCACGCCAAGGGCAAGCCGATCGAATCCAGCGCCGACCTCGACGGGCTGGCCAAGCGCACGCCCGGCATGTCCGGTGCCGATCTGGCCAACGTCGTCAACGAGGCCGCGCTGCTGGCCGCCCGCGAGAACAGCACGACGATCACCGCCGAGATGCTCGAGGAGGCCGTCGACCGCGTCATCGGCGGTCCGCGCCGCAAGAGCCGTATCATCAGCGAGCACGAGAAGAAGGTCGTCGCCTACCACGAGGGCGGCCACACCCTCGCGGCGTGGGCGATGCCCGATCTGGACCCGATCTACAAGGTGACGATCCTCGCGCGCGGGCGCACCGGCGGTCATGCCCTCGCGGTGCCCGAGCAGGACAAGGACCTGATGACGCGGTCGGAGATGATCGCACGCCTGGTCATGGCGATGGGCGGGCGCGCGGCCGAGGAGCTGGTGTTCCACGAGCCGACGACGGGTGCATCGTCGGACATCGATCAGGCCACCAAGATCGCCCGCGCGATGGTCACCGAATACGGCATGAGCGCACGCCTGGGCGCGGTGCGCTACGGGCAGGAGCAGGGTGATCCGTTTCTGGGCCGGTCGATGGGGACGCAGTCGGACTATTCGGCGGAGGTCGCCAACGAGATCGACGAGGAGGTGCGTCGTCTCATCGAGGCCGCGCACACCGAGGCGTGGGCGATCCTCTCGGAGTACCGCGACACCCTCGACGTGCTGGCCAGCGAGCTGCTGGAGAAGGAGACGCTGACCCGCAAGGATCTCGAGAAGATCTTCGGCAACGTCGAGAAGCGGCCGCGGATCACGACGTTCAACGAGTTCGGGGAGCGTACCCCGAGCAACAAGCCGCCGGTGAAGACCCCGGGCGAGCTCGCCATCGAACGCGGTGAGCCGTGGCCGCCGCCCAAGCCGGAGCCGGTCCCGCAGCCCGTCGGTGCCGCGACCCCGGTGCAGCCCGGCTACCCGCCGCAGCCGGTGCCGGGGTATCCGCCCCAGCCCGCGTATCCGCAGGGGCAGACCTGGCCGGACTACGGTGCCCCCCGCGATTGGTCGGCGCCCGGCTGGCCACCGCCTCCCGGGGCTCCCAACGGCTATCCGCCGCCGCCGGGGTATGGGCCGCACCCCGGGCACCCGGACTCCCCGCATCCCGGCGCCAACGGGCTCAACGGCACTGGTGGCCGGCACGATGACCATCAGTGATCAGGCGCGGCCTGCCGCGGGCGTCTTCGATCAGGAACGGGCCGAGGCCGCGGTCCGTGAACTGCTGATCGCGGTCGGTGAGGATCCGGATCGGGAAGGGCTCCGGCGGACGCCGACGCGCGTCGCCAACGCGTACCGGGAGATGTTCGCCGGGCTCTACACCGACCCGTCGGCGGTGCTCGCCACCACCTTCGACGAGGATCACGACGAGTTCGTCCTGGTCAAGGACATCCCCATGTACTCGACCTGTGAGCATCACCTGGTCTCGTTCCACGGGGTCGCCCACGTCGGCTACATCCCGGGCGTGAGCGGCCAGGTGACGGGTCTGTCCAAGCTGGCCCGCCTGGTCGATCTCTACGCCAAGCGACCGCAGGTCCAGGAACGGCTGACCAGTCAGATCGCCGACGCCCTGGTGGCGCGGCTCAATCCGCGGGGCGTGATCGTGGTGATCGAGGCCGAGCACCTGTGTATGGCGATGCGCGGCATCCGCAAGCCGGGGGCCCGCACGACGACGTCGGCGGTGCGCGGTCTGTTCAAGACCAGCGCGGTGTCGCGGGGCGAGGCGCTGGACCTGATCACGCGGTGAGCCCGATGACGGCGCCGGGGGAGTCGGCGCATCCGGATCGCACCCTGGTCATGGGGATCCTCAACGTCACCGCGGACTCGTTCTCCGACGGCGGCCGCTACCTCGACACCGACCGGGCGATCGCGCACGGGCTCGCCCTGCTGGCCGACGGCGCCGACATCGTCGATGTCGGCGGCGAGTCGACGCGGCCGGGCGCGATCCGCGTGGATCCCGCGATCGAGGCGGCCCGCGTCGTCCCGGTGATCGCGGCCCTGGCCGCGGCCGGGGCCACCGTGTCGGTCGACACCATGCGCGCCGCCGTGGCCGCGGCCGCGATCGAGGCCGGCGCCGCCATCGTCAACGATGTGTCGGGTGGCCGAGCCGACCCGGACATGGCGCATGTGGTCGCCGACGCGGAGCTGCCGTGGATCCTGATGCACTGGCGGCCGTCGGGCACCGAATCCGACGCCGGCCGCCGCTTCGCGCACCGCGTCGATGACACCGGCGGCTACCGCGATGTGGTCGCCGAGGTGGGCGGCGAACTGTTGGGGCAGGTCGACGCCGCGGTCAGCGCCGGGGTCGACCCGGCCCGCATCATCCTCGACCCGGGTCTCGGGTTCGCCAAGACCGCCGACCACAACTGGGCGTTGCTGCACGCGCTGCCGACCTTCGTCGGACTCGGGTTCCCGGTGCTGATCGGGGCGTCGCGCAAACGCTTCCTCGGCGCGCTGCTGGCGACCGAGGGCGCCGACCGGCCCCCGAACGGTCGGGAGGTGGCCACCGCCGCGATCACCGCGCTGTCGGCCTTCGGCGGCGCGTGGGGGGTGCGGGTGCATGACGTGGTGGCCTCCCGCGATGCCGTCGAGGTGGCGGCGGCCTGGCGGGCCGGGGGGCGCGCAGCGACGAAAGGACAGACCTGAGATGGCCGATCGCATCGAACTGCGCGGGCTACGCGTCCACGGCCACCACGGGGTCTTCGAACACGAACGCCGCGACGGCCAGGACTTCGTCATCGACGTGACGCTGTGGCTGGACCTGCGGGGGGCCGCCGCCTCCGACGACCTCGCCGACACCGTCGACTACGGTGCGCTCGCCCAGCAGGTCCACGACATCGTGGCCGGCCCGCCGTATGACCTGATCGAGGCGGTCGGCGGCCGGATCGCGGAGGCGATCATGGCCGATGGACGCATCCACGCCTGCGAGGTCGTCGTGCACAAGCCGGGGGCCCCGATCCCACTCACCTTCGACGACGTCGCCGTCGTCACCCGACGCTCCCGCAAGGGAGTCCGATGACCAGTCCGATGACCAGTCCGATGACCACGGCCGTGCTCTCGGTGGGCTCCAACGTGGGGGATTCCCGCGCCCTGCTGCGCGGTGTGGTTGCCGGTTTCGCGGGGTTCGGCGCCCGGGTCCACGCGGTCTCACCGGTGTTTGCGACCGCCCCGTGGGGTGGGGTGGAGCAAGACGATTTCCTCAACATCACGATGATCGTCGCCGATGCGGTCGCGCCGATCGAGTGGCTGCGGCGCGGCGCCGCCCTCGAGGCCAGGGCACAGCGCACACGGGAGGTGCGGTGGGGGCCGCGCACCCTCGACGTCGACGTGATCTCGGTCACCGAGGGCGACACCGTGGTCCGCAGTGACGATCCCGAGCTGCTGTTGCCGCACCCGCGGGCCGCGCAGCGCGCGTTCGTGTTGGTGCCGTGGCTCGCGATCGACGCCGACGCTCGGCTGTGGGTGCCCGACGGGGTGACCGGGGGGCGAGCGCGGCAACCGGGAACGATGCGGCGTGTCGCCGATCTCGTCGCCGAGTTGCCCGCCGCCGACGTCGCCGGGGTGCGGGAGCTCGGTTGGTGCGAGGACCGGCGATGACGAAGCCCGGGATGTCGAAGACGCCCCGCGACGACGAACCGGGCCTGGGGCCGACCAAACCCCTCGATCTCGTCGTCGTCGCGCTCATCGTCGCGCTCACGGCCTGGATTTTCGCCCGCTACAACTATTCGTCGATTCCGCCGTTGCCCACCGCGGCCGGTGCGGTCCTGTATGTGCTGGCGATCATCGAGGTGGTGGTCGGGTTCGTGGTGCGGACCCGCGTCGACCGGCACGAGGTGGGGCGGGCCCGCGGGCAGCTGCATCCGCTCACCGCGGCGCGGGTGCTGGCCCTGGCCAAGGCGTCGGCGATCCTCGGTGCGATCGCGGCCGGGGTGTGGGCGGGGATGTTGGCATATCTGTTGACCCAGCGGGGTGTCACCGCCGCCGAGCACGACACACCGGCGGCGATCATCGGCGCCCTCGGGGGTGTGGTGCTCGTCGGTGCGGCCCTCTGGCTCGAGCTCTGCTGCCGTGCGCCCGACGATCCCACCGACGACGCCCGCGGTTCCGCGACCGGCAATCCTGACCCGGTGTAAGGCATTTCGGGGGTGTGACGGCCGTCTGATGACCTGTGGTTTCGTGACTCTCCGCGGCTCTTGCGGGATATGACAGCGCGGAACGGGTAGGTTCTGTCAGTATGACGACCTCAACTGGCCGTTCCACGGAACCCCGGAGCGCGAGCCGATCTGTCGGCCAATGGCTGCTGGGTCTGCTGATTGTGCTCGCGGTGGCCGCCAGCATCCTGATGATCGTCACCGACAATTTGTCGATCACCGGAAGCCTTGCCGTCATCGCGGCGCTGTGGGCCGCGGTGATCGGTGCGATCCTGGTGACGCGATTCCGTAAGCAGGCCGAGAATGCCGACGCCAAGAGCCGCGACCTCCGTCTGGTGTACGAGTTGCAGCTGGAACGCGAGATCTCCGCGCGCCGGCAGTACGAGCTCGACGTCGAGGCGACGATCCGCAAGGAGGTTGCCGAGGAGGCCGGTGTGGAACTGGCCGCGCTGCGCGAACAGGTGATCTCGCTGCGGGCGAGCCTGGAGCGCCTGCTCGGTGAGCCCCTTCCGGAGGATCAGGTGGCGTTGCCCAATGAGAAGCTGCGCGAACTCGCCTCGGGAATCGGTGGCCCGGCCTATTCGGGTGGCTTCGGCACCGGCTTCGGGCAGGACGATCTGGGCCGGCACGACGATGGCACCATCGCCGCCCGTGATTTCGCCCAGACCGCGCCGACCTCCGACGAGGGCCGGCATCAGCAGGACCCCGACGTCGATCCGAACGAGTTGACCGAGGTGATCCCGGTGGTCACCGACGATCCGTTGTCGGGCCGGATCGCGACGGCACCCGAGCATCGGGACGCCGACGATCCCCAGCTCCCCGAGCCGGACGGGACCGCTCCGCCCGAGGCCGGTGCGCCCGCGTATCCGGGGTACGGCAGTCAGGGCTCCTACGGTGGCTATGCCGTCTCGCCCTACCCGGCGGGCGGCAGCCCCGGCTACAGCAGCCAGCCCGCGGGCGGACCGACCTACGCGGGCGGCGGCTATGTGGGCGGGGGCTACGACTACCCGTCCGGCGACCATCTGACTGGCGACCATCTGACTGGGGCCGAGGGCACCGATACCGGCGGCGCCCCCGTCGAGGATTGG
Source organism: Gordonia sp. (in: high G+C Gram-positive bacteria) (assembly GCA_047605505.1). Classification (GTDB taxonomy): domain Bacteria; phylum Actinomycetota; class Actinomycetes; order Mycobacteriales; family Mycobacteriaceae; genus Gordonia. The sequence goes on along the minus strand of JASGFO010000068.1, from coordinate 8,792 downwards.
GTGCGTGGACGCCACAAGGCATCGGCGGCACCGGAGGCCGCGTCCTCGGCTCCGGTGCCGGCCGTGGCGCCCGAGGTCACATCGGATACCGATGTGCCCCAGGCCGACGGGACCGACGGCCATCACGCCAATGGGCGGCCGTTCTCGGAGTTGGCCCGGCAGCTGCGGGGGACCGGTGGCGGCGGTGGCCGCCGGCGGCGCCGCGACTGACGCCGACGACCGCCGCGGCACCGCGCCGGGCAATCTCGTGATGAGTGTCACAGACAATGGATTGTGCCGGTCGGCGCGGCCTAGCCTGGCTCTGCAACGTCTGGTACCCGTGCCGTCGGGTCAATCTGGGTAACCGCTCAGAAGCCTGCGGCAGCCCTGCGGGACTGGAACTTTCCGGAGAGGACATCGGTGACCCCTCGCGGTGATGGTGCGCGCCCGCCGGATTCCTCGGCGGAGCGTTTCGGTATGCCCGGCCCGGCAGCCGGTCTGCGAGGTGCCCTCCCGGGGGTGACGAATTTGCCCACCCCGGCCCGGCTGACGGTCGGGATCGTCTCGGCCGGACGTGTCGGCACGGCCGTCGGCGAGGCGCTGGAACGGGCCGGGCATGTCGTCGGGGCTGTGGTGGCGCGCTCGGCGGCGTCGCGGGAGCGCGCGGCCCGACGGCTGCCCGAGTCGCCTGCCCTCGCTCCGGCCGAGGTGGTCGCCCGCTCGGAACTGCTGGTTCTGGCCGTGCCGGACGCCGCGCTGCCTGCGGTGATCGCCGAGATCGCCGAGAGCGGCACCCTGCGTCCGGGTACGCTGGTCGTCCACACCGCCGGCGCCCACGGTGTCGGGATTCTTGCGCCGCTGACCGGGCGGGGCGCGCGGCCGCTGGCGATCCACCCCGCGATGACGTTCGTGGGCAGCGCCGAGGACACCGCCCGGCTGACCCGATGCTGCTTCGGGGTGACCGCGGCCGACGAGGTCGGTGCGGCCATCGCGACCGCGCTCGTGCTCGAGATGGGTGGTGAGCCGGTCCGGATCGCCGAGGGCGACCGCACGCTCTACCACGCCGCACTCGCCCACGGTGCCAACCATCTGATCAGTCTTGTCTCGGATGCGGTGGCGGCCTTGCAGGTCGCAATCGGCGGCCGGTCCGGCGCCGGATATCCCACCGCGACCGTCGACGGTGATCCGGTGCGGCTGGCCGAGCGCATCCTCGCCCCACTGGTGACGGCTTCGTTGACCAATGTCCTCGATCTCGGTCCGGCGGCGTTGACCGGGCCGGTGGCCCGCGGTGACGCGCCGGCGGTGGCCGGGCATCTGGCCGCGTTGCGCGACCTGCCCATTCCCGACGCCGACTCGCTGGCCGAGGGTTACCGCATCCTTGCGTTGCGTGCGGCGCATCAGTCCGATGCCCCGCAGTCGGTTGTCGATGTCCTGGAGCGCCGATGAACAGCCCGGTCCGCGCCGCCGACGACGCGCCCGCGTATACGCCGGGCGCCCTGACCGTGCACCGCGACCCGGCCACGCTGCGCCGGGTCAGCAAGGCGCTGCGCGGTGCCGGCCGACGCGTCGTGCTGGTGCCGACGATGGGCGCCCTGCACCGCGGGCATCTCGCCCTGGTCCGGGCCGCCAAGGCCAAGGGCGACGCGGTGGTGATCGTCTCGATTTTTGTCAACCCGCTGCAGTTCGGAGCCGGCGAGGATCTCGACGCCTATCCGCGGACCCTCGACGCCGATCTCGCGCTGCTCGGCCCGGCCGGGGTGGAGCTGGTGTTCGCGCCCACCGTCGCCGCGATGTACCCGCACGGCCGCCGGTCGATGATCCACCCCGGCCCCACCGGCGACATCCTCGACGGAGCTTCTCGCCCAGGACATTTCGCCGGCATGCTGACGGTGGTCCACAAGTTGCTGGCCATTGCCGCCCCGCACGCCGCGTACTTCGGCGAGAAGGACTACCAGCAGCTCGTCCTGATCAACGAGATGGTCACCGATCTCAATCTCGACGTCGAGATCGTGGGTGTCCCCACGGTCCGGGAGCCCGACGGACTTGCCCTGAGCTCACGTAACCGCTATCTGTCCACCGAGCAGCGGGCCCTGGCCACCACCCTGTCGGCGGCGCTGACCGCGGGCGCACACGCGGCACCGGCCGGTGGCGAGGCGATTCTGGCCGCGGCACACGCGGTCCTGGCGACGGCCCCGGAGATCGAGCTCGACTACCTCGCCCTGCGCGGCCGGGCGCTGGCGGAGCCCCCGGAGAAGGGGGAGGGCCGCCTGCTCGTCGCGGCCCGGCTGGGGCCGGCGCGGCTCATCGACAATGTCGGGGTGGCGATCGGGTTGAGTCGCACCGAGCGCGCGGCCGCCGCCGAGTCCACGAATCCGTGAAACCCCGTTCATCAACCCCTGTTCATCAACCCCCGTTCATCAACCCCCGTTCATCAACTCAGGAGGACGCATGTTCCGCACCATGATGACGTCGAAGATCCATCGCGCCACGGTCACCCAGGCCGATCTGCACTACGTCGGTTCGGTCACCATCGACGCCGATCTGCTCGATGCCGCGAATCTGCTCGAGGGCGAGCAGGTGAGCATCGTCGACATCACCAACGGCGCCCGCCTGGAAACCTATGCGATTGCCGGTGAGCGCGGTTCCGGGGTGATCGGGATCAATGGTGCCGCAGCGCATCTGGTTCACCCCGGGGATCTGGTGATCATCATCGCCTACGGTCTCCTCGACGAGGCGGAGGTGCGCGGGTACGCGCCGAACGTCGTCTTTGTCGACGAGGCGAACCGGGTGCTGGAATCCGGCACCGACCCCGCCCACGCCCCGGCCGGGTCGGGTCTGCAGGATCCGCGGGCCGCCGATCTCCCGCAGGTCGAGCGCCTCGCGACCGTGCGCGTCTGATCGTTCGTCGGCCCATCCGCGCATGCTGCTCACCATCGACGTCGGCAACACGAACATCCATCTGGGGGTCTTCGCCGGTTCCGGCGCCCACGCAACCCTGGTGCGGGACTGGCGGATTCATTCCGATCCGCATCTGACGTCGGATGAGCTGGCGCTGCTGGTGCGCGGGCTGCTCGGCGCCGACATCGATCAGGTGACCGGCGTGGCCGCGCTGTCGACGGTGCCGTCGTTGTTGCGGGAGCTCCGGACGATGGTGCCCACCTACTTCGGGGCCGGCCCCCATGTGCTGTTGGAGCCGGGCGTGCGGACCGGGGTGCCGCTGCTCGTCGACAACCCCAAGGAAGTGGGCACCGACCGCGTCGCCAATTGCCTTGCTGCCCATCACAATTACCCGGGGCCGGTGATCGTCGTGGCGTGCGGGACGGCGACCGTCGTCGACGCCGTCTCGGCGCGCGGCGAGTTCCTCGGCGGTGCCATCGCCCCCGGGGTGAACCTCGGCGTGCAGGCCCTCAGCGATCACACGGTCACCGTCCGCCGGGTGGAACTGCAACCGCCCCGCAGTGTGCTGGGCAAGAACACCGTCGAGGCCTTGCAGTCGGGGATCCTGTTCGGATTCGCCGGTCAGGTCGACGGTCTCGTCGACCGCATCCGCACCGGCATCGACGGTTTCGGCGGCGCCGACGTGACGGTGGTGGCCACCGGGTTTCTCGCCCCGTTGCTCGTCGATGAATGCCGGTCGGTCACCACCCACCACACGCATCTGACGTTGGCGGGCCTGCGGCTGGTCCATGAGCGCGCCAAGCAGCAGGGGCGTGCCCGGGGTCGCTGAGTCTGGTTGGCCGCCGGGGCCGGGCGGTGTCGACCCGCGCACAGATCGGCCGCAGCGCTGGCTGGCCCGGCACCGATGTGGCACACTGGCCGTCGTGATCATGAGCTGTCGGGAGTGTTGTCGGGGCTGACCCCGCGAGGCCGAAGGGCCACTGCGCGGTCGCCCTTGCCGACCCCTGCTCATTCGATCACTGTCGAGGTTCTCCCCCATGACCGCATCGGTCCAGGCTCTCGTACCCATTTCCGCGCCTACACCGCGCACCCCGATTTCCTTGCCCGCCAAGGATTTCCGTGACGCCCTCACCGCCGGTGCCGTGGCCGTCGATGTCCGCAGCCAACGCAGGCGCGCCGCCGACGGCGCACTGCTCGGGGCTCTCGCAATCGATGCCGCCGAGGTTCTCGACGCGCTCACCCCCGGCACCCCGGCGTCGCTGCGCCGCGCCCACGCCGATGCCCGGTGGATCCTGGTCTCCGACGACGGGCACGAGGCCGAATGGCTGGCCTGGCATCTGCAGGCGGCCGGGGTGACGGGTGCGGTCTTCCTGCTCGGCGGCTTCCGGCGACTGCGCCGCGCCGGCATCAACGGCCCGGTGAACCCCGACGAGCTCGCCATGTTCTCCGCGCACTGAGCCGCTCAGCGCGTCACTGTTCGATCCCGTCGTGGGCGTCGAGCTGGGCGAGGTCGGCGGCCGCGCGGCCGGCGCCGTAGCCGGCCCGGTTGCTGACGCTCACCGAGCGCGCGACGCTGTCCGGAAACAGCTCCGCGAATCGGTCGGCGACCGCGTCGTCACGCGCGGCGAGTACGGGAAGTACTGCGGCGCCGTGGGATTCGGTGGCCACTGACTGAGTGGCGCCGGCCGACGCACGCAGCCGTTCACCGATCCGGGCCGCGTAGGCGACGAGGAACGACTGCCGGAACGAGCGGGTCCGGGAGGTGCCGTTGACGATGTGCGAGCCCGCGAGCCGCATGGCCCGGCTCGACTGGAGGAGCAGTGATGTGCTCAACAGCTCGACGAAGGCCAGGTCGGCGGCGAATCCCACCAGTGTCACCACCCCCAGGTGTTTGGCGAAGACGCCGCGGCACCCGTTGGCGGCGGCCACCTGCTGGATCAGCAGCGACTTGCCGTCGACGTAGGGCGCGTCGATCCAGACGCGGCGCGTCGCCGGACGGGGAATCGCGGGCTGATCGGCTTCGGCGACCGCCCGCTCGATCGAGTATGCGGTCATCAGCTCCTGGGCCTTGGCGGTGAGCGCCTCGGCCTCCTCCTCGAACGTCGTCGACTCGGCCTTGGCGAGCAGCCCACGCACCTTGCCGAGGATGCGTTCGTCGACGTGGGACGCATCGTCGGCGCGGGGCCGCCACCGACCGGGGGCGGGAATGATCGGCTGGAGTCGGGGCAGCCCCAGCACGATCGACAGGAGCTCGACGAGCTGGGAGGCCGCCGCGTCCCACGCGAGGTCATGCCCGAGCGCCCAGCCACGGCATCCGGTGATCGGCTCGACGCCGGCCAGCTCCGCGCGCCACTCGGGTGCGACGGTCGCGGGGTCGTGGCGTGCGGTCACCGCGGCCAGCACCCCGAGCAGATACTCGGCCGATCCGGGTGCGGTCAGGCGTCGACGGGCCACCTCGCGCAGATCGTGCGGTGTCCAGTGGCCGTCGACGGCCTGCTCGATCACGGTAACGGCGACATCGTCGATCGCGGCCTGTCGGCAGCCGGGCGGGAACCGGGCGAAGGCCGACTCCGCGGCGGGGTCGGGCCGGCCCCGCATCCGGCCCACGACGAGCCGGCGGAGTGCGCCGATGGCGGCAGCAGTGTTGGACTCGGTGGTGTCCGCGGGCCCGGGGCCATGCCGGGTCGTGAACGGCCCGTCGGTGGCCGACCGGTGTCGGGAACGCGCCTTGGCGCGCTGCTTGGCCTTGGCGGTTCGGCGTTGCCGGTTGTTTGTGCTCATGCGCCCATTGTGGGCGGTGTCGCCGACAACGAGGGTGCCCGGCGGCGGGGGCCTGTGGACAACGTCGGTCGGCGGACACCATCGGTCGCCGAGGGGTTCGGGCCCGTGGTCGCTGCGGGCCGGCTGCGGCACTCCGACCACCGGCACCGACTTGGTCGCGGCGCGCACTGGCGAATAGTGTTTCGCACGTGAGTGAGAACCCGCAGACCCCGACAAACACCGCCACCACGGAGGACGATCAGACTCCCGAACAGCTGCGGATTCGCCGGGAGAAGCGGGAACGGATCCTCGAGGAGGGACGCGAGGCCTACCCGGTGTCGATCCCGCGTACCCACTCGCTCGCCGAGATCCGCGCCGCCCACCCCGACCTCGCGGCCGGTACCGAGACCGGCGAGCAGGTCGGCGTCGCGGGGCGCGTCATCTTCCTCCGCAACAAGGGCAAGCTCTGCTTCGCGACGCTGCAGGAGGGGGACGGCACCCAACTGCAGGCGATGATCAGTGTCAACGGTGTCGGCGCGGATGCGCTCGCGCGCTGGAAGGCCGAGGTGGACCTCGGCGACCTCGTCTTCGTGCACGGTCAGGTGATCAGCTCGCGCACCGGTGAGCTGTCGGTGCTCGCCGATGACTGGGCGATGGCGTCGAAGTCGTTGCGGCCGTTGCCGGTTGCGCACAAGGATCTGAACGAGGAGACCCGCGTCCGGCAACGCTACGTCGACCTCATCATGCGCCCGGAGGCCCGGGCCATCGCCCGGACCCGGATCGCGGTGATCGCCGAGCTCCGCAACGCCCTGGACCGGCGCGGCTTTCTTGAGGTCGAGACACCGATGCTGCAGACCCTGCACGGCGGCGCCGCGGCCCGCCCGTTCGTGACGCACTCGAATGCCTTCGACATCGACCTGTTCCTGCGGATCGCGCCCGAGCTGTTCCTCAAGCGCTGCATCGTCGGCGGTATCGAGAAGGTCTTCGAGATCAACCGCAACTTCCGCAACGAGGGCGCCGACTCCACCCATTCGCCCGAGTTCGCGATGCTGGAGACCTATGCCGCCTACGGCACCTACGACACCGCCGCGACGATGACTCGGGAACTGGTGCAAGAGGTTTCGCAGGGGGCGATGGGCACGCTGACCCCGACGATGCCCGATGGCAGTGTCTACGACCTTTCCGGTGAGTGGACCGCGTTGGAGATGTATCCATCGCTGTCGGCGGCGCTGGGGGAGGAGATCGTGCCGGTCGGCAACGACGGTGAGACGACGGTGCCGGAGTTGCTCGCGATCGCCGACCGGGTCGGTCTGGAGGTCCCGAAGGACAAGGGCTACGGGCACGGCAAGCTCGTCGAGGAGTTGTGGGAGCATGTGGTGGGCGAGACGCTCACGCAGCCGGTGTTCGTGCGCGACTTCCCGGTCGAGACGTCGCCGTTGGTGCGGGCACACCGCTCGATCCCGGGCGTCGTCGAGAAGTGGGATCTCTACGTCCGCGGTTTCGAGCTGGCGACCGGCTACTCCGAGCTCGTCGACCCGATCATTCAGCGGGAACGCTTCATCGACCAGGCGCGACTGGCTGCCGCCGGTGACGACGAGGCGATGGTCCTCGACGAGGAGTTCCTGACGGCCATGGAGTACGGCATGCCGCCGACCGCGGGGACGGGCATGGGCATCGATCGGCTGCTGATGGCGTTGACCGGTCTGGGTATCCGCGAGACGATCCTGTTCCCATTGGTGAAGCCGCGGGCATAGCGCCGGAGGCGGCGCAGTTAAGCAGAGTAGCGGCTCGGCGGAAATCCCAGTGTCCGTTTGAAGTCGGCGCTGAAGTGGGATTGGTCGGCGTAGCCGACGTCGGCGGCGACCGCCGCGATGGTGACGTCGGGATCGGTGCGGAGCCGGTCGGCGGCGTCCTGGAGCCGGTAGCGGCGGATGATGGCCAGGGGTGTCAGTCCGATGTAGCGGTCGGCGGTGCGTTGCACGCTGCGTGTCGACGTCGACAGCCGGTCCGCGAGATTGTCGACGCGGTGGATCGTGCGGTCGGTGGCCACCAGGTCTTCGAGCGTGTTCGCCTGCCGCGCCGCGACGTCGGGCTCGGGAAGGGTTCGGCGCAGCCAGTCGGCGAACCGGCTGCTCGCCTGCTCGGCCGCGTGGTCGGCGTCGGGGTCGGCCATCGCCGAGGTCACCGCGGCGAGCAGGTCGGGGGCGTCGAAGACGGTTTCGCTGTCGCGCAGCTGCCGGGGTTCGACGCCGAGCCCCGCGACACCTGCGGGCCGCAACAGCACACCGACCGCCCAGCCGTCGCCGTGCAGGTCGCGGTGGGTGGCGCGGGTCGACGGGCCGGCAATGCTCACCACTGGTGCCGCGTCGCCCGAGGCGGCGTCGCCCGACCACCCGGACTGTACGACGAGGTTGCTCGCGGGAAACGGCAGCAGGTGCTGTCGTGAGGTGCGGCCGGGTGCGAGATGCCAACGGGGCAGCCAGAACCAGCGGATCTGCTCGCGCAGGTCGGCGGGGGCCGGGATCCGTCGGAAGGTCGGCAGCGCCGCGGGATACAGAACCCCGCGCCGGTCGACGAACTCGGTCATTCCCGTCCCTTCAGGTTGTCGCAAATCCACAAGCCGGATCTCGGCTGCCCGCCATAGTCTCAACGACATGACCACCAACATCACCGGCGTGACCGGCACCCACACCGTCAACGGCCGCCCGACGGGCTCGACCAGCCTCACCCCGTTCATCGTTGTGCCCCGGGCCGGCGAGGCGATCTCCTTCTACTGCGAGATCTTCGGTGCCCGGCTCGTCGACAAGACCGAGTTCGACGGCGTCGTCGCGCATGCCGAGCTTGACTTCGGCAACGGCCGACTGCAACTCGGGGAGGCGTCGGCGGCCTATGGCCTGAGCAACGCCCCCGAGGGGGAGGCCGACTGCTATTCACTGGGACTGTACTGCCCGGATGTCGACGCGGTGGTTGCCCGTGCCGAGGCGGCCGGGGCACGGATCCGGGAGGCGACGACGACCTTCGTCTCCGGCGACCGGTTCGCGTCGATCCGGGATCCCTTCGGGATTCGGTGGTCGGTGCTGACCCGGGTCGAGGATCTGTCCGAGGCGGACAGTGCGGCCCGGCGGGGCCCGGGGGGGGGCCCCCCGGAGGGGGGG
>JASGFO010000067.1:0-16919 GCA_047605505.1 Gordonia sp. (in: high G+C Gram-positive bacteria) | reverse complement strand
GGCGTCGTCGTTGAGCCCGTTTCTGATCTCTGCTTCGGCAAGTTGAGGCCGCGGTACATTTCGGTTGAGGCCGCGGTACATTTCGGCGGTCGACTGCAAGGCCATCCGCCGGACCTCACGGTGCTCACGGTGCTCACGGCGCCGCCGGTCGGAGCGGGATTCGGTCATAGCAGCCTCCATAGCTCGGTGGGTGGGGTGTGCCCGCAGCGCTGGAATGCCCGGATGAGGGTGCGGGCGCACACGCCCACCTCGTCGACCGCGACTCTGACGGGGTGCCCGACATAGCGGGCATCGAGGTACGCGGTGATCCGCTGGCGCGCACGCTCGTCGCCACGGATACGGGCGATGTGGGTGTGGAGCTGCCCGATCGGGACGTCGGCGAAAACGTCGCCGTACACCCCGAGACGGTACGCGTGCGCCCCGCACAAACCGTGCGCGACGCGGTCGCCCCCACACCCATCCACCGTGCACACCCGGCGCGTCACAGCACGCCCCCGGAATCCAAGTCGTGGACCGATCCGTCTGCGCCGCACGGCTCCCATCGGATGCGGGTCCAGTGGGTGACGGTTTGCCCGTCGAGGACGCCGATGTCACGGGACATGACGAGCCACCCATCTGCGTTCGGTGTGATGCCGGCGCGGTGTTCGCGGTCGAGGATGCGGCGGCGGTTCGACGCCGGCACCACATACTGCGAGGCATAGTCGCTGCCCCAGTCGATAGGTGAGTCGCCGGTTTGCAAAGCCATCTCGATGATCTGCAGGAGGTCAGCCATCACGCCTCCCCGCGGTCGAATGCGATGATCCGCTCGGTGGCCGCATGTACGAGTGCCCACGCTCCGTCGCCGTAGCGGTGGCGGAGCGTGAAGTTCAGCCTGCCGCGGTCGGGTCGGTGCACCCCGCACCGGTACGTGTTGATGCTGCCCGGGGAATCGTCACCCTCGATACGAACCGCCTCGAAATACCCAATCGTGGTGAGGCCGACCCTGAGCGGGAAATGGAGGCTCACGCCGTCACCCCCAGGCTTTCGGCGACGACCGCGACGAGGTCGCGCGCGGCGCACGGTGTGACAGCGTTGCCGGCCATTCTGACCTGCTCCCGCCGGTTGCCGAGGACGGCGTACGAGTCCGGAAAGTCCATCGCGGCGATGATCTCTCGTGGTTCGAGCATCCGGAACCGGACGTCGTTGATGTGGATCGTCGGGCCCGCGGGTTCGGTGACCGGCGTCGACATCTGGCCCTGGTCGCCGCGCGCGGTGTTGTTCCGCATGAGCAGGGCGTGCCGATCAGTCGCGGTGCATGTTGCGAGCGGGTTGTCGGTCGGCCTGGTGCCGCCGTTGCCGTAGTACGTCGTGACGAGCCCGTGGTGGTTGCCCGATGCGGTCACCGTGGACAGCGGGTCGGTCGTCGATCGGGCGTCGGAGCCGCCGCCGCGTAGCTCGGCAATGAACGGCGACACCACTATGCCGCTCTCGTTGCGGGTCGTCATGGTGCGCAGTGGCCCTTCGATGGGCCGCGGCTGCTTACCCTCCCGTCCTTCCATCGGGATGACGAGGGCCTTCGACGCCGTGGTGTGCACGGTCCTCAGGGGGTCGTCGGTCGGCCACGCCCGCATGTAGGCGCCAGGCTGACCGTGCTGCGGGTGCTTCGGGTCAGCGGCGTCGTAGGTGTTGCCTGCCGCCTCGACGATCAGCGGCATCCAGTAGCGGTCGATTCCGGCCTGAATCCGCTTCATTGTCTTGTCGGCGAGCGGCCGGGCACGATCACCGATCCGCTGCCCTTCGAGGGACCAGTCGATGATCTCGGCCGCCGGCCGGTAGGGCGGCTCCACGATCTGGTTGCGGCACTTCACCGATGGGCAGCGGTACACGTACTGGGTACGGTATCGGCCGATCCCTGATCCTGGCTTCTTGAAGCTTTGCATCGCGAGGATCGGCCCGCACTCGGGGCAGATTGCGCGGGGCCGGGTGATGCGGCCGAGGTCTGGCCGCCGGTTGCCCTTGCGCCAGAAAACGCAGTAGAGCCGGTCCCGGGATTGAGGAGCCCCCGCGCCGTACAGGTGTGCGTGCATCGAGTTGAGCATGACGACCTGGTGGTCGTAGCCGAGGGAGTCCATCGCGGCCAGCCATGCCCGGTACGGGGGCCACTTCGTGACCTCGATGACGTTCTCGACGATCACCGCCTCGTAGGCGTGGTATTCGGTGAACCGCACGACATCCCACATCGTGGCGCGGGACCGCTCGGCCGCGGCGTCGGGCAGCACCTCGCCGAACAGATCGGGTTGCCTGTCGGCCAGCTTCTTGCCGCGTGCCGCGGTGTGGTGGGTGCAGCTTGGGGAGAGCCATGCGAGGTCGGTGTGCGGCACCAATGACGGCTCGTACTGGCTGATGTCGGCGTGGATGTGCATCGCGTCGGGGTGGTTCGCGGCGTGTGTCTCGATGGCGCGGTCCCAGTGGTTCGCCGCGGCGGCCACCTCGACGCCGGGCACCTGGATCGCGCCGCTGCTGGAACCGCCGGCGCCACAAAAGAAGTCGACGAGTGTGGTCATGACGCCACGGACCTCCCCGGGCATGCGGGGAGGGAGACCACCGTGCACGCGATGGCCGGCAGGTCGTGCCACAGTCGACCGCAGCCGTGTGGGCATGGACCGTCCGGGTTGGGCCCGGGCTTGCTGTCGCAGTCGGGGTCGGCGCGTGGTGGCCGCGCCGGGCTATCGATGCCGCGCGCCTTACGTCTACGGCAGGCGCGGCACAGACCGTCGGTGTATCTTGCGGGACGGCCACACCCGCGGGCACACGGGATCGCGCGATACTCGGCGACGATCCGCTCGACCCGGTCACGAGAGACGCCACACTCTGCAGCGATCACCTCGAACGATGTCCCCGACTCTCTCATCGAGACGATGCGGGCGGCGGCTTCTGTCAGTGGCATCGGCTACCCCGTCCGGCGATGCGTCGGGCGCGGGCTTCGGTGTCGGTCCACCACGCGTGGTCTTCGGCCGCGATGCGGGCACGGTAGGCGCGGTACGTCTTCCACATCCATGGCGGGGCTGCGGCGTGCGGGCGTTTGCTGTACAGGAATCCGTCGGGGTCGATGGTCATGGGGCCATCCATTCGGTGAGTCGGGATACCGGCCGGTCTGTGGGGACCAGTGCGGCGAGGACGATGATCAGCGTCGCGGCCAGCAGTTTGGAGCTGCCGGTCACCGCTTCCAGGCAGTGACCGGCGTCCACGATCTCCTCCATCAGTCGGCCGGGGTCGTCGTCGCGGACCGCTGCCACGATCGACAGCGCGTGCGGGATCAGCTCGTCGCACGGGGGGTGCTGGAACGGGGCGGCGGTCATGTTCCTGCGGGGCCTTCGACGTTTTCCGGGATGGGCTGGCCGTTGAGGGCGTCGATGACGCGGCTCGCCTCGTCCTTCGTCAGCGATTTCGACGAGTCGATGTCACGGCCCGCCACGTCCGACATGAATGCGAGTGCCTCTTCTCTCCGCTCCCGCAACCCCGCCTCGGTCAACAACGCGTTCAGCTTGCGGAGTTGCGCCGCGGTGACCGCCGCGGTGGCGGCCGGCTCGGATTCGGGTTCAGAGACGACATCGGACGCAGCAGCGCCAGCGTTGCCCGCCATGCGGGCGCGGAGCCTGTCTGTCCCGGTCGGCGGTCGTGGCGAGTCCACGACCTCGCTGTCGATGACTGGTTGCGCGGCGTCCTCGTAGATGAGGCCGGAGAACTGGTCGGGAAACGCCATCCGCCAGGCGTTGGCTTCCGCACACTTGGCGATCATCTGGGCTGGCATCTTCGCCCACATCGCATTCAGTCCGCCACCGCTCCTGGTTTGCGCGTACTCACCGAAATTTGCAATCGCCGTGAACGGCTCGCCGTCGCGGACGATGGTGAACTTCGCCGCCCGTGGCGCGCCATCGCCGAGCCACACATCCGACCACGAATTTCCGTCATGCCAGTACGGGCCGTCCGTCCCGAGCTTGATGCCTTCGGCCTTCGCGATTCGCCGGCCGCCGACCCGGTAGCCGTCGATGCCGATCTGGATCGTCCACTTAGTCTCCCACCGTTCCGGCTCGCCACGGTATCCGCCGGTCTTGGTCTTCCGGCCGATCATGTAGATGTGCTTGGCGAATGGGTCCAACCCGGACCGCTTCGCCTGGTGGAAGAACACTTGCAGATCGCCGGGGCTGGCATCCTGGATACCGAGCTGCGCGAGACCCGCGACCTGGGCGTCGGTGAACCTGGTCTGGTCGGGACTGATGGTCAGCTCAGTCGCCGGCCGGACAGCATTGATTTCGTTGGTCATGCGGATTTCCTTGTCGTAGGGATTTCGACTGATGCGGCGCGGGCGATGGTGTTGTCGGCGGCCACCCGCACCCAGTCGGGCAGTCGGGTGATGCGTGGCTCTTCGGGCAGGCCCGGCCACATGTCGGCGCGGTGGCAGCGCGCCCACAGGTCGATGGCGGCGCGGGTCAGGTCGGCGCCGATGGTGAGGCTGTCCGCGTCGAGCTCGACCACATCCACCAGGTGTGGTTCGTCTTTGTCGACGGCGACGAAGACGAACGAATCCACTTCCAGGCCCACACATTTCGCGGTGTGGAGGTAGAAGGCCGCGGACAGGTGGTAGCTCCACTTGGTGATGGTTTTGTCGAAATCGCCGACGCGGGTTGTTGTTTTCAGGTCGTAGAAGGTGGCCCCCTCCCACCAGTCGGGGCGGCACCGGATGCGGGCCCCCGTGTCGGGGTCGGTCGCCCAGATCGACGTTTCGGCCTGGCCGTCGGCGAAGATCAGCGCCCCGACCGGATGGGTGAGGACCGCATCAGCCAGCCGTTCGGCCCGCTGAAACTCTTTGCGCAGCATGGGTGTTTTCCCGTCGGCACGGGCTTGGTCTTGGGCGGCTTTGGCGTCTTTGGTGCGCCAACTGTCGGCGTCGACGACGGCGATCCCTGCCCCTTTACCGAGGACGAGTTCGTGGGCGGCGTGCCCGAAATCGAATGCCGCGGACTCTTTGCGGGGCGCCCACCGCCACAGCGCGGGCCCGCCCGGTTCCAGGATCGTTTTCGCGCCCGTCGATGACAGGCTGTCCCGATCCGAGTGGTAGACGTGGTCGGAGATGTCGGGGTAGACGCCGTCCTCGCCGGGAATACGATCACCGGTGCGCGCCCACTCCTGGGCCTCTTCCCATCCGCCATTCCACGCCTGGTGGAGTTCGGTGCCGGCGTACGGGTTGAGGGTGTGGCCGTCGCGGTACGCTTTCGCGCCCTCGGTGTGCGCCTTCTCGACGAGCTGCGCCCACCGCGTAACCGTTTTCGGGGTGGTCACCGGTCACCCCCAGCGCTTCGGCTTCACCGGCGGCGTAGGCGTCGAGGTAGCGGGCCGACCGGCCACGCACCCCGACACGCCGGCGGCCGTCACCCCACCCCTCCACGCCATCGAGATCCTCGGCACCCTGCAAGAGGAGTTCCGCGGCCGGAGTTTGTCGGCCTGGGCTCGCATCATCGCCGCCACCGCACGAGGGTCGAGCATCGGTCGGTCGGTCATCGGCCGAATCGGGTTGCGAGGACAGGCTTCCCATCAAGGTGGCCTTCGATATCGGACACCACATCCGCCCACGCCTGCCGCACCACGTTGCGGGTCGGCTTCAACTTGATGGCCAGCGTGAGCTGGCCGTTGGCGATGCGGAGCCGGAACCAACCTTCCACCCGGTAGGTGTCGAGGCCCTCCCACGGCCGCAGCGCGAGCGTCACCGTCTTCGGCACATCCAACTGGGAGGACCGCCCGGCACTGGTGGTCACGTCCTCCCGGAACTCGAGCTTTTGTGCGCCATCACGCCGCGAAATCTTCGACTCGAACACGCCTTTGCTGGTGGCGCGGATCGAGTCGATGACCTCCATCAGTCCCGCTTGCGGTGGCTCCACCACCGTGTGTAGCAGCTCTTCGATGGCGTCACCGAATGCCTCCTGTGCCAGGTATTGGCCGGACAGTGTGTGCCATGCCTGCCAGTCGGTGTCGGCGCGCAGTTCGAGGCGGAGACGGTTGTCGCGTAGGCCCGCACCGGCGCTGTGGTGGTCGTTGTAGACCGCTTCGACCTGGCCTCTGGTTTCGTCGCCCCACAGGGTGGAGACACTCGGGTCGAGGGTGTACCGGTCGAGCTCGGCGAGGAAGCTGGGCACGTCGGTGACCAGGCGGGTCCCGGCTTCCGCCGACGCGGTGACACCGGGGATGAAACCACGCAGGTCGATGGTCTCGACCTGTAGGCCGCGATCGGCGGTGGTGGCTGCGATGACGTGGATTCCGGGCTGGATGCCGGCGAGTTCGATTTCGGCGAGTTTCTGCGGGTCGTGGCCTTGGATGAGATGGCCGAGCGGCCCGGACACGATTTCGGACACGGTTTCGTTGGTCATGGTTCAGTTCCCTTCGGGGGCTTGGATTTTCTCGACAGGGGCGTCGTCAAAGAGTGATTTCTGTTGTGGGTCGTTGCGGTGCAGGGTGTTGTCGTCGTCGGGGAACCACAGCGACCGCCGCGGTTCCGTCGGCACCTTCGCCGTCACAACGTCGGCGAGTTTCACCATCCGTTTCACATCCCTGTCTTGGGAGACAGTGAGTTTCACGGTTACCGAGCCCGGCTTACCGGTCTCCATCACCGCTTCCACCACCTCGGCGAGTTTCTTGGACGCTTCGGTGTGGGCTCGCCCACTGGCGTGCTGCATCAACACCGCCGCGAAATCCTGGCCATCATCCTGAGTCATCGGGTTTCCTCCTGTTGTCCGAGTTGCCGGACCACATTCCGCAGCCGGTCGAGGCGGATGTGCCGGTCCGGGATTGCGTCGATGTTGACGAACCGGGCGGGCCGTGGCGCCGCCGGATTTCTGGTCGGGATTCCGTCGGCGTCGATGCGGATCATCGGGGGTCACCGCCCTGGTTGGTCGGCCAGCACGCGGGCCCGCCGGTGGCTGTGTGCCCCGCACCTTTGCCCATCCACACGCACTCGATGCGGGTGCCGTGGGTGGTCACAAAAAACTGGGACGTGATGCGGGCGTTTCCCTCGGTTGCGTCCGTTTGTGACGTCGGGAGCGGCTCGGCGGGGGTCTCGCTGGCGAGGTGGATCCCGAGGGCGCACAGCCCCCCGATGGTCAGGATCGCGAAGATGATCAGCCCGTAGATCCTGGCCGCGTTGACGGTGTCGGCCGCGTCGCTGCGCCTCATCGGATTTCCCCTTTCTGAATGCGGATGTGGTCGACATCGTCGTCGTCGGGCATCTCAGAGATGTCGTCGTCGGTGTCGTTGGGGAGTAGCCACGCGAAGATGGTTGCCCCGATCAGGGTGCCGAATGTCGCGCACCCGAAAACGAGGTCGGCGTAGGTCATTTCGCGGGCTCCCGCCCAGCTGCCGCCTCAGCAGCGGCCTCGGCCGCCCACGCTTCGGCCATCGACTCTCCGAGCGCGATGGCCCCCCGGTACTGGGCCTCCCACCGGGCAATCTCGGGCGCGGGGTAGCCGCCCCAGTACTGGCGCTTGCGGCGCTGCACCTCGCCGACAAGCTCGGTCAGGGTGCCGGGACCCCAACACCCGACGACCACCTGGTGACCGCCAACCCGGGTGCGGCAGACGGTGACGGCCTGGTCCTCGGAGCCGACGGGGCCGATCGTGAGGACGTGCTGGGTGTGTGTGACCTCGGCGTCGCCCCACACGCGGGCGTTGCCCCCCACGCTGGCGTTGCCCCACACGCGGGCGTCGCCCCACACGCGGGCGTTGCCCCCCACGCTGGCGTTGCCCCACACGCGGGCGTCGCCCCACACGCGGGCGTCGCCCCACACGCGGGCGTCGCCCCACACGCGGGCGTTGCCCTCCACGCGGGCGTTGCCCTCCACGCTGGCGTTGCCTTCCACGCTGGCGGTGCCCCACACGCTGGCGTTGCCGCCGATCCAGCAGTGCCCCTCCTGGGAGAGGTTGGCTTCGGCTTCGATCCACCCGCCGAGGTCGCCAGCTTTGACACCCCGGCGCGGGATGTCGCGCAAAGCCTTGATGCGGTACAGCGTGTGAGACTCGATCGTTTTCGCTTCAGGAGTGATTTCGTACTTGTTCATTTCGGATCCTTGTCTGCTCGTCTGCGAATGCGATCGCCTCAGGGAACGACGCGAAAATCTGCCCCCACTGGTGTTGCCAGTGCGGGCCGGGCACCAGCGGGTAGGAGTGCCAGCGGCCATCGATTTTGGTGACCGCCCACCGGTGCTCGGCGGGGACCGCCCGAGCCTCAACCCCTTGAGGCTCGGGCTTCCCCTGCGACACCGGCGGCGCGGACGGCCTGCTGGTGTCGGCCCCGCGGGGCGCGGGGTGGTCGATGGTGGCCACGAGGTAACAGGCGACGTACTCGGCGGCGAGTTGTCGGTTGGTGCGGCCCGCCGACGCGGAGGTCATCGTGTCGGCGGTCATCGCGTGGCCTGCCGTGCCCGCGGCGAGCGGGGCGACATCCCCGACGGCAACACCCGCACCGACGCCGACCGGCCAGCAGCAGCGTCGTCGTCAGCAGGAGAGTCGTCATGGAGGCGGGCCAGCAGCCGATCCACATCGGCGTCGGTGAACACCCACCTGCCGGCGAGTTTCCCGGCGCAGCCGTCGAATCGGCGGCCCGGGCGTAGCTGCTCCATCAGGGAACGGCGAGAGATGCGGTGGCCCAGAGCAGCCACCACGTCATCCAAATCTCGTAGCAGAGGATCGGTCATCAGCAGTCCCGTGTGGTTTCCTGTTCGAGCCGCGCCAGGCGTTCCTTCAGCTCCGCGATTTCCGATTCGGAGCGTTCGGTCGAATCCTGGACGGCCGCCACGGCCTCCTCGATCCGGCCTGAGCGGATGTCGTTGCGGCGCATGTATTCCATCTGCAAACCGATCGAGGTCGCTGCGAGGGTCACCGCCGCCCGCTCACCGTCGGTGAGTCGGGACATGTCGACGTGGACAACCTTCGACTGCGATCGCCGTAGCTGCGATCTCCCTCGCTTCTGGTGTCGTTGTGCGAGTTGCAGGTGCTCGCCTGCGCGGACAATCCGGTAGCCGACGTTCGTGACCGCGTCGAGTGCCTTGTTGTGGACGCGCTCGACGCTCGACTTCGCGCCGTTCACCGCGCGCTGGCACGTCGGGCGATCCTCGATTCCGATCGCCTCGGCGATCTCGGCGTAGGTGACCACCGAATCCTCGTCGCGCTCACCGAACAGGTCGACCAGGATCTCTTTGCGGGACCGGACGCCGGCGGGCTCGAATGGGGTACGCCCGGGCCCGGTCATTCCGCTTCCACTTTCGCGGTGAAGCGGCCGAAGCGTGGCCGCCAGTCCCCGATGCCGATGAAATCGCCTGCGTTCTGGGCGATCTGGATGATCTGGCTGATGTCGAGCTGGGATTCGTCGAGTAGGCCCTCCGCTTCGCAGGCCCAGTCGTGGAAGACGGGGCGGGTCCGCATCACGCGGGACTGTCCGACCCCCACTGAGGCGCGGTGTGCGAATCGCCCAGAACGCCACATCTCGGCGGGGTCTCGGGGCCCGTCGTACGCCAGCGGGTTGACTGGTGTTGTGATGAGTAGGCCACGTGTGACCTTGACTCCCAGTTTGTTGAGCTTCGCCCCGGCGAGCAGTGCCGCGGCGATGTTCAGGTCGGGGATGAATGGTCCGACGTGGGGGTCGAGATAGAGGGAGCCCATGAACTCGGCCTCGCCGAGCGCGATGTGATCGTCGTCCGTCTTGGTGCGTTTGCTGCTGATCTTCTTGAGTGCTTTAGATGCCGGGTCGAGTGGGTCGGAGAGCCGCGAGTTGTGCATGAGGAGTGGGGTGTTGCCGGTGATTGTGATCTGAAACTTCTTCACCCGAGTGCCCTTTTCTTGGACTTGTGTGTTTGTGTGCGTGGGTGCCCCGGACTCGAACCGGGGTGTATGCCGTTCACCCGTCTATCCCTCGCCTTGCCACGCCCAGCCGAGCCTCGCCCAGCCAGGCCTCGCCGTGCGTGCTCGGGGAGTGAATCGAACACTCCTGCAACCATTCCGAGCCACCTCTATCCCCTGCCATGCCATGCCTTGCCTCGCCACGCCACGCCTCGCCGCGCCGCGCCAGGCCTCGCCGAGCCCCGCCTCTTTCCGTGTTTTCATTCCCCGAATGCTGTGACCGCGCACCGCAGGTTGGCGGTGCCGTCAGCATCCAAACCGGCTGCGGCGGCAGCGGTCTCCACCGACATGCCGGGTAGCTGCTGATAGGAGGCGTACAGGTCACGCCCGGATGCGATGACCCGCGCCAGCTCGTCGGGCGCTGTGGATGACGCCTCGTCGTAGGTGGCGGTGAGCCCGTACACGTCGGCGACGCACTCGTAGTACCGCTGCTGCTCGGACGACGAGGCCCACGCCGGCGTGCCCTTGCGGGCGAGGTCGCAGCCCGCCACGAACGGGATTCCGGCCACGATCAACGACACGGCCAGCACAGCGGCCCCGGCGATCCGCCTCACCACGCCGCACCCGCTTCGATCGCGACCTGCTCGACCGACGCGATCGCATCCAGATTCCAGATACAGCCGGACGCGCAATCCCAGCCGTAGTACCAATCCAGTTCGCGCCGCGAACGCTGGTAGGGAGCGATGATGACGCCGTCGTAGAGCGCCGCGACCGACCGCCAATCGATCACGCTCCAGCTGTCGCTTATCCGTCTGTCGCTTATCCGTCGTCGCGAGAATCGCATATGGAAGCGGTCAACATCGGCGATCGTGGTCAGCCACCAGACGTTCGCGGCCGGTACCAGGCGCACCTCGTGTGGGTGGGACAATGATTCGGTGCGGAAATCCTCGGACTGGCACCACGACGGCCAATCGTCGTCACCTTCCACCGACACCCAGAATCCGGTCGGCTTCCCGAACGGGTCGGCAGGGGGCTGTGTGTAGGTGCGGGTGCGGTCGAAGTCGACCGGGTGGTCCTGGTAGTGCATCAGCCTGGTCATTCCGCACCGCAGATCGGGCAGTCGGTACCGCACTCCACGAGCGGGGTGTCGTCGGCGTCGGTGTCGTCGGCGTCGGCGAGAGCCGACAGCCGATCCATCTCCGCATTCAGGTCACGGTCGAGCTGGTCGAGGGCGTGGCCGCTGATCTCGCCGCGCTGGTGGGCGGCCTTCGCTTCCATCCACCGGTCCACGAGTGCCTGCTGGGCGCGGGCGATATCGGAGAGGGTCATGACCGGTCCTCAGTGTCGACCCGGGTCAGGCCGCACTTGCGGCCGAGTTCGTCGGCGAAGAACGACCGCACGTACAGCGTTTGCCGCACCTGTCCGTTGTGGTGACGGGGCGCATTGTGCTGCGGCCGCAGATCGAACCAGTCGAACGTCTTACCCGCGTACGCGCGGTTCTCGTAGACGTCGACCATCCCGCCCTTGGACTCCGAGTACCGGCGTCCGATCAGGCACCGGTAGACGATCTTCTTCTCCCGCAGCAGCTCCCACGCCTGCGGTTCGGTCAGCCCGTAGTAGGCGCCCCACACCTTCACGATCACGATGTCGTCGGATTCGGCGATGAACTTCTCGTGGTAGGCGATCGCAGGCGCCGCGGATTCGAGGGCGGCCGCGAGGATCGACTTCTCTTCCTCGGCTTCGAGCACCATGCGAGCAAGGTCGGCGCGAGTCAGCATCTCGGCCCGGTGACGGCCGGAGATGTCAGCCTGCTCGACATCGAGGAGCATGTCCCGCACCCGGCGCGCGATGTCGGAGTCACGCAGCAACATCCCCACCCGGAGCACCGCGCGACGCGGGAACAGGGCGATCCGAGCGGACTGGGTAGAGAGGTTCACGGTGAACCGCTCTTCGAACTCGCCGCGCGCGATGACGACATAGCCGTCTGACTCAAACTCGCCGCGGTTCCGCTTGACGAGATTCGCGATGGCCTCGCGATCGACCTCATAGAACGCCGCGACCATCTCGGTCATGACGTGCATGTCGTCGGGGAGGGTGCGGAGCTGGCCGACCTTGTCGAGGACGTCGGTGCGATCGGCAAGCTGATCGCGTTCGCCTCGCGCGTTGGGTAGAGTGAGATCTGACATTCGATTCCTTTTCTCGTGTCTGGCCCTCACCCCGTGGCAGCGGGGGTGAGGGTTTTTCGCGGAAGCCGACAGCCTCCGGCTTGTCGGACCGGATGACAACCTCGTACATGCCCGGCTCGGACACGATGGTCATCTGCTGAGGGCCGCCGGCGGTTGGAAGGGTGTACGTCTGCCGTACCCCCTCGTCGAGGCGATCGGCGACCTGGCCGGGGCGACGCGTCAGCCCGAGGACCTTGCAGAGGTCGGCGAGCACGAACCATGGCTCACCGTCGATGACGACGGTCCGCACCGCGGTGTCGCCGTAGTTGAAGGGCACGATCTGTGCCGCACCGCGGTGTCGCCGTAGTTGAAGGGCACGATCTGTGCCGTATCCCTGTCTTGCACGAGACCTTCTCTCGTCATGGCCCGCCCGACGTTGCCTCGTCGAGGCGGGCATTCTTATGCGACTGATGTCTTGCGCCGGTCGAGTTCGTCGGCGACGATGTCGGCGACAAGCTGCCGGAACGGGATCGACCCGCCTTCGGAGTCGACGTTGCGGTGCCGCTCCAACACGCTGACGGGGCAATTCAATGCGACCGCAAGCTTTTTCACCTGGACGGCGTTGGGCCAGCGGTGTCCGCCTTCGAGGTCGGACAGGTAGCCGAGGCTGATCCCGGCAGACCTCGCGAGGCTGGCCAGACTGTGGCCGTCCTTGGTGCGGATCACCCGCAACTCCTGCCACACCCCGAACTGGGAGATACGAGGCGAACCCATCAGCGCTCGACCTCCCGATAGATCTCGGCGTCCATCGCCAACTCCATCTGGATGGCTGCGGCGTCGCCGAGGACTTTTCGGGTTTCGACGACCTTCCGCGTCAGCTCCGGGAGGAGGTGGGGATGGATCGTCCAGGCTGAACCGGTGAACCAGAACCAGTTGCGGTGAGCCTTGCGGGGCGCGTTGGTCTGCTTCAGGACACCACCGTCGCGGAGTGCTCGGGTGATGTCGCAGACGTCGAGATCGATGCCGTACCGCTGACGCATGAGGGCGGACAGTTCGTCCCACGTGACCGTGTTCGGAATCGTCTGGTGATGGCGGGCACCGGTGAAGTGCGCCTCGATCACGTCAGCGACCTCACGCTGGTAGTCGATCAGCTTCGGCCGAACGTGCTCGGCGACCCGACTGGCCGGGATGGTGGCGAGCGCCATGAGGAACGACCGCAGGTCTGCGGTGATCATGTTGCGCACCTTGCCGTCTCCGGCAACCACTGCTGTTACAGCGGTGGTTGCCCAAGGCTGCTTGTGGATGTTGGCGATCTGCCGATCGGCGTCTACGCCGATCGCCTCGAACGCCGGCTTGAGGATCACGTGCGGACGGTCGTTGATCGCGACCGCATAGATCGTGTCGCCGTGAAACTCGACCGGGACGAGGTCTCCCGAGTAGTCCATGCGCTGCTCCTTGGTGGTGAACCGAGGCGAACTCGGTATGCATCAAGGTACGGCGTACGTCTGCGTACGTCAAGTTAGCGTGAAGGTACGTTCCCGATTCGTACGCTGACCAGCGATGTTCGAGAATCACACGCGTGTCGCTGCGAAACCTTGTGAACGGTCCCGGTGTTGGACTTCGCAGCGGTTCAGGTGGGACTCTGGCCTGGTGAGCGAACTGTCGCAGCCATCAGAGGCGGAATTGATTGAACGCCTGCGTACTCAAGCGCGCCCAAAGCTGCCGGTACGCGAAGCCGCGCGGCGCGCCAGCATCAGTGAGGGGCGCTGGCGACAGGTCATCAAGGGTTATCGACAGGAGACGAAGGATGTTCGCGTCCCTGTCCGTGCCCCTGCTGACACCCTGGCGCGGATGGCGCGGGTCGTTGGTGCGACACCGCAGCAGCTTCGTGAGGTCGGGCGTGACGATGCCGCCGCCGAGTTGGAAGCCACCCTCAGCGCCACACAGACTCAAACCCAATCACCCAATCACCCAACCCTGGATGGTGATCGGGCGTACACGGCGCTCTCCCGCCGCGTAAGTGACGACGCAGCACACCGGATCACCACCGCGATCGCCGCCGACCCGCGTCTGACCCGCGAACAGGCCGACAACCTCCTCGCCACCATCAACGCACACTTCGACGAGTTCTACCCCGCGTTCGAAGCCGCGCTACAGGCCGTCATGTCACCAACTGGACTGCGCGTAAGCACTGGAGACAGCCGCCTCGACATGCTGGCGAAAGGAGCTGCCGCGACCGCACTCACCCGCAACACGGTGAGCCGCTTCGCCGATCAGTTGAGGTCCAGACGGCCGTTGACTCGCGCCGAACTCGATCAAATCCTGTTCGTCGAGGACGATCTGTCCACCATGGTTCGGCATGCGGTCGACTACGAGCAGGCGATGCGCCATGAACGAGCCGTCCCCGTGGACCAAGTCATGGAAGCCCTTGGCCTACCCCCAGCTGGATCACCCCAAGATCCGGATGAACCCGCCGATGAGCCATGGTGGCTCGATGATCGCCACGCGCTAGCTGCTACCTACGTAGCGCTGTGCGAAACCTGGAGTTCGTTGGACGTCGAGGAAGTGCTCCTCGACGTCGCAGAGCGTGTTCGCCCGCCCTACAGGCGCCCCGCGCGCGAATCGCACTACGAACGCATCTACGACGGCGTGTACGACCTCCTTGAGCTTCGTCACGGGACGGTCGAAGAGCAGAAGCAGCGCGAGAAGCCTGAGCAGCGGAGGTCACCACGGACGGTGGGCCAGCAGGTGGCGAATATCAGCCAGCGACAGGAACAGGAGCAGTCGCAAGAGAAGACGCAAGAGAAGACCGGGCAGCGGCCCGCAGGCCGCCAGACCGACTACGGCCTCGTCAACCGCCAGTACAGGGCACCGATCGAGGGCGTAGCCCGCCGCGACACCCAAGACGAGGCCGCGGAAGCGCCGGACGCGGAAGGACCAGAAGGCGGGGCATGAGCATAAGAAGACGTGACGCATTCGGTATGCCAGGGCAGGCCCAGGAGGATACAGTTGAGCCATGAGCAAGGCGAGGGCCGCGATGAGTCGCGCACAGCAACGGGGAGTGGAAATGAATACCACGACCCCGCGGCCTCTGCTGACCCCCAGTCGGCGGGAGCAGACGAGCGCCCGCGCGATCGTAGGGTCCGCAGTTCAGAGTGTCAGGTCAGCCCGCCGCGCAACTCGGTAGAGGACGTCAGCGACACCATCGACGGCGAGGTCTTACCCCCTACCGAGGCGAGACGGATCGGTGCTGTCGTCTCCCAGTGGAGTGGCGACCTACCCCACCCTGACGATGCTGAACGCTACGAGCAGCTACAGGCTGGCACCTTTGACCGTCTCCTCGCATTGAACGAACGCCGAATGGGTGTGATCGAGCGGGATCAGGAGCTTGCCTTCAAGCGTGAACAGACGGTTGGCGAGGCAGTCAGCGCGGAGGCTGATGTCAAGCGGTCTCTCGCCTCTGCGGACGCGGAAGCTCTTCGGAGGGGCCAGTGGATGGCGCTGGGTATCAGTCTCTGCGCTCTCTTGATTGCGGGTCTGGGACTGATCTTGGGGTATCCGGTGGCATTGGCGGCGCTTCTCGTGCCAGTAGTCCAGATCGCTGGGCAACTGATTCGGACCGTCACCAACACCCACAACTCCAGCTCCGGCATGGAATCGACACCACGGCACCAGGAGGAGTTTGACGAACCCGTGTAATTCCTGGTCACGCCCGGTTTTGTCGGTGTGTGCCGATACCGTCTGGCGTCATGCAGTACCACCCGTGGCGTGACGCCCGACACCGCCCGCACCTGATCGGTGCGGCTCGCACGTCTACAGATCGGTGAGCATTTTGCCCACGGACGCTGCGGCCCTTCGGTAGGACGACCGGTCGAGGTGGCCGTAGACGCCGACGGTCACAGTGACCGACTCGTGCCCCATGTGAGCCTGGATCACCGGGAGCGGGGTGCCGTCGGCGATCATCCACGACGCGCACGTGTGGCGCAGATCGTGCGGGCTGGCCTGCACCCCGGCCGACGCCGCCGCCGCGGCCCAATACGGGTGGAAGGTCGCATACTTGACCCGCCCGCCCCGCGGGGTGGCGAACAGGAGGTCGTCCGCTTCGCGGCCGGCGAGGTCTACGACAGCCACAACCTCGGCGGGCACATCGACGGTGCGGCGTCCGGCACGCGACTTCGGCGGGCCGAGCTCGGCCCGCGAGCTGCCTGTGTACTTCCACGCCCGGGATATTCGCGCCGTCGCAACTTCGCCCCGGATGTCGAGGTCGCCGACACGCAGCGCGGTGGCTTCGGAGAAGCGCATCCCGGTGCCGACCAGCCACGTAACCAGCGGCCGGTACCGCGGCGGCAGGCCGTCACGGATCGCAGCAAACTCTTCGGAGGTGAGGAACCGTGGTTCGCGTTGGGCGTCGGTGCGAGGCAACCGGGTGCGGTCGCACGGGTTGGTGTCGATCAGCCCGTCGCGGACGGCGCGGGCGAGCACCGACGCCAAGAATCCGTGCTTGTTGGCGACGGTTTTGCCGCTGTTGCCGACCTCGTCGGTGAGCCACTGCACCCATCCGGCGACGACGGTTTCGGTGACGTGCGTGATGTCGAGTTCGCCGATCTCGGCGAGATCGTTGCCCAGGTAGCGCCGGTATTTGTGGATGGTGCCGGAGGTGACGCCGGTCAGGTGGTCGATGTGGTGTCCGGCGAACTCGGCGAGGGTGATGCCGTGCGCAGTGTCGCTGACCGTGTCGAGGGCGTCGACGATCTCGTACGCTTTCGCGGGCCCGAACTTTTCGATGTTGCGCCGAAACTTTTCGGCGCTGGCCAGGTCGGTGAATGTTTGGATGCGTTGACGCCCAGCCTCCCGCCAGCGGACCCGGAAGGATTCGCCACCGGTGGCGAGTGGG
>JASGFO010000066.1:0-17108 GCA_047605505.1 Gordonia sp. (in: high G+C Gram-positive bacteria) | reverse complement strand
TCGCCGCCGACCCGGACGCATTCGTCGACTTCATGGCCGACAACATCCGCGCGGGTCGCAATCTGTCCGGCCGTGACGTCATGCGCGCGTACGCCGAGATCACCCGGCTGCGCCGGGTGGCGGCCCGGTTCTTCGCCGACGTCGACGTCGTGCTCGCGCCGGCCGCGCAGATCCCGCCATTCCCCGTGGAATGGGACTGGCCGCGCGCCGTCGCGGGTGTCACGATGGGCGACTACCTCGAATGGATGCGCGCGGCCTGGCTCTTCACCCCACTAGGCATCCCCGGGCTGTCCCTGCCCGCGGGATTCACGCCGTCGGGTCTGCCCGTCGGCGCCCAAATACTGGCCGGACCGGGCAACGATCTTGGCCTTCTTCGAGTGGCGCTCACCGTCGAACGGACACTCGACCTCCCATCCATCGATCCCCTCGAGGAAGTGCAGCATGAATCCGATCCCGCCTGAGAAGGCCCCGACCACCGAGCCGGACTCGCCCGGCCTTGACCAGATTGAGACCGAGCAGATCGGCCGCATCGCGACGCCGGGACGTGTCGCGTTCACCATGGTCCCGATCGTGCTGATGGTCCTCACCCCGCTTCTGCCATTCGCGCAGAACCCCACCCGGTGGTTCGGCCTGCCCGCGGTGCTGGTGTGGGCGGCAGTGCTGGTGATCGCCAGTGTTGCAACGCTTCAGGTGGTTGACCGGCTCATCGCACGGCAGGCTGCGGCGGCGGGGGCATCATCATGATGGCCGCGATCATCGTGGTGGGCATCATCGCGATCGGGGTGCTCGGTGCCGTCGGCAGCCGCGGTGCCACCCTGGAATCGTGGACCGTCGCCGAACGCGACTTTCCCCGCTGGACGTCGTGGTTCCTGCAGGCCGGTGAATCGCTGGGCACCTTCAGCTTCCTGGGGCTGGCGGGAATCGGGTTCTACGGCGGCGTCAGCGCCACCTTCGCGGTGTTCTACCTGACCGCGAGCGTTGTCGGCCTGTACTTCATCGGTCCCCGGCTCCGTGACCTGGGAGCCAGATACGGCTACCTGACGATGTCGGACTTCTTCCGCCATCGATTCGATTCGGGGCCGCTGGCCGTCGTCGTCGCGTTGGTCGGCGCGTTGTTCCTGATCCCGTACCTGGCCCTGCAGATCACCGGCCTCGGGCTGATCGTGCAGTTGGCGACGGGCTCGGAATCGGCGCGTGGCCTGAGCATGGTGCTGGCGAGCGTGCTGGTGGTGCTGTTCGTCGGCTGGGCCGGCATCCACGGGGTGGCGCGCACCTCGATCCTGAAGGACTTCGCGATGCTGGCGGCGTTGCTGGTGGTGGCGATCGGTGTGGTCATCGCGCTCGGCGGCATCCCGGGTGTCTTCGACAAGATCGCCGAGACCCAGGATGCGCTGTTCACGACCCATGCCGGCGGCTACGATACGACGTTCTTCATCACCGCGGTGGTGGTGACCACGATCGGGGCGTCGTTCAATGTGTTCCCGCATCTGTGGCCACCGATCCTGGCCGCCGAGAGCGGGGCGACGCTGCGCAGCAACTACAAGTGGCTGGGCGTCTACCAGTTGCTGCTCTTCCTGCCGATCATCGTCGGCATGGCCGCGGTGCTCAAGATCGATCCCGACACCACCGGCAACCAGGTGCTGTTCACGGTGAGCCAGGCGACGATGCCGGACTGGCTGGTCGCCCTGGTGGCCGTCTGCGGTGCCTCTGCCGCGATGGTGCCGGCCGCCGCGATCTCGATGGGGATCTCGCTGCTGATCTCCAACAATTTGCTGCCCACGCTGAGCCCCAAGGCCAAGTTCCAGGCCAACCGGCTGTTCGTCGTGCTGGCGATCGGGGCCGCCTTGTCGTTCAGCCTGCCCGGCGCCGACATCGGTGAACTGCTGCTGCTGACCTACGGCGGGCTGACCCAGCTGGCGCCCGCGATCGCCGTGGCACTGCCGGACCGGGTGCGCATCTCCGCCTGGGCGGCGATGAGCGGCATCGTCGTCGGCACGCTGACCGTCATCGTGATCACCTTCGCCGAGATCCCCATCGGCAGTTGGGATTCCGGCCTGATCGCGCTGGTGCCGAACCTGGTGGTCACTGCCGTCGTCGAGGCCGGTGTGCGGTTGTCCCGCCGTTCCTCCCCGCCGACGCCGACACCGGAAGCGGTCGCGGCCTGAGTAGCGCTGCCGTTGCACCGGGTGATCACCGGTGCAACGGCAGGCGCATCAGATACACCTGGTAGCCCCGGGAGACCGAGTACGTGAAATACAGGGTGGGCCCGTCGGTGGACCAGGGATGGATGAACGGCGCATACCCCGAATACGGGTCGTTTCGGGAGACCACGAGCTCGCCCGGTGACCACGGCCCGGCCGGATTGTCGGCGGTGCGCAGTTCGACGCCACGCGCGGTGGTGGCCAGGGAGATGAACCGACCCAGATAGGAGCTCCACGCCACTGACAGCTCCCCGTTGGGGGCGGGCATCACCGGGGTCGCCGCACCGGGATTGTCGCGGACCCACCGGCCGTGGGAGAAGTATTCGTAGGCACCGAGTTTCGTGAACCTGTCGGCGGCCACCCGGGCGAGGTAGACCGAACCGGACCGGCCGTCGGGCGTGCCGTACGTATAGATGGTGTTGCCGTCCTTGAGGAGGGCGGTCATCTGGAACTTGCGATTGCCACCGGTGTTCGGCCGGAACGCGTTGGCGGCCTGCCAGGTCTCGCCGTTGTTGTCGGAGTAGACCAGGCCGGACCAGTTGGTGACCCAGTGGCTGTCGGCGACCCACCGCTTCACGCTCATCACGTTCATGTACTGGCGTCCGCCGATCGCGACCCCGGCGGTCGGGATGATCGTGATCTCGCGGCGGATGTGGGGTTTGACGAGCCGACGCGCATGTCCGGGCGGTCCGGCGTGGCTGGTGAAGGTCATGCCGTCGGCGAGGTTGTGGTCGGTGGACCGCAACAACACGTTGGACCGCCAGTAGAACAGCGACCCATACAGCAGCGACCGGCCGTTGAACGACTGCGTGTCACCGAACGCGGTGAGGATCTCGCCGCGGCCGTTGTCCCACATGATCCCGAGATCGGTGCCGATGATGTCGTGGCGGCCGACCGTGTCGTTGATCGCGCCCGGGCCGGTCAGCCGGGTCACGACCGTGCCCATCCCGGCGTTGTCGGGAGCCGCGCCGGCTGGGGCGGCGAGCCCCACGGCCAGCGCCGTCGACGTCAGCGCGGTGCTGACCGCGGCACGGATTCGGTGACGACGCGCAGACCCTGGCATGGGGGGACGCTAGCAAAAGCGCGCATCCGGTGCTGCCGAAGTGGGCAGCCGGGGTGTCAGTTGTGCACGAGTCCGCCGTCGACGACGAGGTTCTGCCCGGTCACCGCCCGACCCCACGGCGAGGCGAAGAACAGCACGGCCGACGCGAGCTGGGCGGGGGTGGTCACCGCGCGCAGCGGCGTGCCCGCGGCGATGGCGTCGAAGAGGGGCTCGGGGGTGGCCGCACTCGCGTCGGTGGTGCGCAGCAATCCGCCCGAGACCATGTTGACGGTGATGCCGTCGGGGCCCAGATCGTGCGACATGGTCCGGGTCAGCGCCAGCAGCGCGGCCTTGGCGGCGGTGTAGTCGTGATAGGGCACCACCGGGTTCTGGACCAGGTTGGTCCCGATGTTGACGACGCGGCCGAAGTGCCGTCGGCGCATGCCGGGCAGGGCGGCCTGCACGGTGTGCAGGGCACCACCCACCACGCCCCGGGTCTGGTTGTCGATCTCCGACCAGGTGAGCTGATCGACTCTCGAGCGCGCGTCGCCGTTGAACGAGTACGTCGGCAGGGCGTTGTTCACGATGGTGCTGACCGGTTCCCCGAACGCCGTCTCGGCCTGCGTGAACAGATGCTGCACCGCGGCCGGATCGGTGACGTCGGCGCGGACCGCGAGCGCGCGATCACCGAGTTCGGCGGCCAGCGTCGTCGCGGCGTCGGCGCTGCGGTGATAGTCGATCACCACCCGCGCGCCCTCGTCGGCGAAGGCCCGCACGATCGCGGCGCCCAGGCCGCGGGCGCCGCCGGTCACGAGCACGATTTGCTCGGCAAGCGGGAGGGCCACCTGGTGGGTCGGATCGGTTGCAGCACTCATTTCGACATCCCTTCGCCGGCATGACCCGGATCAGGTTCGATGGGTCTCATCTCAGCCGGTGAATCCGGCACCCCATGTCGGCCCCCATCTGACACCAACCGGGCCGCCGATGCAAGCAGGCGGGCATCCTGCTGATCGTGCTGAGCGCCCCATCCGAGTTCGTTGCCCGAGAACGCGGTTGCAGTAACAACCGCGTTCTCCAACACCGAACTCGTTGCTGCGGCCAGCGACCCTTCCCGCTCGTCGAGACCACGTCGGCGCACGGTGATCTGCCTGCACCGATTACCACGGCGCGATCGGGTTCCCCTGCCACCGGGTGTGCGCCGGGACCACGTCGCCGCGCATGACGAGGGACGCGGGGCCCACGGTGGCGGATTCGCCGAGCCCCGACGCGGGCAGTGCCACGCAGTGCGGGCCGAGGGTGGCGCCGGCGTCGAGGGTGACCCGGTCGATGGCCATCACCCGGTCATGGAACAGGTGGGTCTGCACGACGCAGCCGCGTTCGACGGTGGCGCCGTCGCCCAGGGTCACGAGGTCGGCCTCGGGCAGCCAGTAGGTCTCGCACCAGACGCCGCGGCCGATCTTCGCGCCGAGCAGACGCAGCCAGACGTTGAGGATGGGGGTGCCGGCGGCGGCGTTGGCGAACCAGGGTGCGGCGACCGTCTCGACGAACGCGTCGGAGAGTTCGTTGCGCCACACGAAGGAACTCCACAAGGGGTGTTCGGAGACCCGGATCCGCCCGACGACAAGCCATTTCGCAGCGGCCGCGATGCCGCAGGCCGCGGCGCCGACGACGAGCATGAGCAGGCCGCTGACCAGCCCGGCGATCACGTAGTGGGTGGTGTCGGCGACGTATTGCAGGCCGAGCAGCAGGAACACGCCGAGACCGAACGAGACCATGACGGCGATCACGCGCAGGGTCTCGATGACCGAGCGGGCGATCTTGAGACGCAGGGGCGGGTCGAAGGTGCGGGCGGTGTCGGTCTCGGCGGCGGTCCGGCGCAGTCGCATGGGCGGGCTGCCGAGCCAGCTGGAGCCGGACTTGGCGGACTCGGGTGCCGCCGAGAGCACCGCGACGAGACCGTTCTTGGGGACCTTGCGGCCCGGTCCGGCCATCCCCGAATTGCCCAGGAAGGAGCGTTTGCCGATCTTCGCGTCGTCGATGTGGAGCCAGCCGCCGCCGAGCTCGTAGGAGGCGACCATGGTGTCGTCGGCGAGGAACGCGCCGTCGTCGATGGTCGTGAACTTGGGCAGCACCAGCGCCGTCGAGATCTCGGTGCCCTTGCCGACCGTGACGCCGAGCACCCGGAACCACCACGGCGTGAGCAGGCTCGCATAGATCGGGAACAGGTACGTCCGTGCCGAATCGAGGAGCCGCTCGGTCATCCACACCTGCCAGCCGACGCGGGAGCGCACCGGGTGATAGCCGGTGGTCAGGCCCAGGGAGAGCAGGCGCACGAGCAGCGCCGTGATCACCGCGAACACGGCCATGCTGACGATCGACGCGGCCGGGATCAGGGCGGCCGAGCGCAGGGC
Source organism: Gordonia sp. (in: high G+C Gram-positive bacteria) (assembly GCA_047605505.1). Classification (GTDB taxonomy): domain Bacteria; phylum Actinomycetota; class Actinomycetes; order Mycobacteriales; family Mycobacteriaceae; genus Gordonia. The sequence goes on along the minus strand of JASGFO010000066.1, from coordinate 11,454 downwards.
GACCTCGCGCAGCCGGTCGGCGTGCAGCGCCCACGAGCCGATCACGACGAGGCCCGCGGCCAGCGAGATCAGTGGGATCGCGGCCACCAGCAGCGACGACAGCCCGTACACCGGTACCCAGCCGCTGTGGCGGCCCGGGCGCTCCGACGGCCAGGGGCGCGCGGCCTTGCCGACCTTGACCGCGGGCGAGCCCGCCCACTGCTGGTTGCGTTTGACCCGGCCGAACACGGCCGACCCGGGCGCGATCTCGGCGTCGCGGCCGACGACGGCGCCTGGCGCGATGGTCGAGCGCGCCCCGATCGAGGCGCCGCGTTTGATGGTGATGGCACCGATGTGGAGGATGTCGCCGTCGAGCCACCACCCGGACAAATCGACTTCGGGTTCGATGGCGGCGCCGTCGCCGACCGTGAGCAGGCCGGTGACCGGGGGCAAGGTGTGCAGGTCGACGCCATCGCCGAGGGTGGCGCCCAGTGCGCGCGCCAGATACGGCATCCACGGCGCGCCGGACTGGTTGACCGCGCCGCTGGCGTCGAGGAGGCGTTCGGCGACCCACAGCCGCAGATGCACGGTCCCGCCGCGCGGATAGTCGCCGGGCGTCACCCCGGCCAGCAGCAGTCGGGCGCCCACCGCGGCGATCAGCATCCGCCCGGGCGGGGTGATGAAGATGACGAACGCCGCCAGCACCACCCACCAGTTGGCCTCGACCAGCCAGGGCACGTCGGTGCCGAGGCGGTGCGCCGACCACGCAGCCACGTTGTTGACCACCCCGAGCCAGGTGGCCCATTGCAGTCCGGTCAGGGTGGTCAACGGCACCGACAGCAGGATCTGGGCAAGCCCGGTGCGCCGGGGCGTCGGGGTGACGTGACGTTCGGTGACGACGGCGGCCGGGGCGATCGCGTCGAGCATGTCGGCCAGCGAACCGAGTCGCGGATGGTCGTAGAGGTCGGCGACGGTGATCTGCGGATATCGTTCGCGCAGCGCGGTGACGAGTTGCGCGGCCGCCAGGGAGCCGCCGCCCTCGGCGAAGAAGTCGGCCTTTGGATCACCCACGGCGACGCCGAGGACATCGGTCCAGCGTGCGGCCAGCCATTCCTCGGTGGGGGTCAGATCACCGGCGGGTGCGCCGGCGCTGATGCCCGGGAGCGGCCACGGCAACGCGGCGCGGTCGACCTTCCCCGAGGTCCGGGTCGGCAGTTCGTCGACGAGGGCCAGGCGCGGCACCATTGCCGCGGGCAGCTGCTCGGCAAGCTGCCGGTGCGCCGCGGCGACGTCGAAGTCCGGGTCGGTCGAGACGAGATAGCCGACGAGCAGGCTGTTGCCTGCCGCCGAGGTCCGGACCGCGCACGCGGCGCCGCCGACACCGGGCAGATGCTGGAGCGCGTTGTCGATCTCGCCGAGCTCGATGCGCCGTCCGCCGACCTTCACCTGATCGTCGGCGCGCCCCTGGAAGACCAGGCCCGCGGCGTCCAGACGCACGAGATCGCCACTGCGATAGGCCCGTTCCCAGCCCAGGGTGGGCATCGGCGCGTACTTCTCGGCGTCCTTGGCGGGGTCAAGGTAGTGGGCGAGCCCGACCCCGCCGATGATCAGCTCGCCGACCTCGCCCTCGGCGACGGGGTGGCCCGCGGCGTCGACGACGGCGAGATCCCACCCGGCGAGCGGCAAGCCGATCCGGACGGGCCCGTCGCCGCCGAGCGGGGCCGCGCAGGCCACCACCGTCGCCTCGGTCGGGCCGTAGGTGTTCCACACCTCGCGGCCCGGAACCGCAAGGCGCTCACCGAGTTCCGGTGGGCATGCCTCGCCGCCGAAGATCAGCAGGCGCACCGCCTCGAGGGCTTCCGGCGGCCACAGCGACGCGAGGGTCGGCACCGTCGACACCACTGAGACGGCCCGCGCCACAAGCCACGGGCCGAGATCCATGCCGCTGCGGACCAGCGATCGCGGTGCGGGCACCAGGCAGGCACCGTGCCGCCACGCCAACCACATCTCCTCGCACGACGCATCGAAGGCCACCGACAACCCGGCGAGCACCCGATCACCGGGGCCCAGCGGATCGTCGACGAGGAACAGACGTGCCTCGGCGTCGACGAAGGCCGCGGCATTGCGGTGGGTGACCGCGACGCCCTTCGGCGTGCCGGTGGAGCCGGAGGTGAAGATGATCCAGGCGTCGTCGCCGACGGTGGGCCGGGTGGTGGGCCCGGGCGCGGCGTCGGGACGGGTCGCGTGGATGCCATGGGCGTCGACGAGCGCGTCGATGGCGGCCTCGCCGAAGACGAGGTCGGCGCGTTCGTCGGGATCGTCGGCGTCGACGGGGACGTAGGCCGCGCCCGCGTAGAGCGTGGACAGGATCGCGACGTAGAGATCACGCGATCCCGAGGGCATCCGGATGCCGACCCGGCTGCCGCGGTGTACGCCGACCGCGGCGAGGCGTTCGGCGCCGCGCCGGACCACTGCGAGCAACTGGGCGTAGCTGAGCACCACCGAGCCGTCGTCGATGGCGGGTGCGTCGGGATGGCGCCGAGCGGTCTCGTCCAGCACGTCGCACAGCGTGCGCGGTGCGCCGGCCTGCGACGACCGGAGATATTGGGCTGGGATTCCCAACGTTCACCATCCTCCGAGATTCTCACCGTGGTCGGGCGCCGATCAGGGCCCGGGCGGGCGGGTCGCGCCCGCCACCCCGAGTGCCGGTGCCGTCACCGAAGGTGCAATATATCCCGGCCGCACGCCGTGTTGCGCCGGACACGGGTGAACGGCGGGTGACTGATTCCCCTGGTCTGGCCGGTGACGTGAGATCGCGCGGCGGACCCGCCGCGGTCGGTGAGGCGCTCTTCGCGGAGGTGTAGGTTCGCTTATACATTGCAAAAGATGGCTGTCTCCGGAGGTGCTCGCCATGCCGATCCTGCATCACCGCACGCCGAGTGTCGGGTCGTATCCGCTGTGGCTCGGTGCGCGGATGTTCGTCAAGCCCCTGTTGTCGGTGTGGCCGCTGACCAACGCCGGGATGTCGCCGCTGTATCTGATCGACCATCTCGCCGACCGGGACCGCGAGATCCGCGGGGTGATCCGCGACCGCGTCGAGCTGGCCGGTCGTCCCGCCGAGTTCATCCTGCCGGGTGGGGTGTCGCGGCGCGCCCACGACACCGCGATCCTCTATCTGCACGGCGGTGCCTTTGTCGTCGGCGGCCTCGGCACGCACCGGGCGGTGGCGGCGCGGCTGGCCCGCCGCTGTGAGCTGCCGGTGTTCTCGCTGGTCTACCGACAGCTGCCGGCGGCCGGGGTCGGTACGTCGGTGTCCGATGCGCTCTCGGCGTACCGGGAGCTGGTGACCGAGCGCGGCTACCGCCACGTCATCGTCGCCGGGGATTCGGCGGGCGGCTTCCTCGCCGGCAAGGTCGTCGAGGGTGCGGCCGGCGCCGGACTGCCGCGACCACTCGCCTATGTCGGGTTCTCGCCGCTGCTCGACCTCGAACTGGGCTCCAACCCCGACCGCAGCAGCCGCTCGGACGCCTATCTGCCCAAGGCCAAGATGGTGCGGCTGGCCCGGTACTTCTACCGCGGGCCCATCGCCTTCGCCGGTGTCCGGCGGATCGGTGCCCTCGATCCCGAGATCTTCCCGCCGACCTTCCTCACCACCGCCGAGAACGAGATGCTCGAACCCGACGCCATCGCGCTCGTCGAGGGGCTCGACGCCGCCGGAGTGCCCGCGACCGCCCACAGTTTCTCCTGGCAGGTACACGCATTCCCGGCCCTCGTCACCCGTCATCGCGAGACCTTGGCGGCGATCGGCCTGGCTGCCGAGTTCGTCCACCAGGTGATGGCGGAGGCGAGGCGCGCCGACAAGAAGGCGGAGCGGCCGGCCGGATGACGGTGTCGTCGGGCTGCCCCGCGCTGGTACCTGCCCGGGTCCGTGGGGGTGCTCGGGATCGGCGCTGCCATAGTGGTCTTGTCAGTGGCGGTCGCGGTGGCGATCGGATTCGCACGAACTGAGGTGATGCCATCGTGAGCCGGACCACGGGACCGCAGTCGGTCCCCGAGCTCTTCGATTTCGACAGTCTGCTCGACGACGAGGAGCGCGCGATCATCGCGACCATGCGCGACGTCGGCGCCAAGCGCCTGCGCCCCGAGGTCGCGGACTGGTTCGAGGCCGGCACGCTGCCGGTCCGCGAACTGGCCGCCGAGCTCGGTGCCCTTGGGGTGTTCGGCATGCACCTCGACGGCTACGGCTGCGCCGGGTTGTCGGCCACGAGTTATGGCCTGGCGTGTCTGGAGCTCGAGGCGGTCGACTCGGGTCTGCGCAGCTTCGTCTCGGTGCAGGGGTCGCTCGCGATGTTCGCGATCCGCGCCTTCGGCAGCGAGGAGCACCGCACCGAATGGCTGCCGCGGATGGCGGCCGGGCAGGCGATCGGCTGCTTCGGCCTCACCGAACCGGACTTCGGCTCCAATCCGGCCGGGATGCGCACCTCCGCCAAACGCGACGGCGACGACTGGGTGCTCAACGGCTCGAAGATGTGGATCACCAACGGCAGCGTCGCCGACGTCGCCGTGGTGTGGGCGCGCACCGACCTCGACGAGGGGGCCCGCGGCATCCGCGGCTTCGTCGTCCCCACCGACACACCCGGTTTCCGGGGCATCGAGATCGCCCACAAGATGTCGCTGCGGGCCTCGGTCACCGCCGAGCTCGTCCTGACCGACGTCCGGCTGCCCGGCTCGGCGATGCTGCCCGGCGTCGCGGGCCTCAAGGGGCCACTGAGCTGCCTGAACGAGGCTCGCTTCGGGATCGTCTTCGGCGCCGTCGGCGCCGCCCGCGACTGCCTGGAGACGGCGCTGTCCTACGCCGCCGACCGGGAGGTCTTCGACAAGCCCCTCGCCGGCTACCAGCTCACGCAGGCCAAGATCGCCGACATGGCCCTGGAGGTCGGCAAGGGATTCCTCCTCGCCATGCACCTGGGCCGGCGCAAGGACGCGGGGGCGATCGCGCCCGAGCAGATCAGCCTCGGCAAGCTCAACAACGTGCGGGAGGCCATCGCGATCGCGCGGGAATGCCGAACCATCCTGGGCGCCAACGGGATCACCCTCGAATACCCGGTGATCCGGCACGCCAACAACCTGGAATCGGTCCTCACCTACGAGGGCACCTCGGAGATGCACCAGCTGATGATCGGCAAGGCGTTGACCGGATGGGACGCATTCCGGTGACCGGTCCCGATTTCCAGCGCGCGGCCCAGGGATTCTCGCGGACCATGGTGACCGTCGGGGCGATCATCGTGATGGTGTGCGTCGGGTTCCTCACCTATACCTGGTGGTCCGACGGCCGCTGGGTGTGGGTGGGCCTCGGTATCGCGCTGATCGTGGTCAACATTGCGATGGTGATCCTGACCTTCCGCAAGGGGCGGCTGCGCCCGCCGGCCGACGAGAACCGCCACGAACGCTGAGCGGTCGCGCCCGGCCGGCGGGTAGGGGACGGCTCGGGGACCACCCGCAGGCGACCGCGGGTCACGCGTCGGGGTACCCCTGCGGATTGCCCGACTGCCAGCGCCAGGTGTCGACGCACATGTCATCGATGGTCTTGGTGGCATACCAGCCGAGTTCGGCGTTGGCCTTGGCCGGATCGGCGTAGGAGGCGGCGATGTCGCCGGCACGTCGCGGTGCGATCTCGTAGGGGATCGGCCGGCCGCTGGCCCGCTCGAACGCGGCGATGACCTCGAGGACCGAAACCCCCTTCCCGGTGCCGAGGTTCCACGTCGACATGCCAGGCGTGCCCGCACCGAGACGTTCCAGGGCCGCGACGTGCCCGGCGGCGAGATCGTCGACGTGGATGTAGTCGCGCACGCCGGTGCCGTCGGGGGTCGGGTAGTCGTCGCCGAAGACCGACAGCTTGGCGCGGCGGCCCACGGCCACCTGTGCCACGAACGGCATCAGATTGTTGGGGATACCGCTCGGATCCTCGCCGATCCGGCCACTCGGGTGCGCGCCGACCGGGTTGAAATAGCGCAGTGCGCCGATCCGCCACCGCTCGTCGGCGGCGGCGACGTCGGTGAGGATCTGCTCGATCATCACCTTGGTCCAGCCGTACGGATTGGTCGCCGACGTCGGCGAGTCCTCGGTCATCGGCAGCACCGGTTCGGCGCCGTACACCGTCGCCGACGACGAGAACACCAGTGTGCGCACATCGTGACGACCCATCGCATACAGCAGGGAGAAGGTGCTGTCGAGGTTGTTGCGGTAGTACTCCAGGGGTTTGTCCACCGACTCGCCGACCGCCTTGAAGCCGGCGAAGTGGATCACCGCGTCGAGGTGTTCGCCGGCGAAGAGATGCTCGGTCTTGTCGACGTCGGTGAGGTCGAAGGCGTGCACCGGGATGGCCCGGCCGGTCAGGGCCTCGAGTCGGCCGATGACCGTCGGTTTGGCATTGGAGAAGTCGTCGACGATGACCACGTCGTGGCCGGCTTCGACGAGTTTGATCACGGTGTGCGAGCCGATGTAGCCGGCACCGCCGCTGACGAGTACGCGCATGGAATTCACCGTAGGGGTCGGGACCGGGAGGTCGCTGGGCGGGGGCTGACTATTGTGCGGCCGAGGAGGTGACGCGCTCGGTGGCCGCATACTTCTGTTCGACACCGTCCTTGGCCGGTTGCCACCACCCGGGGTGATCGCGATACCAGTCGACGGTGGCCGAGAGGCCGGAACGGAAGTCGAGATACTGTGGCCGCCAACCCAATTCGGTGCGCAATCGGGTGGGGTCGAGGGCGTAGCGCCGGTCGTGGCCGGGGCGGTCGGTGACGAAGTCGAAGGCATCGCGCGGCTGATCGAGCAGTTCAAGGATCGTCTCGACGACCGTCCGGTTGTCGACCTCGCCGTCGGCGCCGATCAGGTAGGTCGCACCGATGCGGCCCCGGTCGATGATCGTCCACACGGCGTCGTTGTGGTCGTCGACGTGAATCCAGTCCCGTACGTTGCGACCGTCGCCGTACAGCTTGGGCCGGACGCCGCAGAGCACGTTGGTGATCTGGCGGGGGATGAACTTCTCCACGTGCTGGTAGGGGCCGTAGTTGTTGGAGCAGTTGGAGAGGGTCGCGGCCACGCCGAACGAGCGCACCCAGGCGCGCACCAGCAGATCCGAGCCGGCCTTGGTGGAGCTGTACGGGCTCGACGGGTTGTACGGCGTGTGCTCGGTGAAGCGGTCGGGATCGTCGAGCTCGAGGTCGCCGTAGACCTCGTCGGTGCTGATGTGGTGGTAGCGCACGCGGTGCCGGCGCACCGCCTCCAGCAGTGTGTATGTGCCGACGAGGTTGGTCTGGATGAACGCCGACGGGTCGGCGAGCGAGTTGTCGTTGTGGGATTCGGCGGCGAACCCCACCACGAGGTCGGTGTCGGCGACGAGGCGATCGACGAGCGCGGCGTCGGCGATGTCGCCCTCGACGAGCTCGACCGCGTCGAGCACCCCCGCCAACGTGGCCGGATTGGCGGCGTAGGTCAGCTTGTCGAGCACCCGGATCCGGACGTCGGGGCGCTGGACGCGGGTGCGCAACACGAAGTTGGCGCCGATGAAGCCGGCCCCGCCGGTGACCAGGATGCGCATAGGGCCTCCTCTCGCGTCGACGGCCCGGGCAGGAAAAGCCTACCGGCGTGACACGATGCCGCCCTCGGGCGGTGGATCGGGGTGGCGAAGCTCACCGCGGCGGTGTGGCCGCGGGCCGGGTCGTGCGCCCCCGTTACCCTGTCAGGCATGCGCGGGATCATCCTGGCCGGCGGCACCGGCACCCGACTGCACCCCATCACCCAGGGGGTGAGCAAGCAGTTGGTGCCGGTCTATGACAAGCCGATGATCTATTACCCGCTGTCCACGCTCATGCTCGCGGGGATTCGCGACATCCTGATCATCACGACGCCGCACGACGCGCCGTCGTTTCAGGGGCTGCTCGGCGACGGCGGCCGGTTCGGCATCAATCTCTCCTACCGCACGCAGCTCTCCCCCGATGGGCTCGCCCAGGCCTTCGTGCTCGGCGCCGAGTTCATCGGCGACGAGAACGTCGCCCTCGTCCTCGGCGACAACATCTTCTACGGGCCCGGCCTCGGCTCCCAGTTGCAGGGTTTCGCCGACATCGACGGCGGCGCGATCTTCGCCTACTGGGTGGCCAACCCGGGCGCCTACGGTGTCGTCGACTTCGACGACGACGGCCGCGCGGTCTCCCTCGAGGAAAAACCCGTGAATCCCACCTCCAACTTTGCGGTGCCGGGCCTGTACTTCTATGACAACGACGTGGTCGAGATCGCCCGCGGACTCACACCGTCGGCCCGGGGCGAGTACGAGATCACCGACGTCAACGCCCACTACCTGCGCCAGGGCCGGCTCGCGGTCCGGGTACTGCCCCGCGGGACCGCATGGCTCGACACCGGCACCGTCGATTCACTGCTCGATGCAGGAAACTTCGTGCGGACCGTGGAGCAGCGGCAGGGACTCAAGATCGCCGCGCCGGAGGAGATCGCCTGGCGCCAGGGGTTCATCGACGACGACGGGTTGCGGGTGCGGGCGGAGAAGCTGCGTAAGTCCGGTTACGGCGACTATCTCCTCGGGCTCCTTGAGCGCGGAAAGGCAATCCGATGAAGGTGCGTCCGCTGGCGATCGCGGGGGCGTGGGAGCTCACTCCGCTGCTGCACGGCGACGATCGCGGCCTGTTCACCGAGGCCTTCAAGGCGACCGTGCTGAGCGAGCTCATCGGGCATCGATTCGATCTTGCGCAGGTCAACCTGTCGGTGTCGGCGGCCGGGGTGTTGCGGGGCGTGCATTTCGCAGACGTCCCGCCCGGGCAGGCCAAGTACGTCACCTGCGTGGCCGGGGCGGTCCTCGACGTGATCGTCGACATCCGCGTCGGCTCGCCGACCTTCGGCGCGCATGACACCGTCCTGCTCGACGACACCGACCGGCGGGCCGTCTACCTCTCCGAAGGTCTCGGACACGCGTTCTGTGCATTGGCCGACGGCTCCACGGTGACCTACCTGTGCTCGACCGGCTACCACCCGGCCCGCGAGCACGGCATCAACCCCCTCGACGCCGACCTCGGGATCGAGTGGCCGACCACCGGCCGCGACGGATCACCGCTGACCTATGAACGCTCACCCAAGGACATGGCTGCGCCCGGCCTGTTCGCGGCCCGCGATGCGGGGCTGCTGCCGTCCTACGACGCCGTCACGGCGTTCCTGGGCACGCCCTAGCGGCCGCAGTTGCCGGACGGGTCGTCGTGGCCGCGGGCGTCCAGCAGGGCGATCGCGCGGGCGAGCCGGGCATAGCGCACCTCAAGGTCCCGGAACCGCAGATAGGTCGAGATGGTGGTGAACGCGAACGCGAACACGAGGACGAAGAGCACCAGATCCAGACCGCGTTGAATACCGAATCTGTTGGCAATCCAGGTGATGTCCTGTTGCCGGAAAAGCGCATAGGTGCTGAATACGACGAACGCGAGGAACAGCAGTTTCACCCCCGCCGACGCCCGGGCCGTGCCCCGGTTCGCGACGAAGAATGCGACCAATGCGATGGTGCAGGCCATCGTCACGATCTGAAACCAGATCACCGGGTCACCCGTCTCATGCTGCTGTGGAAGAGACCATCGGCGAGGATGTTGACCCCGTTGATCAGCGATTGCCCCTTGGCCCGCGAATAGTCGGTGTAGAGAATCGTCACCGGATGTTCGGCGACCCGCCAGCGGTGATGGCGGATGAGACCGATGAACTCGGAGGCGTGACTCATCCCGGCCATCACGAGATCGAGATCCTCGGCGACGGTCCGGTTGAAGGCGCGCAGGCCGTTGTGCGCATCGGACAGGCCGAGTCGGCGGGTGTGCGGGCTCAGCAATACGATGGTGCGCAACGCAATTCGGCGTACGATCGGCACCGATTCGCTCCGGCCGCCGGCAAACCGGGTGCCGATGATGATGTCGACGGGCTCGCTGCGCAGCCGATCCACCATGGCGAGGGCATCGCAGACGCGGTGCTGGCCATCGGCGTCGAAGGTGACGAAATACCGGGCGCCGCACTGGCTGCGGGCAAACTCGACGCCGGTCTGGATGGCCGCACCCTGGCCCAGATTGACCGGATGCCGGACCAGACGGGCGGCGCTCGCCCGAATCTCCGCGACCGAATTGTCGGTGCTGCCGTCGTCGACGCACACGATATTCGGAAACGTGGCCGCGGCGCGTGCGACGACCCCGGCGATCACCTGTGCCTCGTTGTAGACCGGGATCACCAGCCAGACGTCGTCATGGGGGCCGGGGGCGCTCATGGTCGTCACCCTAACCCAGCCGCCGCCCCGTATCGGCCAACGCGGCCCATAGACTTGCGCGCGTGCCCGTCGATGTGATGATGCCGTTCTATGGCGACCCCGCCCACTTCCGGCTGGCCGTGATGAGTGTGTTGACGCAGTATGCGGGTGATCTGCGCCTGGTCGTCGTCGACGATTGTTTTCCCGACGATGCGCCGCGGCGGTGGCTGGAATCGCTGGGGGACCCGCGCGTCCACTATCTACGCAACGACCGCAACCTCGGCGTCAACGGCAATTTCCGGCGCTGCGTGGAGCTCGTCGAGGCGGACCGGTTCGTGGTGATGGGCTGCGACGACGTGATGGCCCCGGATTATCTGTCGACGGTGTGCGGGCTGGCGTCGGCGCATCCGGGAGCCGCGGTGATCGCCCCCGGCGTCGAGGTGATCGACGCCGACGGCGCGGTGGTGCGTCCGCTCGGCGACCGGATCAAGTCGGTGCTGGCGCCGCGCCGGGCCCGGGTCCTGGCCGGCGAGCGGCTCGCGGTGAGTCTCTATCACGGCAACTGGACCTACTTCCCGGCGTTGCTCTGGCACACCGGGCGGGTGCGCGAGGTCGGCTTTCGCCCCGGGCTGGAGGTGGTGCTGGACCTCGCACTGCTCGTCGATCTCGCCGTCGCCGGCGGCCGCCTGGTCTACGATCCGCGCGTGGTCTTCGCCTATCGCCGCCACGGCGGGTCGGTGAGCTCGATCCGCGCCGCCGACGGCCGGCGGTTCGCCGAGGAGAAGGCATTCTTCGCCGCCGAGACCGCCCGCTGTGCGGCCCGCGGCTGGCCGCGGGCGGCGCGGGCGGCGCGGTGGCGCGTGACGTCGCGGCTCAACGAGGTGCTGTGGCGGGCGACGCCCTAGGTGACTGGTGTTGAACGGCGTTTTTGTAGCTCGCGATGGTGTGCTGGGGGGTGCGTGTCGGGCGTTGCGTGATTGCCGTGACGGGGTGGGGTGGAAGCACTGAGGTGCCCGGTTGGTCGACGGTGAGGCGTGTTGAGGACGGGTGAGCGCTTGCGGGTGGACCCGGGGGGCTTGTCCGGTCTGATCAGGCGGTCGCGGTCCGGGCTTGACCTGCCTGGTGGGTGAGTCCCAGGTTGTCGGTGGGCTTGAGGTCCTCAGCCAGCAGGTCCATGGCTGGTTCGGCGTCGCCGGTGT
>JASGFO010000065.1:0-17116 GCA_047605505.1 Gordonia sp. (in: high G+C Gram-positive bacteria) | reverse complement strand
GCCGGATGATGTGGTCGCTGCCCAAGGGGCACATCGAGACCGGGGAGACCGCCGAACAGACCGCGGTGCGCGAGGTGGCCGAGGAGACCGGGATCCTCGGTACGGTCGTGGCGCCGCTGGGCAAGATCGACTACTGGTTCGTCAGCGACGGCCGGCGCATCCACAAGACCGTGCACCACTATCTGCTGCGCAGTGTCGGCGGCGAACTCTCCGACGAGGACTACGAGGTCACCGAGGTGGCCTGGGTGCCGTTGCCGGAGCTGCCGCGGCGTCTGACGTACTCTGACGAACGACGACTGGCCCGCATGGCCCGCATGGTCATCGCCGATCTGACCGCCGACCCGCAACGGTTGGCGCAATCCGAGGCGCAGAGCTCGCGGACCGAACCCAACGCCTATGAGAGAGCCGCAGCCGCCCGCAATCAGCGCCGCAACGAGACGACCCCCGCGGCCCGTTCGCGTCGCCGCCGTCGGCGCCCGCGACGCCCCGCAGCCGGCGATGCCTGACCTGCCCGGGCGACCCACCCCCGCATCCCTGACCACCGAGCCCCCCGCGAAGCACCCGCATGACCTGCGCATTCGGATACTTCGCGGGCTGCTCGCGGTGGTGGCCGCCCTCATTGCACTCGCCGGCCCCGGCGCCCCGGCGCTCGGTGCCCCCGGCGACGAGGTCGGCGAGGTCGACGAGGTCGGCGAACGATTCGCACAGGTCGATCTCGAATCCCTGAGCCCGACGATGGTCACGAGCACCTCGGCCGCCGACGTCACCGTCGACGGCGAGGTGATCAACACCAGCAGGCGCACCCTGTACGACCTCGCGATCCGGCTCGAGCGCGGCCCGGCGATCCAGACCGCCGACGAGCTGCGGTCGTCGCTCGCGACGGCCCACCCCGAGGTACTCGCCGCGACGGAGTTCACGAGCCTGCCGGTCGCCGAGCTGGCACCGGGTGCCCACGTCCGGTTCACGTTGACGGTGTCGCTGTCGGGTGCCGACGGCCTCGCCATCGCGACACCTGGCGTCTACCCGCTGCAACTCAATGTCAACGGGATGCCCGACTACGGCGGTCCCGCACAACTCGCCGGTTCCCGGACCCTGCTGCCGGTCCTCTCCCTGCCGCCCGATCGCGATCGCGCGACGTCGTATGTGGAACCGGGCGATCAGGGCGGCAGCACGGCCACCGGGCTCGGCGCCGACGGCTCGGTGTCGGCCGACCTGAGCCGGCCCAGCCGCTTCACCCTGCTGTGGCCGCTCGCCGCGCCACCCCAGCTGGCCCCCGGTGTCCTGGGCGGTCACACCGAGCCGGTACGGCTGATCAGCGAGGACCTCGCGGCATCGCTGCAGACCACCGGGCGGCTCGGCGCACTGCTCACGTCACTGCAGGGACTGACCACCACCGCCGCCGAGCCGCCCCCAGCCCCAACCGGGCCCAGCGGATCCGCCGCCCCCGGCGCCGGTGAGTCGGCCGGGCAGCCGGAACCCGTCGCACCGGCGCCGTCGGACCTGGCCCGCAGCGTGTGTGTCGCGATCGACCCGGATCTGCTCCTCACGGTGCGCGCGATGTCGCTGGGATATGTGGTCTCGACCGACCCGACCGATCCGACGGCATCGACGGTGCCGGGCACCGGGCAGGCCGTGGCCGAGACCTGGCTCGGCTCTCTGCGCGAGATCGCCCAGAGCCTGTGCGTGGTCGCGCTTCCATTCGCCGGCGCCGACCTGTCGGCGCTGGCCAAGCTCAACAGCACCGGTCTGACGACCACCGCCCTCGAGGCACCCGCCGACATCGTCGACGCGATCCTCGGCATCCACAGTGTGCGGGGGGTCACCATCCCCGCACTCGGCGCCCTCGACGGGACCACCGCGGATCTGCTGCGGGCCACCCATCGGCAGGTCGTGACCGCCGCCGACAACCTCACCCCGGCGCGCTCGGCGAGCACCACCGGGCAGTACCGGGCCGCCGACCTCGACATCGCCACCGTCGACGCCCCGGTCACCGCAGCCCTGGCCGCTCTCGGCACCCGGCCGGCCGCGCCGGTCATCACCCCGCCCGATCAGCTCATCGACCTCTCCCACGAGTCCGCGGTGAGCCGCAGGCAGGCGGCCGTCGGCGCGCTCGCGTTCGCGGCGATCTCGGTGCCCGCCGATCCCACCGATCCGCTGCCCAATGCGTCCGCGCCTGCCACCCTGCCGGTGACCGGCCGGTCCCAACTGATCCTGCCCTCGCGGTACTGGTCGCCGACCACCGAGGACGCCGACGCCCTGCTGTCCACCGCGACAGTCCTGCTGGGCGCCCAGGCCGCCCTTCCCACCTCCTTCACCGATCTCGCGGGATCCCTCGCCGACGCCCGCACCGAGGCCCGGATCACCACCCCGGCCGGCGTCGGCCCGGTCTCGGGGCTCTCGGTGCCGCTGCCGACCCAGGTGGCCGGCACCATCCGTGATCAGGCCAACCTGTCCTGGCAACTGCAGGGTGCGCTGGTCGACTCCGACGATGTGGTGGCCTCCCCGGAGACCTATCTCGCACCGCTGCGTGAGGATCTGCTGCGAGCGCTGGGCACCCCGGATCACCGCGCCGCCCGGCCGCGGCTCGCGGCCACCCGGGACACCACCGTCACCGCGGTCTCCGGCACGCTCAGCCGGATGCGCTCGGCGGTGTCCATCCTGGATCCGGGCGGTCGGTACACCCTCGCCTCCGAGCGCAGCCCGCTGCTGCTCGTCGTGCGCAACGACCTGTCCATGCCGGTGCGGCTCCGCATCCGCACCGACGCGCCGGCCGACCTCGAGATCGGCGATCTGGGCACCCTTGAGATCCCGGCCCGGGGCACCCGGCAGATCCAGTTGCCCACCCACGCCGACTCGTCCGAGGCCACCACCGTGACCATTTCGCTGGACACGGTGACCGGCGTCCCGCTCGGGGCGCCGATCAAACTGTCCGTGCATTCCAACGCCTATGGCAAGGTGCTGTTCATCATCACGATCGTCGCGGCGGTCGCCCTGGTCCTGCTCACCGCACGCCGGTTGTGGCATCGCTTCCGTGGGCAGCCCGACCCCGCCGACGCCCATCGGCCGGAGCCCGACGAGCTGGAACGGCTGCTCGCCGCGACCCCGTATCAACAGAGACGACGTACCCTGCACAGCGAGACCGCAATCACCGAGACTGCAATCACCGAGACTGGGGGACGGCGCGCAGGAAGCGAACCGGACATCCAGGCACCGACGACCAAGGCAGGGGAATGAGCGACCGAGGACCAGGCGATCCGCCGCACCGCGCCGCACCGCGCCGCGTGCCACCGCAGGGTCCGTCCCCCCAGTCACGGCCCGCGCAACACCGGCCGGCCGCCAACCCGGTTCCGTCACCTCTTCCGGGGCCGCCGCCGGCCCGCCGACCGGCGCCGCGGCCGAGCCCCAAACGTCAGCCACCCGAGGTCCGCGGGGCCGGTCCGGCACCGCTGGCCGGTCCGCTGGCCGAGGCCCCGCCGATCTCGGCGAGCGGGCCGGGGCTGCGGCCCGATCCACCCGGCCCGAATCCGGGCCGGCCGGCGGGCACCCTCACCAAGCTGCCCCGGCAATCACCCACCGCCGCCGAGCCCCCATCCGACGACCCCGGGTCACCACGGTCCGGCGAGTCGGCCGCGACGCCGGTCGAGAGTGCGACCGAGGTCCGCGACTCCGACACCTCCATCCTCAAGACCAGCGGGTCAATCGCACTGGCGACGCTGATCAGCCGGATCACCGGATTCGTCCGGACCGTCCTGATCCTCGCGCTGCTGGGTGCCTCGCTGGCATCGGCGTTCAATGCCGCCGACGTCCTCCCGAACATGATCGCCGAGGTCCTCCTCGGCGCCGTGCTCACCGCCATCGTCATCCCGCTGCTCGCGCGGGCGGAGGCCGAGGACGACGACGCCGGCGAGTCGTTCACCAACAAGATCTTCACGCTGACGCTTGTCGTGCTCGGGATCGGCACGGTCGCCGCGGTGGCCGCGGCACCCTTGTTGACCTCGCTGAACGTCGACAGCCCGGCGATCCGGCCGTTGGCGACGGGGCTCGCGTACTTCCTGCTCGTGGAGATCCTGTTCTACGGCCTGACCGCGCTGTTCATCGCGATCCTGAACCTGAAGGGCCGGTTCAAACCCGGCGCGTGGGCGCCGGTGCTCAACAACGTCATCCAGATCACGACGTTCGTCGTCTACGCGCTGGTGCCCGGCGATCTCACGCTCAACCCGGTTCGGATGACCGACCCGCAACTGCTGGTGCTGGGCATCGGCTGTGCGCTGGGCGTGGTGCTGCAGGCGATGGTGCTGGTGCCATCGCTGCGCCGGGCCGGGGTGCGCTTCCGCCTCGAGTGGGGCATCGACGCCCGGCTGCGCACCTTCGGGAACATGGCCGTCGCGATCGTGTCCTACGTCGCGATCCTGCAGGTCGGCCTCGTCATCACCTACCGGATCGCGTCGTCGCAGACCGAGGCGGGCATCAGCGCCTACTTCACCCACTGGCAGCTGCTGCAGCTGCCCTACGGTGTCCTGGGCGTCACGATCCTGACCGCGATCATGCCGCGGCTGTCGCGGAATGCGGCCGCCAACGACAACACGGCCGTCGTCGACGACATGTCGCTGGCCACCCGGCTGACGATGGTCGCGCTGGTTCCGGCGGTCGCCTACATGACCTTCTTCGGGCCCGCGATCGGGGTGGCGGTGTTCAACTTCGGCCGCTTCGACGCCGAGGTCGCCGCCCAATTGGGTTCGGTGCTGAGCTGGGGCGCTTTCACCCTGATCCCGTACGCCATGACCCTGGTGCAACTGCGGGTGTTCTACGCCCGCGAGGATGCCTGGACACCGACGGCGATGGTGTTGGGCATCACCGCGGTGAAGGTCGGCGTCTCCTATCTGGGCCCGGTGCTCTTCGACGATCCCGAACTCGTGATCCGCTGGCTCGCGCTGTCCAACGGGCTCGGCTATCTGGTCGGTGCCGTCGTCGGCCACTATCTGCTGCGCTCGCGCCTCGGCGGTGCCCGGCTGTCGAAGGTGAGCTACACCACGATCGTCACCATCGGCATCTCTGTCGGCGCGGCCGCGCTGGTGTGGCAGATCGCGCGGCTCACCGGGCTCGACCGCGCCGCCGATGCGGGCAAACTGGGCTCGATCGCCTATCTCGTCCTCACCGCGATCGTGGTGCTTGGCGTCATCTACATGCTGCTGGCCGCGGCCGGGGTGCCCGACGTCGTCGTGATCTTCGCGGCGGTGCGCCGGATCGCCGGCCGGTTCATCCCGGCGCTCGCGCCACCGCCCTCGACGGATCCCGAACCTGAGGCGAGTATCACGGTTGCGTTCCCGAAGATCACCACCGACGAGTCGCTCCCGTACTCTGGACAGGTACAAGTCCTGCGGCGATTCGACCGGGGCACCGCGACCTGGCAGTCGTATGCGGTGCATTCCGGCGGCGCCGCGGGCGGCGGCGTGGGCGGCTGGACGGCCTCACCCCCGCCGGATATGCGCTATCGGAGGAGAGGGGTCCGGCGCGTGAGTGAGAACGGGGTCGACACCACCGGAGATCGGCCCGGCACCCACCCGGCCGGGCCACCGCCGCGGATCCCGGATCCGGATCGGGCGAGTCCGGTCAACCCGCCTCGGCGGCGTGGTCCACGATTGACACCGGGTGCCGCGGTGGCCGGTGGCCGGTACCGTCTCCTCGACTCGCACGGCGGGACGCGGGGCCTGCAGTTCTGGCGTGCCCAGGACATCAATCTCGACCGCGAGGTTGGCCTGACCTTCGTCGACGCCGACCAGCTCGCGCCACCCCCGGAACGCGACCATGGCCGCCACGAGATTCCGAAGAACTCCGACACCGGTCCCCAGGCCGTGTTGACCCGCACGCTGCGGCTGGGGCAGATCAATTCGGCCGGGGTGGCCCGCGTGCTCGACGTGGTGCGCGGTTCCTCGGGCGGCATCGTCGTCACCGAATGGGTGCCGGGCTCGTCGCTGGCCGAGGTCGCGCGCAGCCATCCGTCGCCCATCGGTGCCGCACGGGCCGTGCGGGCGCTGGCCGCGGCCGCCGAAGCCGCCCATCGCAGCGGTGGCGCACTGTCGATCGACCATCCGTCCCGGATCCGCATCAGCACCGACGGCAATGCCGTGCTCGCGTTCCCGGGAACCCTCGCAGGCGACGACAACACCGCCGACGTCCGCGGGCTCGGCGCGGTCCTCTACGCACTGCTCCTGCAGCGCTGGCCACTCGACGGCGAGACCGGCACCACCCTGGTCACGACAGCCATCTCCAACACCGAGATCGGTGGTCTGCCCGCCGCGATCGCCGGCACCGACGGCAAACCGATCGAGCCGATCGAGGCCGACTCCAAGATCCCCTTCGAGATCTCAGCGGTGGCCGCCCGCGCCCTCGACGGCACCCGCGGCATCCGCACCGCGGCCACCGTGCAGCAGGTTCTCGACCAGGCCACCGTCGTCGACCTCAAGACCGATCTGCTGCCCGCCCTCGCCACCGATGAGAAGGGGCCGGTCACCATGGCCGACCCGGCGTCGGCGGCCGGCGAGCCCACCTCCCGCAGGCGCAGGCTTCCGCTGCTGATCGGCGCGGGATTGTTGGTGCTGTTCATCGTCATCGCGCTGGTCGTCGCACTGACCAACATCGTCGGCAGCGACGACAAACCGGCGAGCATCAACCAGTTTCTCTCGTCGACACCCGCGACGCCGGGCGCCACCGCTGCCGGCGCCGCGGTCACGGTGCACTCGGCCACCCTCGTCGACTATTCGGGACAGTCCGGTGACAACCCGGATCAGGCCGCGAACGTCATCACCGGCGCCGACGGCGGCTGGCGCAGCGATCCGAACTATTCGAGCGCGTCCTTCGGTGGACTCAAGGACGGGCTCGGACTGATGATGGATTTCGGGTCCGCGCAGACGGTGAAAACCGTCACCATCGCCACCGACACCCCCGGATTTGACGTGTCGATACGCACCGCCACCACCGGCACCGCCACGCTGGATCAGACCACCGAGGTCACGACTGCCACGGTCGATCAGCCCACCACGACCCTGACCATCGAGAATCCGCGGCGCGCCCGGCACGTCCTGGTATGGATCACCTCGCTGCCCCAGGCCGATGACGGCTATCAGGTGCAGATCTCGAAGATCTCGATGACCCACTGACGCAGCGCCGGGTGGCCCGGTGGGCAAGCGCGCGCACCGGCCGCCGGTGTCGGTCGCCCGAACCAATCCGCCCTCACCACGGTGTGTTCTCGGTGGCCGGCCGCTAGCATCAGCGCATGGTCGTCCCCCTCCGGCGCCTCGCGTTGACGGCGCTCTGTGCCGCGTCACTGATGGTGTCCGCCTGCACTCTCGATGTGAGCGGCGCACCGTCGGCCGAGGTGGGATCCGCCGCTGGCTCCGGGGTGGCCGGCCAGAGCTCCGTGCAAGTCCCGGCCGTCCCCTTTCCCGCCGCGCCCGTGTTCACCGGTCCGGCCGCGCAGTGCGCGGGGCAGACCGTGGTCAACCATCACGATCTCAACCATCCCGGCTGGGGTCCGACACGCCTCTATGCGCTCACCGAGACCGGCCGCTCCGGCACCGATTCCCGGTCCGAGGCGGGCAGCGCGTGCTTGGTTGCGGTCGACGGCCAGGGTGCCACCCGCTGGGCCTATTCGGAGAACATCCACTACGAGTGGAATCTGGCGACTCCGGCCTCCGACGTCACCGGCCACATCTTCGTGATCTATAATCCGGGACGCTACCGGGGGGTGATCGTCCTGATTCCGACGCCGGCTGGATTCGCACCGTTCTCCCACGACTACCGGACCGGACTCAACCGCTACTATTCGGCCGAGCTGATCGGTCCCGACCCCACCATCGGCTACTCGATCACACTCAGCGCCAATGATTGCTCGCCGACTTGTGCCGACGGCACGGTCTCGACGCGGACCATTCACTGGAACGGCAGCGCCTACGTCGAGTAGCCGTTATTCGGCTGGGGCCGGAACACGCTCGGCCGGTGTCCATCCCGGCGGACCGAAAATGTAGCCCAGCCGGGCCCGCCAGCTTTCGGCGGCCTTCACGTCCCGCCCGATGTTCACGTATTCGCGGGTCTGCAACGTCCAGATGTTGTAGGTGTCCACCGGCTTGGTCAGGCCGTAGGTGGGGCGGTGCGTCTCGGGTGCGAACGAGCCGAAGAGCCGATCCCAGATGATGAGGACCCCGGCATAGTTGCGGTCCAGATATTCAGGGTCACTACCGTGGTGCACCCGATGATGCGACGGCGTGTTCAGCACAAATTCGACCGGACGCCAGAGCCGTCCGATGTGCTCGGTGTGAATCCAGAACTGGTACACAAGATTGAGGCCATAGCAGGCGAAGACGACGGCCGGTGGGACGCCGAGAAAGGGGAGCGGCAACCACATGAGCAGGGCGTTGCTGATGTTCCACTTCTGGCGGAGTGCGGTGGCGAAATTGAAATACTCACTCGAGTGATGCGCCTGATGGGTGGCCCACACCAGCCGGACGCGGTGTGCGACACGGTGATTCCAGTAGTAGAGGAAGTCGACGCCGAGAAATCCGATCACCCACGTATACCAGGCGGTCATCGACAGCTGCCAGGGCGCGAGGTAGGCGAAAATCGCCGTGTAGACCAGCATCCCGAGGATCTTCCAGGCGGCGCTCGTGGCGATGGAGACGAGGCCCATCTTCACGCTCGCGGTCGCATCGCGCCGCTCGTACGCGCCGGCCGGCGGGCGGGCCTCGTCGTCACGGTCGAGCTTGGCCGCCGCCAGCCATTCCAGGGCCAACAGGGCAACAAAGAACGGCACGGCGAGCAGGGTGGGCTCGTGCATCGGTTGCGGCAGCAGGTCGAACATCGTCTGTGGCTCCTTTGTCCGGGGTCGTTGTCCCGGGACCGACGGTGATCTGAAACGAATGCATGTCAGATCTATGTGTGACACGATAGCGTGTCAGATAGACCTGTGTCCACAGATCCGAGGAGCACACGCGCATGACGGTCGGGGAGACCACCGAGGGCCGACGCTACGGCGGCGCCGAGGCCGACGAGCGGCGCGACCGCCGACGGGCCGCACTCGTACGGGCCGGCCTCACCCAGTTCGGGACACACGGCTACGCGAACGTCTCGGTCAAACGGATCTGCGAGGAGGCCGGGCTCACCCAGCGCTACTTCTACGAGTCGTTCGCCGATCGCCCCGCTCTGCTCAGCGCGGTCTACGACCACTGTGTCGAGGTCGCCCGCGCGGCCACCTTGAGCGCGGCCGCGGCCTTTCTCGACGGCGCCGCGGTGCCCGCCGACGACATCGCCGCGGCCGCGCACGCCACCCTGGGCGCCTTTCTCGGCTCCCTGTCCGCCGATCCGCATCGCGCGCGCGTCATGCTCGTCGAGGTGGTCGGCGTCGCACCGGCGGTCGAATCCCTGCGTCTGCGGGCCATCCATGGCTGGGCCGATCTGGTCCTGGCCCTCGCACTGGGCGGACGCGATCCGGACCCGGTGCAACGGCTGGCAGCCGTCGGACTCATCGGCGCGGTCACCCAACTCCTCGTCGACTGGTATTTCGCCTCGGTCTCACCGGACCCCATCGACATCGGCGCCGCCGGGCCGCTCGAGCTCTCGACGGTCCTCGACGTCTGTGTCGAATTGTTCACCGCAACCTACGATCGCGTGATGCGGGACCGCTAGCCGACAAATCCGGCCCGGCCAAGCCCGCGGACCGCTCGGCTGTGGGTAGGCCGGGCTTCTCCACAACCTGTGTCGACGACCACCCACCATGGCCTGAGCAGCACTAATCTGGCCGCATGGCCGGGGGGACCGATGACACACGCAGCGATGTCGAACTGCTTCACGCACACACCAGGGGAGACCCGGCTGCATTCGCCGTTCTCGTCAACCGCCACCGCGCCTTTCTCTGGAATATCGCTCTGCGCGCCGCAGGCAATCCCGAGGATGCCGCCGATGCACTCCAGGAGGCGCTGCTCTCGGCGCACCGGACCGCGCGGTCGTTCCGGGCCGACGCCCTCGTGACCAGTTGGCTGCACCGCATCATCGTCAATGCCGCGATCGACCGCCGACGCCGCGAGGCACTGCGTCGCACCGTCCCCTTCGCCGACCATGACACAGCCCTGTTCGCCGACCCCATCGATCACTATGACCGCTCCGACACCGTCCATGCCGTCAACGACGCCCTCGACGATCTGCCGCCGGCACAGCGGGATGCGATCATCGCCGTCGACATCGAGGGCTATTCGGTCGACGAGGCCGCGAAGCGTCTCGGTGTGCCCAACGGCACCGTCAAGAGCCGCTGCTCCCGTGCCCGGGTCCGGCTCGCCGCAGCGCTCGGCCATCTCCGCCGCCCCGATCCGTGAGCCGCACATGTCACCGCCCGCCGAGGGAACCGATCCACCGGTCGATGCGTCCTATTGATCGCACCGGCTTGTCCGGACACCCACCGCTGGGACTGACAGGAGGATTCATGTCCGGCACGGACCCGTCGAGGCTCCCCGAGGCGCCGTTACCGGTCGGCTCGCACCCCGTCCCCGACTGGGTCGACGCCCGTATCGACGCCACCCTCGCCCAGATCAGGGACGAGATCGCCCCGGCCCCGCGACAACCACACCGCCGGCACACCGCGGTGCTCGCCCTCGTGGGCGCCGCCGCGGCCATCGTCGCCGTGGTCCTCCTCACGCGGGCGCTGACCGGCCCGGAAGCACCCGACGACGCCCGGGCACACCGGCCGCCGACCACCACGACGTCGCCGGACCTCGGCCCGCCGCGCGCGGTGGCACTGTCGGTCCTGGGACAGACCGACGCCGCACCCTTCGGCTCCGTTGCGGAGCTCCGACGCTGCACCGCCGCCAACGGGGTGCCGGCCGAGACACCCGTCGTCGGATCCGGCGCGGTGACCATCGACGGAACACCCCGGGTGGTCGTTCTGCTCGCCACCGGCCGGGCGGGCCGCTTCCGCGCACTGGTGGTGGGCCGCGACTGCGCCACCGGCCGGCCGTCGACGGTCTCGGACACCCTGATCGGCGGACCGTAAGCGGATCGGGCGGAACATCTCCGCATACCCTGGTGTTGCACGAGCCGGTGGCGCACCGGCGCACGACGGGTGCGCACCCCTGACACGGAGGACGGATGACTCAGACCGACAACCAGCAGATCCATGACCTGATCATCGTGGGATCGGGCCCTGCCGGGTACACCGCCGCGATCTATGCGGCGCGGGCCGAGCTGGCCCCGATCGTGTTCGAGGGCACCCAATTCGGCGGGGCGCTGATGACCACCACGGAGGTCGAGAACTTTCCGGGATTCCGGCACGGCATCTCCGGCCCCGCGCTGATGGACGAGATGCGCGAACAGGCCATCCGCTTCGGTGCCGACCTGCGGATGGAGGATGTCGACGAGTTGCGGCTGACCGGTGACGTCAAGGAGGTCGTGGCCGCCGGCGAGACCTACCGCTCCCGTGCGGTCATCCTGGCGATGGGCGCGGCCGCCCGCTACCTCGGCGTCGACGGGGAACAGAGACTGCTGGGGCGCGGCGTTTCCGCGTGCGCGACCTGCGACGGCTTCTTCTTCAAGGACCAGGACATCGCCGTGATCGGCGGTGGCGACTCCGCCATGGAGGAGGCCACGTTCCTGACCAAGTTCGCCCGCAGCGTCACGCTCATCCATCGCCGTGCCGAGTTCCGCGCGTCACGCATCATGCTGGACCGCGCACAGCAGAACGACAAGATCACTTTTGTGACCGATACCGCAGTCGAGGCGGTCATCGGTGAGGACTCGGTGACCGGTCTGCGGCTTGTGGACACCGGCACGGGGGAGACCCGACAACTCGACGTGACGGGCATGTTCGTCGCCATCGGACACGATCCGCGCAGTGAGCTGGTCCGCGGGCAGGTCGATCTCGACGCCGACGGGTACGTCGGTGTCCAAGGCCGCACCACCCTGACCTCGCTGCCCGGCGTCTTCGCCGCCGGCGATCTCGTGGACCACACCTACCGGCAGGCGATCACCGCGGCCGGCAGCGGCTGTTCGGCCGCGATCGACGCCGAACGCTGGCTCGCCGAGCACGGTGGAAACGCACCGGTCCCCGTCGACGGTCAGATCGTCACCGCCGACGCCCACTGAACCCACCCATTCCCGGCCCATCCATGTCCCTGCCCACCCACCCCAATTTCACCAGGAGGAATCCCATGGGAGCACACACCGTCGACGTCACCGACGAGACTTTCCAGACTGCCGTCTTGGAGGCCGACAAGCCGGTCCTCGTCGATTTCTGGGCCACATGGTGCGGCCCGTGCCGCATGGTGGCGCCCGTGCTCGAAGAGATCGCCCGCGACTATGGCGACCAGCTCACCGTTGCGAAGGTCGACGTCGACGCGAACCCGGCTGTCGCCCGCGACTTCAAGATCATGTCGATCCCCACCATGATCCTCTTCGAGGGCGGCCAGCCCACCAAAACAATTGTCGGTGGCAAAAGCAAGGCCGCAATTCTTCGCGATCTTGAATCGGTGGTAGGCTCTAGGGCCTGATGCACCGTTCGCATCTGCCGAGCGCCGTCCCCGCGTCTGCCGGAGACGGCGCTCGCGGTCGTTCGGAGACTTGATCACGTGTTGCGAATCCGTGACCGACACGGGTTTGGTCCCACACGCCACAACTGAAAGAATGCAACTGGTTCACAGGTGTCTGCGATCCGGTTGACCAGACACCCAGCAGTGCTGAGGCAATGACAGCACAGGTTTGGGTCTGTAAACCTCCAGGCGCACACAAGGAGATAGCGATGCGACTTTTCCGACTGGGAGATCAGGGACCGGCAGTCGCCGAGATCCGATCCATCCTCGCCGGACAGGGCCTCCTCCCCGCACCTCGTGGACGTCATGCGGCCACACCGGCCCGCAGTGACCTCTTCGACGAGGACACCGATCACGCGGTCCGCGCCTTCCAACAGCAGCGTCGGCTGATGGTCGATGGCGTCGTCGGGCCCGCGACCTACCGCGCCCTGCGTGAGTCGTCGTATCAGCTGGGTGCTCGGGTCCTGAGTTTCCGCCTGTCGGCACCGATGGCCGGCGACGACGTCGTGACGCTTCAGAGCCGGCTCCAGAACCTCGGGTACTACACACGACTTGTGGACGGCGTGTTCGGCGAGGCCACCCATGAGGCGCTGTGCACCTACCAGAGCGAGTACGGTCTCTCCCCGGACGGCATCTGTGGTCCCAACACCCTGCGCTCACTCGAATACCTCGGCACGCGGATTAACGGTGGCTCACCCCACGCGATCCGTGAGCAGGAGCATGTCCGCCGGTCCGGACCGCAGCTGTCGGGCAAGCGGATCATCATCGATCCGGGCACGGGCGGGAAGACACTTCCACCTCAGCTCGCCGAGACCGAGCGTCGCCTCCTGTGGGATCTGGCCGCTCGTCTCGAGGGCCGCATGGGCGCCGCCGGGATGGAGGCGTTTCTCTCGCACGACGGTCGCGGTGCCCCCGACGACAACGATCGGGCCGGCGTGGCCAACATGATCGACGCGGACCTCATGATCGCGCTGCGCTGCGGTCACTACCGCAACAGCAAGGCCAACGGCGTCGCGTCGTTCTACTTTGGCAACAGCCATGGATCGTACTCGTCGATCGGCCGCAATCTCTGCAGCTTCATCCAGCGTGAGATCGTTGCGCGGACCCCGCTGACCGATTGCCAGGTCCATGGTCGGACCTGGGAACTGCTGCGCCTGACCACCATGCCGGTCGTCATCATCGACATCGGCTACATCACCAACCCCGACGACGCAGCCCTTCTCTCCGATCCCCACTACCGCAACACCATCGCCGACGCCATCCTGGTGGCGGTCAAGCGGCTCTACCTGCTCGACCAAGATGACCGGCCCACCGGCACCTACACATTCAACGATCTTCTCGCAGCCGAGCATTCCTGACCTCGACGGAATGTCCGGGCCGTTGCCGGCTGGCGGTGTTGTCGGCCGGTGGCGCTCTTCTGCCTATGGCCGCTTCTCGAATGCGTCATTTTGTCACAGTGACGGTTTGTGGTCGGCGGTTGGCCGCTACAGATGACACGTGAGCGGAGGCTCGCGACAATTATTGTCGTGACTGCCCGCTCAGGTGTCATCTGTAGCGGCATGTACGTCGCAAATGCTGCCTGCGTCTGGCCGCGCTCAGTCACCACACGACCGAGCTCAGCGCCCTCGACGCGGCGCGGACCATGACTGCGCTCGGGGTGTCTCGATCCTCCCGAATGATCCCGATCCGTTCCACGCTCATCGGCGTGCGCAACGCCACCGCCGGCCCCGCACTGGGGCGAGGGCTTCAGCCGGCGAGCACTGACGCCCTCAATCGTCGCCGTGCCCGACCTCTGGACAGCGTTGATGATCAGGTGGCTCGCCACAGATGACACGTGAGCGGAGGCTCGCGACAATTATTGTCTCGACTGTCCGCTCAGGTGTCATCTGTGGCGGCATCGGGGACAGACCGCCGGCCTGAATTACGTAGCTGTCATTGCACCTTCTGGGCGAACTCACCACATCTGGGCGACGACCGGCGAGCGGCCGAGTATCCACCATGACAGCGGGGGAGCAGCACTCCCACGCGGCGTTTCACGTGAAACGTGATCGCTCGACAGATGCAGGCGCGTCTCGACACCTCGATCTTCGCCGCCAGGACAGGGGAGACCCGGAGAGTGGACCGGAGTGCGGTGCGTCGGCTCGCTCGACGGAAGCCACATCGGCCGATCTGATGGGCAGTCGACGGAGTTACCCGGGCCGTCGGCGTGCGTGCACGCCGCCCGCGTTGGTCGGCTGCGCAGCCGGCCAGGATGAGATCTCACACGCTGGTGCCGTCACCGCAGTGAGAGGGCTGGCGTGGCTCAAGCAGCCCCTGTCATTTGCCATGGTGAAGGGACCACTGTGAGCTGATTTTTGCCAGGGGGATGGGACCACTTGGAGTGCCAGTTGTGGGACCACCGGCGCGTCGCGCTGGTGGTCCTTCGTTTTGTCCGTTGACTCGGCCGTGACGAACGTCATGGAAGGGCGGCGGCATGGGCTATCGGGCGGATCTGGAAGTCCATCGATCGTGCTGGCGTGCGCTGATGGGTCGAGTAGCACCAAGGTCGCTGCGACAATCGGGTGTTCGACGGCGTGGTGCCGGACGTGCACTCACCGATCATCGACGCCGACGAGGGCGTTGATCGGACACCATCGGGGGTGCTGATCATGGGCGTCCACGAAGCAAGGCCGGCGTTGCCCGTGCAGAGGCGGCCGACCTGTTCCGGCGGGTGATCATCGGTGACAGCGAGTCCGGTACCTGCAGCTCGTGTGTGATCTTGTTCGGCGCCGACCGATCGCGACGGCGATGACCGCACTCAACCGTGAGCGTCACGGGCGCAACGGTCGCGATCGACTACCCCGCGAAGCGCCGGTTCCAGCTCGTCAACTGCCACAGTCAGATGCACACCTACGGCGCGCCCCGTGGCGTGGGGGAGCACGGAATCATCGATTGCGGATACGCCGCGGCCTGTGGCGGTTTCGACGGCCCCGGCAAGTCCAGCACACCGTCGGCGACGTTCCCGTAAACGACAGCGACCACCCTGCTGTGTTCAGGGCGGTCGCTGTCAGCGGGTTCGGATTTCACATCCGACCCCTGGCGGAAGGTTGAGGTGTCGATCCCCACACCCGTGATGGGCGCGTCCGGGTTCGGGCCGGGCTGCCAGGCCGCTGGCTAACCTTCCAAGAGAGTCGGTCAGACGGCGGACGATGAGTGCATCGAACCGTGGTTGCCGGGTGCGTCTTCCAGGAACTCCGCGAAGTCGGGAAGCACGGCAACGACCCGCTTGGCCAGTTCAGGCGGCACGCGCTGACCAGACTTCACGACCTCGGCCATCAACCACCACAGAGCATCCCGGGGGTCCATGTCGCGCAAGATCTCGGGCCACTGGCCTTCGTAGGAGATCGCCACCGAGTCCACGACGGCATCGTACAACTCGTCGAGCAGTTGATCCTGCTCAGTGACGTTGAAGGTCCGCGTGTACACACGGCGCATCATACGCCGTACCGCGCCCGCTGGCGGGTGATTGGGCCGACAAGTCGGGGCCCGTTGACGGATCGTTGTGAACCACCCCGTCGCCGCTCAACGGCACCGCGCGAGAGAAACGCTCACTACCGTCCGGGTTGATTCCCGCGACAGTCTCGATGGCGACCCCGTCGACAATCCCGGTCCGGACATGACGATTGTTGTACACCTCGTCCATGCCGGGATCGAGTACCACCCGCGCCACATTGTTCATGCGTACCTTCCCGCGCCGCCGGTTCCCGCCCGCGACCTCCCCCGCAGCCAACCGGCGATCCAACTCCGCCTGCGCCGCCTCAAACAACCCGGAGCGGTCATCACGCGAGTGCGCATCCATCGCCAAATTGAACAGCTCGTCGAAGCTGTAGCGGGAAAAATCGAACAGCGCGGGCGGGTTCGGGTCCGGGCCGTCCGGCGACGGCTCCACCTCGCCGACAGCGGGTGGCGGTGGCTGCCCGTGATCCTCACCCCGCGACGGCGGCGTTGGCGTGGGCGGTGCACGCCGCCGATCATCGACGCCGACGAGACGTCGGTCGGGCATCATCGTTGACCGCCTGTTCGTGGACAAGGCCAGCGACCGCACGTCCCGCACTGGCCGAGATGATCGGCTACGTCCGCGACGGCGACACCGTCCTCGTGCACAGCATGGACCGGCTCGCCCACAACGTCGACGATCTGCGGGGCATGGTCGCCGATTTCGTCGGCCGCGGCGTACGCGTCGAGTTTGTGAGGGAACGTCTGACGTTCACCGGCGACGACAACCCGATGAACCGCATGCTGTTGACCATGTTGGGCGCTGTTGCCGAGTTCGAGCTGTCCGTAATCCGTGAACGCCGGGCCGAAGGTATCGCTGCGGCGAAAGCGGCCGGCAAGTACACCGGCCGCAAACCGTCCCTCGACGCCGACCGTCTACACCTACCTCGCCGGGTGAGACACCGGTGGAGATTCAAGAGTTCCTTGAAAGGACCAGATCAGATGGAATGGACTGTGTGGCTGTTCACCGCGGTCTCGGTGGCCGGGATGGTCGGATCGGGCTGGTTTGCTGCCGC
>JASGFO010000064.1:0-17261 GCA_047605505.1 Gordonia sp. (in: high G+C Gram-positive bacteria) | reverse complement strand
GGACGGCTACGGCTGGCGCGGCGACGACCGCGAGGATGCCGACGCACGCCGGGCCCTCGTAAGGGAACGTCTCACCCGGAATCCGATCGAGGATCTGCGGATCGACCTCGAGGACGGCTACGGCTGGCGCGGCGACGACCGCGAGGATGCCGACGCACGCCGGGCCGGGCAGACCCTCGCAACGTGGGTCGCGCAGCGACCGTACGCGCCACGGGTCGCGGGAGTGCGGGCCAAAGGCCTCGGCGCGGTCGAACGACGACGCGGGCTGCGCACCCTCGAACTCGTCCTCGACGCCGCGGGCGGCGTCCCCGACGGCTTCGTCATCACGCTGCCCAAGTTGCGTGATGCCCGCCAGGTCGACGCGATCGGGGTGATCTGCACCGAGCTCGAACGCGTCCACGGCGTTCCCGAGAACACCATCAAGGTGGAACTGCAGGTCGAGATCCCGCAGGCGGTGCTGGGGCCGGACGGCCGCGCGACCGTCGCCGAGGCCATCCATCGCGGCGCTCCTCGCGTCACGGCACTGCACTACGGCACCTACGACTACAGCGCGGCGTGCGGCATCGTGTCCGCGCAACAATCCCTCGACCATCCCGTCGCCGATCACGCCAAGGCCGTGATGCTCGCGGCCGCGGCGCAGACCGGGGTCTGGGTCAGCGACGGTTCCACGCAGGTGATGCCGTCGGGCAGTCCGGAGCAGATCGCCGCGGCACTGCGCCGTCATCACCGCCTCGTCGTCCGCTCCCTCGAACGCGGCATCTACCAGGGCTGGGACATGCACCCGGGCCACCTGGTGACCCGCTGGCTCGCGGTCACCGGGTTCTTCCGGTCGGCGATGCCTGCGGCCGCCGCACGCCTGCAGACGTACTTCGAACGCCGGTCCGGCGATGTCGTCGACGAGCCCGCCACCGCGATGTCGCTGGCCCTGGTGATCCGCCGGGGACTGGCGGCCGGTGCCTTCACCGCCGAGGAGGTGACCGCCGTCGGCCCCCTGGTCACCGCCGCACGTCTCGAGGAACTCCGCTCGACCGGGGGAGCGCTCACCGACGATTGAGCGGCGGCACGCTCGGCGCGCCAATGTCGGCCAGCCGTGGCACGATGACGGGATCAGCGTGGGCCGAACCCACTTCTGAGAAGACAAGGAGTGTCTGTGCGTCTGTCGCCGCATGAGCAAGAACGATTGCTGATCTCGTACGCTGCCGAGTTGGCCCGACGCAGGCAGGCGCGTGGGCTCAAGCTCAACCAGCCCGAGGCCGTGGCCATCATCACCGACCATGTCCTGGAAGGGGCAAGGGACGGCCGATCGGTGGCGGAGCTGATGTCGAGCGGCCGCGAGGTGCTCGGCCCCGACGACGTCCTCGCCGGCGTGCCGGCGATGCTCCACGACGTCCAGGTGGAGGCCACGTTCCCGGACGGCACCAAGCTCGTCACCGTCCACCACCCCATCGACAGCCCTGCCGGGGAGACGGCCACCGGGGACACCGCGCAGCACCATCCCGGCGAGGTGATCGCGGCCGCGGGCACCATCGAGCTCAACGAGGGCGCCGATGCCGTGACCCTCACCGTCATCAACACCGGCGACCGGCCCGTCCAGGTCGGCAGCC
Source organism: Gordonia sp. (in: high G+C Gram-positive bacteria) (assembly GCA_047605505.1). Lineage (GTDB taxonomy): Bacteria > Actinomycetota > Actinomycetes > Mycobacteriales > Mycobacteriaceae > Gordonia. The sequence goes on along the minus strand of JASGFO010000064.1, from coordinate 15,657 downwards.
ACGTGCACTTCCCCCAGGCCAATGCCGCCCTGGACTTCGACCGCGACGCCGCGGCGGGCCGCCGCCTCGACATCCCGGCGGGCACCGCGGTCCGATTTGAGCCGGGTATCGAGATGACCGTGACCGTGGTGCCGCTCGGCGGCACCCGCGAGGTGCACGGCATCTCGCTCGACGCCCCCGGAAGGATCGACCGATGAGCACGCTGGGACGCGACCGGTACGCGCAACTGTTCGGCCCCACCACCGGTGACCTCATCCGGCTCGCCGACACCGATCTACTCGTCGAGGTCACCGAGGACCGCAGCGGTGGTCCCGGCCTCGCCGGCGAGGAGGCCGTCTTCGGCGGCGGCAAGGTGATCCGTGAATCGATGGGGCAGGCGCGTGCCACCCGCGCCGACGGCGCCCCCGACACCGTCATCACCGGCGTGGTGATCCTCGACCACTGGGGCATCATCAAGGCCGACGTGGGTCTCCGCGACGGCCGGATCGTCGCCCTGGGCAAGGCCGGCAACCCCGACACCATGAGCGGGGTCCACCCCGATCTCGTCATCGGGCCGTCGACCGAGATCATCGCAGGCAACGGCAAGATCCTGACCGCGGGCGGCATCGACTGCCACGTCCACTTCATTTGCCCGCAGATCATGGACGAGGCCCTGGGCAACGGCATCACCACGCTGATCGGCGGCGGCACCGGGCCCGCCGAGGGCTCCAAGGCCACCACGGTCACCCCGGGCGCGTGGCACCTGTCGTCGATCCTGGCGGCCACCGACGGCTGGCCGATGAACATCGCGCTGCTCGGCAAGGGCAACACCGTCAGCGCCGAGGCCATGCACGAGCAGGTGCGGGCCGGCGCGTCGGGCTTCAAGCTGCACGAGGACTGGGGGAGCACCCCCGCCGCGATCGACGCCTGCCTGCGTGTGGCCGACGAGACCGGCGTCCAGGTCGCGCTGCACTCGGACACCCTCAACGAGGCCGGCTTCGTCGAGTCGACACTCGGCGCGATCGCCGGCCGGAGCATCCACGCCTACCACACCGAAGGCGCGGGCGGCGGGCACGCACCCGACATCATCACCGTCGCGGCCGCGCCGAACGTGCTGCCGAGTTCGACCAACCCGACCCGGCCGCACACCGTCAACACCCTCGACGAGCACCTCGACATGCTGATGGTGTGCCATCACCTCAACCCGACGGTGCCCGAGGACCTGGCCTTCGCCGAAAGCCGGATCCGGCCGTCGACGATCGCCGCCGAAGACCTGCTGCATGACCTCGGCGCCATCTCGATGATCGGCTCCGACGCGCAGGCGATGGGCCGTATCGGTGAGGTGGTCCTGCGAACCTGGCAGACCGCGCACGTGATGAAGCGCAAGCGTGGAGCGCTCGCCGGTGACGGCCGCGCCGACAACAACCGCGCCCAGCGCTATGTCGCCAAGTACACGATCTGCCCGGCCGTCGCCCACGGCTTCGACGAGGAGATCGGCTCGGTCGAGGTTGGCAAGCTCGCCGACCTCGTGCTCTGGGATCCCGCGTTCTTCGGGGTCAAACCCGAGCTGGTCATCAAGGGCGGGGCCATCGCGTGGGCGCAGATGGGCGACGCCAATGCCTCCATCCCGACCCCGCAACCCGTCCTGCCGCGCCCGATGTTCGGGGCGGCGCCCGCGGTGGCGGCCGACACGTCGATCAGCTTCGTCGCGCCGGGCTGCGACGATGATCTCGCCGAGCGGATCGGACTCCGCCGGCGTCTCGCCCCGGTCCGCAACACCCGCTCTATCGGCAAGGCCGACATGCCGCGCAACGACGCCACCCCCACGATCGAGGTGGATCCGGACAGCTTCACCGTCCGCGTCGACGGCGAGGTGTGGGACGCCGACCCGGTCACCGAACTGCCGATGGCCCAGCGCTATTTCCTCTTCTAGTGGCGGAGATGACCACCGGCGCCCGGGTGCCTGCGCCGCTGGCGATGATGCTGACGCTCGCCGACTCGCGGTTGCCGGTGGGCGGTCATGTGCATTCCGGCGGCGTCGAGCAGGCGATCGGCGACGGCTTCATCCGGACCGCCGCCGATCTCGCGGCGTTTCTGCGCCGCCGGCTCACCACGAGCGGCCTGGTCAGCGCATCGATCGCGGCGGCCGTCGCCGACGGCACCCTCGACGACGCGACCGCGCAGGTCGAGACCGATGCCCGGACCCCGTCGGCGGCCGCGCGGAAGGCATCGCTCGCGCAGGGCCGCGGCATGCTGCGGCTGGCCCGGCGGATGTGGCCTGACGCCGACTGGTCGGCGCACACACCGACCACGCATCTGCCGGTGATCAGCGGTGCGGTCGGCCGGGCGAGTGGGCTGTCGGGGTTTCACACCGCGCTGATCCTCGTCTACACGACGGTGTCGGGGTCGGCGACGGCAGGCCAACGCCTGCTCGCGCTCGACCCGGCCGATGTCGCGCTGATGATCGCCGACCTCACCCCGGCGTGTGAGCAGGTGGCGGCCGAGGCCGCCGTCGGGCTCGCCGACCTCTCCGATCCACTTCTCGACGTCTTCGCCGAACGGCACGAACGTCGTCCCATGCCCCTGTTCATGTCCTGAACAGCGCCCCCCGACCACCGCCCCCGAACAAGCGACCCGAACGGCCATCCAGAAAGGCGCCGACCATGCCACCGCATCTCATCGACGGCCAACCCCACAGCCACGACCATGACCGCCCCCGGCGTCACCGCGAGCCCGGTGAGGCGCTGCGCATCGGCGTCGGCGGCCCCGTCGGCTCGGGGAAAACCGCCCTGGTCGCGGCACTGTGCCGGCAGTTGCGGGACGAACTGTCAGTGGCGGTTCTGACCAACGACATCTACACCACCGAGGACGCCGACTTCCTGCGCCGCAACGCGGTCCTGCCGGATGAGCGGATCACCGCGGTCCAGACCGGTGGCTGCCCGCACACCGCCATCCGCGACGACATCACCGCGAATCTGGATGCCATCGACGATCTGGTCGCGGCGAACCCGCCGCTGGACCTGATCCTCGTCGAATCCGGCGGTGACAATCTCACCGCCACCTTCTCGACCGGCCTGATCGACGCCCAGATTTTCGTCATCGATGTCGCCGGCGGCGACAAGGTACCCCGCAAGGGCGGTCCGGGTGTCACCTTCTCCGATCTGCTGGTCATCAACAAGACCGATCTCGCCGAACGGGTCGGCGCCGACCTCGAGGTCATGCGCCGCGACGCCGCCCGGGTCCGCGAGGACCGGCCGACCGCGATGATCTCGCTCACCGAGGATCCGGCGGCCACCGACGTCCTGAGCTGGGTGCGTGCCCAGCTCGCGCAGGACGTGACGGTCTGAGGCGGGGAACAGCAGTCGGTGCGTACCGAGGTGGAGATCATCGCCGAGGCGGGCCGGTCGGTGCGGTTCGCCGCGACCGGCGCGATCGTGGTCCGGCAGACCGGCCGGACCGCGGCGCATCTGGTCGGCAACGCGACCACACCGCTCGGCGGTGACGACATCGACATCGTCGTGCGGGTAGGTGCGGGTGCCGCGCTGGATCTGGGGTCGGTGGCCGCGATGATCGCGCTGCCCGGGCGCGAGGTCACCGGGTCGACCGCCCGCTGGCACATCGACGTAGGTGCGGGTGGGCGGTTGCGAGTGGATGCGCAACCGACCGTCGTCGCCGGTGGCGCCGACCACCACAGCGAGGTCACCGTCGATCTGCACCCGGACGCGACGCTCGACCTGCACGAATACGCCCAGATCGGCCGCTATGCGCCGGGTTTCCCCGACGACGACCGGGGCCGATGGTCCGGTGCCCTCCGCGTCGACACCGCCGACCCGGCCGTCCCCGCGGGCGCACGGCCGTTGCTGCGGCACCGCGTCGCGCTGGGACCGGGCTCGACGGTGCACCCCCTCGGGCTGCGGGCGCTGGCCACGGTGTTCCGCTATCCCGACGCCCGCGCCGGCGCCGTCGACCCGCAGCGATACGCGGCCCGCCTGGCGTTGGCCGGTGATGCCACGTTGACCACAGCATTGGCCCCGACAGTCACCCAGGCGGGCGCGTTCTGCGACGCGCTGGACGTGGCCACGCTCGCCGCCCAGACGTCCTGACGTCCGGCCGGCGAGCGGTGGGCATCGGCGTGGTCTCCCACCGTCCCCCGTGGGAGACCACGACAGTCAACTGGCCGGCTTCTCCTCGGCAGACTCGAGTTCGGCCTCGGCCGCGGGGGCCTCGGCCGCTGCGGGGGCCACCTGCTTCTCCAACTCCGACAGATGTCCGAGCGCGGTGCGCGCGTACACCTGCTGCTCGGTGACCGCCAGCTGGGTACGACCCCGTGTGGTGAACGAGAAGAACCAGTTGAGCAGCGTGTTCACGCGGTTGCGGAAGCCGACCAGATACACCAGGTGCAGCGCAAGCCACCCCAGCCACGCGAAGTAGCCCTCGGTCTCGAAGACCTTCTTGGTCCCCGGGATCGGCACCTGCATGACGGCGCTGAACCGGGAGATCGTGGCCATCGACCCCTTGTCGTAGTAGCTGAACGGCTTGCGCTGGTCGGGGGTCTGGCCGGTGAGCTCGGCCTTGATCGCGTCGGCGGCATACCGGCCACCCTGGATGGCGCCCTGCGCGACGCCGGGTACCCCGGGCACAAACATCATGTCGCCGACGACGAAGACGTCGGGATGGCCGGGCAGGGAAAGGTCGGGCTCGACCTTGACGCGGCCCGCGCGGTCGAGCTCGACACCGGACTGTTCGGCGAGTTGCTTGCCCAGCGGGTTCCCCTGCACGCCCGCCGACCATACCTTGCACTGCGACTCGATGCGCCGGGTGGTACCGTCCTTCTCCTTGACGAGGAGGCCGTCGTAGTCGAGGTCGACGACCATCGCGTTCAACTGGATCTCAACGCCGAGCTTCTCGAGCCGCTTGGCGGCCTTGGCGCCCAGCTTCGCACCGAACGGCGGCAGGACCGCCGGTGCCGCGTCGAGCAGGATCACCCGGGCCTGGGTGGGATCGATGTTGCGGAAGGTGCCCTTGAGGGTCTTGTCGCTCATCTCGGCGATCTGGCCGGCGAGCTCGACACCGGTCGGTCCGGCGCCGACCACCACGAACGTCAGCAGCTTGGCGCGTTCGGCCGGGTCGTTGGACAGCTCGGCCTGCTCGAATGCGCCGAGGATCCGGCCGCGTAGTTCGAGAGCGTGGTCGATCGTCTTCATGCCGGGGGCGTACTCGGCGAAGTGGTCGTTGCCGAAGTAGGACTGGTCGGCGCCCGCCGCGACGATCAGCTTGTCGTACGGCGTGACGGTGACCCGCTCGAGCAGGCGCGAGGTGACGGTTTGGGCGCCCAGATTGATCTCGAAGACGTCGCCCATCAGCACCTGCACGTTCTTCTGGTCCCGCAGGATGACGCGGGTGGCCGGGGCGATCTCGCCCTCGGCGACGATGCCGGTGGCCACCTGGTAGAGCATCGGCTGGAACAGGTGGTGGGTGGTCTTGGCGATGAGCGTGATGTCGACATCGGCCTTGCGGAGGCGCTGGGCTGCGAACAGCCCACCGAATCCGGAACCGATGATGACGACATGTGGGCGCGCCGTGGCGGGTGTCGACGAGGTGGGGCTGCTCATCCGGGGACGTCTCCTTGTGGTGTCGTGGAGGTGCATGCGCAACGCACCCCTGGGCCGTGTCGTCCTAACGGTAGCCGCCGATGCGGATTCGGTCGCGACGAGACGCGCCGTCGGCGGTCAGGCGGTCAGCCCGTGGGCGTCCGCGGCCACGATTGTGCGGTGCGGCGCGGGACTGTGCCAGTCCGCGCGCAGCACCTCGTACTCGACCTCGCTGATCGCGGCACCGGGCTCGCCCCCGGAGAGGTGGATCGAGCAGATCCGCATCCCGAGCTTCTCCATCACCCGACGCGAGGAGATGTGGGTGGCCATGGTGCTGGCGAAGACGCGACCGGCGGCAAATTCGTCGAAGGCCAGGCCCAGTGCGGCCCGGGCGGCCTCGGTGGCCAGACCGCGGCCCCAGTACTCGCGGCGCAGACGGTAGCTGAGCTCGAGTTCGGGGCGATTGCTGTGACGGGGTGCGCGCAGCCACAGCCAGCCGAGGAAGGCGCCGTAGCGCTGGTCGACGGCCACCCACATACCGCCGTGGCCGGCGGCGAACTCGGTCAGCGCGCGGGGCAGCACCCAGTCCTCGACGGTGGTGCGCGGCGTGGCCTGCCCGCCGTTGACGAATCGCATGACGGCGGGATCGGCGTCGAGACCGACGAGATCGTCGATGTCGCGCCGGTCCACGGGCCGAAGCTGCATTCGCCTCGTCTCGACGTTCACCCGTGCATCTCCCCGCTGTTCCTGCCTCGATCTCCCGGGGTGTGTTCGCCCGGCGTCCGTGTTCTCTCGACCGCGTTCTCCCGACAGTCGCCGGCACCGCGACGGCCGGCCGGCACCTCCATTCCCCGCAGTGTACGGACGGCACCTGCCGATGTGTGGATCCTTCGGGGGTGTGTCGCCGGGTCGATTGTCTGACCGCACACGCGGTGCGTGGCCGATCGCGACCACCGCGTGGTCTCGCTAAGGTGACCAGACGTGACTGCCGAATCCGCCGCTGCGGGATCCCCGCCGACCGGCCCACTCGAGATCGAGATCGCGCTGCGCTGGGGCGACATGGACATCAACGGGCACATCAACAACGTGCAGTTCGCGCGGATCCTGGAGGAGGGTCGGGTCCGCGCGTTCACCCGGTGGTTCCCCGGTGACGGCGGCGGGCAACCGTCGGTGGTGGTGGTCCGTCAGGACATCGAGTTCCGGGCGCCGCTGCACTACTCGACCGAGCCGGTCCGGCTCACACTCGCGATCAGCCGCCTCGGCGCGACGTCCTACACCATCGGGGCGATCCTCGAATCGGCCGACGGTGTCCTCGCCGCGGTCGCGCGGACGGTTCTCGTCGTGGTCGATCCGGCGACCGGCCGGCCGATGCCGATCCCCGACGGCGTGCGCGCGATCCTCGCGGCCGGGCAGGCGGATCTGCCCGGGCCTCGGCCGGTGTGATCGCCCGATGCTCTGGCTGCACCGCGCCGAGCGGGCCGATGTCCTCGCCGACGCGCTGGGCGACGTCCTCGTCGACCCGCTGACCGATCCGATGGCCACCGAGATCGTTGCGGTGCCCGCGCGGGGCATCGAACGCTGGCTCCAGCAGCACCTCGCGGTGCGGCTGGGCACCGGTGATCTCGGCGGTGACGGCATCGCCGCGAACATCGACCTTTCCTCGCCCGCGGCCCTCACCGACGCGGTGATCACCGAGGTGCTGGGCGCCGATGCGACCGTCACCGACGCCTGGGCCACCGATTCCCTGGTGTGGCCGGTGCTGGCGGTCCTCGACGATCTCGTCGGCGATCCCGCGCACCCCGATCCGGCGCTGAAGGTGCTGGCGCGGCACCTCGGCGTCGGCGGGACTCGGCCCGGCGATGCGCTGCGGGCCGGGAGGCGGTTCGCCACGGCACGGCATCTGGCCGATCTGTTCGAGCGCTACGCCCGCCAGCGGCCGGGGATGCTCGCCGGCTGGGCAGCCGGTGGTGGCGACGACGGCAGCGGTGCCGACCTGCCCGGCGACATGGCCTGGCAGCCACAGTTCTGGCGGGAGGTGCGCACCCGCATCGGCGTCGGCCATCCGGTCGAGCACCTCGACGAGGTCTGCCGGCAGCTGCGCGCCGACGCCGACGCCGTTGCTCTGCCCGCGCGGCTGTCGGTCTTCGGGCCCACCCGGATCACCGAGTCGTTCCGGCAGGTCGCGACCGCTCTCGCCGCCCACCGCGACGTCCACCTGTTCATCCCGCATCCGTCACCCGCGCTGTGGGACACCCTCGCCGCGGCCGGCCGCCCGACCGACGCCCGGCGGGCGTCGTGGACCCCGCCGGTGTTGCGCAACCCGCTGTTGGCGGGGCTGTCCCGCGACATCGCCGAACTGCAGGTGACCTTCGGTGCCGACGTCGACCGTGACATCCACCATCGGTCGGGTGACGACCCTCCGTCGACGATTCTGGCGCAGGTCCAGGCCGGGATCCGTGACGACGTCGCGCCGACACCGCCGGCCGCGCCGACACCGCCGGCCGCGCCGGTGACCGCCGACCCCTCGGTGGAGATCCACGCCTGCCACGGGCCCGAACGGCAGGTGGAGGCGCTGCGCGATCGGCTGCTGCACCTGTTCGACGCCGACCCGACGTTGCAGCCGCGGGACGTGATCGTGCTGTGCCCGGACGTGGAGACGTTCGCACCGCTGATCCGCGGGGCCTTCGGCCAGGCCGACCTCGATCATCCGGCCGCAGCGTTGCGGGTACGGCTGGCCGACCGCGGACTCCGCCACGCCAACCCGGTCCTCGACGTGGTCGCGACCGTCGTCGAACTCGGCGTCGGCCGGGTCACCGCCTCCCAGCTGGCCGATCTGCTTGCCGCACCGCCGGTCGCGTACCGCTTCGCGATGACCGACGAGGATCTCGAACGCGTCCCCGAATGGTGTGCGCGCGCCGGCATCCGCTGGGGCATCGACGACACCCAGCGGGCCCGCTTTCACCTGGCCGGGATGACCGACGGCACCGTCGGTCTCGGACTCGACCGCATCGCGCTCGGCGTCGTCGCCGACGAGGAGGACGGGCAGTGGCTCGGTGAGGCCCTGCCGATCGAAGGCATCGAGAGCACCCAGATCGGGTTGGCCGGCCGGCTCATCGATTTCGTCGAACGCCTCCGCGGGCTGCTGGCGCGGATGACCGGGGCCGCCCCGGCGGCGCAGTGGGCCGATCTGCTCGTCGGGATCGTCGACGAGCTCACCGCGACCGGCCCGGGCGAGGAATGGCAGACCGCGCAGACGGTGCGTCTGCTCACCGAGGCCCTGACCGTCGGCGCCGACGCCGACCGCCTCCTCCGGCTCGCCGACATCCGGGATCTCGTCTCGACCATGATTGCCGGCCGGCCCACCCGCGCGAACTTCCGGACCGGCGAGCTGACGGTGTGCACGCTGGTGCCGATGCGGTCGGTCCCGCATCGGGTGATCGCGCTGCTCGGCCTTGACGCCGACTCCTTCCCGCGGGCGCTGCGCGTCGACGGCGACGACGTCCTGGGCCGGGTCCCGCTGCTCGGCGAGCGCAATCCACGCGACGAGGACCGCCAGCTGTTCCTCGACGCCATCGGTGCCGCACACGATCATCTGCTCGTGTTCTACACCGGCGCCGACCCGGTCACCGGTCACCGGGTGCCGCCGGCCGTCGTCGTCGGCGGGCTCATCGACACCGTCGCCACGCTCACCGGTCGGGCCGCCACCGACATCGTGATCGGCCACACCCTGCACGGTTTCGACGCCCGCAACTTCGAGGCCGGGGCCTTTCCCGGGATCACCGGGCCGTTCGGCCACGACACCGGGCTGCTCGCGGGTGCCCGCGCACTGCGCGGCGCGGCCCGGCCGGTCTCCCGCATCGCCGATGTCGTGGTCGCCGACGCCCACCCCGACGACCCGGGTGACGTCGAGCTCGGCGCACTGACCGCCTTCTTCCGCAACCCGATCGAGGGCTTCGTCCGGCAGCGACTCGGGGCGCTGCTGCCCGACGAGGAGATCGCCGACGACGAGCAGATCCCGGTGGCCCTCGGTGGGCTCGACGAGTGGAAGATCGGCGACCGGCTGCTGCGGCGGGCGCTGGCCGGAGCCGATCCCCGGGATTGTCTGGAGGCCGAACGCCGGCGCGGCACCCTGCCGCCCCGCGAACTGGGACGGCGTGAGCTCCAGCGGATCGCACAGGATGTCGGCCAGGTCCACCGGCGCACCCTCGACCTGCGCGAACAGGCTGTCGGCGGGTCGGTCGCGGCACAGACCCGCGACCTCGTCCTGGACCTCCCCGGTGCCGACGACGGTACCGAGGTCCGCCTCCACGGCAGCGTTGGCGACGTCTACGGCGACACCGTCATCGCGGCGACCTATTCGAAGATCGGCGCCAGGGCACGCCTCGACGCCTGGATCCGGCTGCTCGCGCTCGCCGCCGCGGGACAGGTCGGGCTGCTCGCGGGGCCGTCGATTCGGGCGGCGACGGTCGTCGGCCGCCGCGCCGGCCGGTATCCGGGTCTGACCACGGTACGTCTGCGGGCGCCTGCGGATCCCGTCGCGGCCCTCGCCGATCTCGTCCGGATCCACGACATCGGTCTTCGCACGGTCGCCCCGCTGCCGCTCGACGCGGGCGCCCGGTACGCCGCCCGCCGGACGCGCTCGTCGGCGGCGATGGCGCTGCGTGACGCCGCGTTTGCCTTCGGCGGCCGCTATGGCGATACGACCAACGCCTACCTGGGACTGGTCTACCGCAACGATGTCACCGCGCCGGTGACCTTCGACGAGATCACCGCGGCCACCGTCGGGCCGGGCAGCGACTGGGCACGGATCGGGCTGCCGGTTGGGGAGATGCTCTTCGGCGCCCTGGCCGGACGGGTGTGGGGACCGCTGATCGAGAACGAGGAGACCCGATGACCGCCGCGGCGTCGTCCGAACCACAGTCCTTCGACCTGACCGCGCCCCTGCCGCCCGGCACGACGTCGCTCGAAGCCAGTGCGGGTACCGGCAAGACCTACGCGATCGTCGGGATCGCCGCCCGCGCGATCGCCGACGGACTGCCCATCGACAAGCTGTTGCTGGTGACGTTCAGCCGGTCGGCGACGGCCGAGCTGCGCGAACGCATGCGGGAGCGCCTGACCTCGGTGGCCGAGGCCCTCGACACCGGGACCGGGCCCGGCGACGACGTCCTCGCCGGACTCCTGCTGGCGGCCCCAGCCGCCGACCGGGACCGCGCCCGCGAGCGGCTCGTGCGGGCGCTGTCGGACTTCGACGCGTCGACCATCGCCACGACGCACACATTCTGCAGCCGCATGCTCGAGGCGCTGGGCTTCCTCGGCGAGCGCGAGCTCTTCGGCGAGATCGTCGAGGACGTCGACGACCTCGTCGAGCAGACCGCGCTCGACCTCTACCTGTGGGGTTTCGCCGGGGCCACCGACGGGCCGGCATTCACCCTGACCGAGGCGATGACCATCGCGAAGGAGGCGGTCCGCAATCCCGGCGTGGCGTTGGCCCCCGACCTCGGGAACGGGGCGGGCGCGGCGACCGCCGACGACGCGGTCGCCGCCCGCCGCGTCGGGTTCGCCCGCAAGGTGCGTGAGCTGGTCACCGATCTGAAGCAGATATCGCGGCTGCGGACCTACGACGACCTGCAGACGATCCTGCACGCCGTCGTCACCGACGAGCAGATCGGGCCCGATGCCTGCCGGCGCATCCGGGACAGCTTCGAACTCGTCCTCGTCGACGAGTTCCAGGACACCGACCCCTTCCAGTGGGAGATTCTGCGTCGCTGTTTCCACGGCCATCGCCGGCTGGTCCTCGTCGGCGATCCCAAGCAGTCGATCTACGCCTTCCGCGGCGCCGAGGTCCTCAGCTACCTCGACGCGGTCCGCATCGCCGACAACCAGCGCGCCCTCGACACCAACTACCGCTCCGACGCCGACCTCGTCGACGCGCTCTACCGGATCTACGGTGGCGCCAACCTCGGGCACCCGCAGATCACCGTCCGCCCCGTCCGGGCGGCCCGCATCGGCAGCCGCCTGCGCGGGGCGCCCGCCCTGCGGGTGCGCTGGTTCGCCAACGACGATTTCCCCGTCAAGACCACCGCGGGCGAGTTCGCGGCCGTCGCCGACGTGCGTGCGGCCGTCTACGCCGACGTCGGAGCCGACATCGCGCGGCTCCTGGCCTCGGACGCCACCGTCGACGGGCATCCCGTCCACCCCGGCGACATTGCCGTGCTCGTCGCCAAGAACAAGACCATCGAACCGTTGCAGGAGGCGCTGGCCGCCCACGGCATCGCCTCGGTGGTGGGTGCGGGCGCGAGCGTCTTCTCGACGATGGCGGCGCGCCACTGGTTGTGGCTGCTGCGCGCCATCGAGCAACCGGCCGTCACGAACCTCGTCGGGCTCGCCGCACTCACCCCGCTCATCGGATGGTCGCCCGAGCGGCTGGCGGCCGCCGGGGACACCGAGATCACCGGTCTCGCGGCCGAACTGGCCGATCTGGCCAGGGTCTTCGGCGACGGTGGGTTCGCGGCGATGGCGGCGCGGGTGCTGGCGACGCGGCAGGTGGCGGCGCGGGTGCTCGGCACCGTCGACGGCGAACGCCTGCTCACCGACCTGTCACAGATCGCGACCGTCTGCAATCGCCATGCGGTGGAAGCCGATTGTGGGCTTTCGGCGGTGCGGGAGTGGCTGGCCGAACGGATCGCCGACGTCTCCCATTGGCGGCGCTCGCAGGAACAGACCCGGCGACTCGACCGCGACACCCATGTCGTCCAGATCATGACCGTCCACGCCAGCAAGGGCCTGCAGTTCCCGATCGTCTACGTCCCCTTCGGCTGGGACGCGACCCGGCCGTCCACGCCGCAGACCTTCCGCTACCACGACGAGTCCGGCGACCGGTATCTCGACGTCGGCGGGCTCACCGGCACCGGCCGGGCCGAGCGGTTGCGACGCAGCAGCTCCGAGGACTCCGGTGAGGAGCTGCGGAAACTGTATGTGGCGTTGACCCGGGCAGCGAGCCAGGTGGTGCTGTGGTGGGCGCCGTCGACCGGCACGGCCGGCTCGGCGCTGCACCGCGTCCTGTTCGGTCATCCGCCCGGATACATGGCCGTCGGCACCTCACTGCCGGAGAGCGAACCGGTACCTGATCCCGGCGCGTGCGCGTCCCGGCTGCGCCTGCTCGGCGCGGGAACCGACACGATCAGCGTCGAGGAGGCGGGCGGGCCGGTGGCGCCGCGCTGGACACCGCCTGCGGCCACCGCCGACCCGCCGGCGCTCGCCGCCGCGACGTTCACCGACCGCATCGACCGGGGCTGGCGCCGCACGTCGTACTCGGCGATCATCGCCGGCGCCGCGCACGGACCGGCCGTCGGCAGCGAACCCGAGGAACCCGGCATCGACGACGAGTCCACCGACGAGGCGCCCCCGATCGCCGCCCCCGACTCCCGATCCGCCGACGTGCGGTCGAGCCCCACCGCGTCGCTCATGAACGGGATGCCGTTCGGCGCCACCTTCGGGACACTCGTCCACGAGGTGCTCGAGTACGTCGACACCTCGGCGCCCGACCGCGCCGCGCATGTCCGGGAGCTGTGTGAGCGCAGCGCGGGACGGTACGCGGCGGGGATCGACGTCGACGCCCTGGCCGCCGCGCTGGACGCGGTGCTGACAACACCGCTCGGCTTCGGGGATCTGTGGGGGATCGGACCGGCCGATCGACTGGCGGAACTCGATTTCGAGCTGCCGCTCGGCGCCCCCGGCGAGACGCGCAAGGACTGCTCCGCCGGCTCCGACCTGTCGGGCATCGCCGCCGTCATGCGTGCCCACCTGCGGCCAGACGATCCGCTGTTGCCCTACGCCGATGTACTCGCGGGGTTGCCGGCCCAGCGGCTGCGCGGCTTCCTCACCGGCAGTATCGACTCGGTCCTGCGGACGCCCGCGGGTCGCTTCGTGATCGTCGACTACAAGACCAACCGGTTGCGGCCCGGTGATCTCGACGCCCGCGACTTCTCCGCCGACGCGCTGGCCGCCGAGATGATCCGGTCGCACTACCCGCTCCAGGCGATGCTGTATTCGGTTGCGCTGCACCGCTATCTGCGGTGGCGCGGCGGTGCGGCCTATCGCCCGGACACGTATCTGGGCCCTGTGCAGTATCACTTCGTGCGCGGCATGATCGGTCCCGCCACACCGCCCGGCTGCGGTGTCTTCGAATGGGACATGCCACCGGAGATGGTGATCGCCCTCTCCGATCTGCTGGCGGGCGGAGCCCGATGAACGCGCTGCTCGACGCCGCCCGCGCGGCGGGCGCGGTGGAGGACTCCGACATCGCGATCACCGACCGGCTGATCCGCCTGTGCGGCGAGCCCGTCGACGACGTCGCCGCGCTCGCCGTCACGCTCGCGGTCCGCGCGGTCCGCGCCGGTTCCACGTGCCTCGCGCTCACCGATCTCGACGCCCTCGGCACCGATGATGCGGCCGGTGGCGATCCCGCCGGTGCGGCACCGCCTGCGGGTTTGCCGAGCACCGACGAGATCGTTGCCGCGGTCCGCACGTGCCCGCTCGTCGTCGGCAGCACGGGCGGACCCCTGCGCCCGCTGGTGCTGCGGGACTCCGACGACGGGCCGCTGCTGTACCTGGCCAAGTACTTCCAGCAGGAACAGGTCATCCGCGGTGTGCTGGAACAGCGGTCCGCCGACACCCCGGCCGTCGCGCTCGACGCGGTGTCCGCCGCTGTCGACGCGGCCTTCGCGGACAGCCCGGATTCCGCGCCTCGGCAACGCCTGGCCACGGTGATCGCCGCGACCCGGCGCACAGCGATCCTGACCGGCGGCCCGGGCACCGGCAAGACCTACACCGTGGCTCGCATCCTGGCCGTGCTCAACCGCATCGGCGACGGACGCCTGCACGTGGCGGTGTGCGCGCCGACGGGTCGGGCGGTCGCGCAATTGCAGGCATCGCTCGATGGGCTCGCGCGCCGTTCGGGCGGCGATCGCGGCACCGCCGATCGTGGCGTGCACGCCGTCACCGTGAACGGTCTGCTCAAATGGCGGCCCGGGTCGGTGCCCCGGCACGGCCCGGGAAACCGGCTGCCGCACGACGTGGTCGTCGTCGACGAGACGTCCATGCTCTCGGCGACCGCGATGAGTCACCTGCTGCGCGCGATCCGCCCGGACACCCGCCTCATCCTCGTCGGCGATCCGCATCAGTTGGCCTCGGTGGAGGCCGGTGCCGTGCTCGCCGACCTGGTCGAGCGCGAGCCGTCGGGTGCGCCGCTGCCCGGACCGATCGCGGTGCTCGCCGACGCCGCGCGGATCGGCGCGGCCGAACGTCCCCGGCTCGCCGACGGCATCGTCACCCTCACCGACAACTACCGCAACCCCGGCCCCATCGCCGCGGTGGCCGCCGCCGTCAACGCCGGTGACGCCGATGCCGTCCTCGAGCTCCTTGCCGACGGCGCCGGCGCAGATGGCGGCGTCGACCTCGTCGAGTTCGGTGATCCGGGCGTGCGGGCCGACATCGTGGCCTGGGGCACCCGGCTCGGGCACGCGGCCCGCACCGGCGACATCGGCGGCGCCCTCGACGCCCTCGACGCCCACCGCGTACTGTGTGCGCACCGCGAGGGGACGTGGGGCGTCGGTGGCTGGCTGTCGCTGATCGCGGGCTGGCTCTCCGAGGTGTCCGGGCGTCCGCCCGTCGACCCGCAGGTGACGCGCTGGGAGCCAGGCGTGCCCGTGCTGGTCCGCCGCAACGAGCCGCGCAGCCGCGTGTTCAACGGCGACTGCGGGGTGGTGATCCGGCAGGATACCGACGCCGACACCGACGTCGATCCGCTCGCGGTGGCGTTCCGTCGCACCGAGGACAGTTCGCCCGTCGTCATCTCACCGGCCCGGCTGCCGGAGACGATGTGGGCGTACGCCATGACGATCCACCGCTCGCAGGGCAGCCAGTTCGGCACGGTCACGGTGGTGCTGCCGCCGGCCGACTCGCCGCTGCTGACTCGCGAACTGCTCTACACCGCGATCACCCGCGCCCGTGACGGCGTCCGGATCGTCGGCACGCCCGACGAACTGCGGGCCGCGGTGAACCGGCGCGTCCACCGGGCCAGCGGGCT
>JASGFO010000063.1:0-17627 GCA_047605505.1 Gordonia sp. (in: high G+C Gram-positive bacteria) | reverse complement strand
CAAGCTGGACCGGCGCGCACTGCCCGAGCCGATCTTCACCGAGGGCGAGTTCGTTGCTCCCGCCACCGACGCCGAACGCCGCGTCGCCGCCGTATTCGCCGAGGTCCTCGGCGTCGAGGAGGTGTCGGTCACCGACAGCTTCTTCGATCTCGGCGGCAACTCGCTGTCGGCGACGCGCGTCGCCGCCCGGCTGTCGGATGCACTGGACACCGAGGTCGCCGTGCGGGCCCTCTTCGACGCGCCGACCGCCCGCGACCTCGCCGAGGCCCTGGTCCCGGGTGCCGGGAGCCGACGTGCCCCGATCCGCCCCGGTCCGCGCCCGGCGCACCTGCCGTTGTCCTTCGCGCAGCAGCGGATGTGGTTCATCAACCAGTACGACACCGCGTCCCCGTCGTACAACATCCCGGTGGCCCTGCGGTTGACCGGTCCGCTGGACGTCGATGCCCTGCATGCCGCCGTGACCGACGTGATCGGCCGCCACGAGGTGCTGCGCACCGTCTACCCGGCCGTCGACGGCCGCCCGGAACAGTGCATCCTGGATACCGAAACCGCTGTCGCGCAGCTTGATTGGGCGCACACCGATGACCGTTCGGCGGCTTTGGCGCTCGTCGGACGAGGATTCGACGTCACCACCGACCTCCCGCTGCGCGGACGCATCGCCCGGCTCGCCGCCGACGAGCACCTGCTGATCCTCGTCACCCACCACATCGCCGCCGACGGCGAATCCGCACCGATCCTCGCCCGCGACCTCATCACCGCCTACCTCGCCCGCGCCCGCGGCGACGCCCCGGCCTGGCCGCCGCTGCCGGTCCAGTTCGCCGACGTCGCCCTGTGGCAGCACCGGGAACTCGGCCACCCGGACGATCCGCAGTCCCCGGTCGGCGCGCAACTGCGCTACTGGAGCGACCACCTCGCGGGACTGCCGGAGGTACTGGAGCTGCCCACCGACCGTCCGCGCCCGTCGACGGCCTCCCTGCGCGGCGCCGCGATCGAGTTCGCGATCCCCGCGGCGACCGCCCAGGCCGTCCGGGATCTGGCCCAGGCCCACGGCGTCACCGAGTTCATGGTGCTGCACGCCGGGCTCGCCGCCCTGTTGGCCCGACTGGCCGGCACCGACGACATCGCCATCGGCACCCCGATCGCCGGGCGCGGCCGGACCGAACTCGACGCGCTCGTCGGCATGTTCGTCAACACCCTGGTGCTGCGCACCGCGGTGCGTCCGGACCTCGGTTTCGCCGAGTTCCTCGACGCGGTCCGCGCCGTCGACCTCGCGGCCTTCACCCACGCCGACATCCCGTTCGAGCACCTGGTCGATCACCTCAATCCGGTGCGCTCGGACGCCTTCGCCCCGCTGACCCAGGTACTGCTGGCCGTCGACCAGTCGGCCGCCGACCGGGCTGCCGAGATCGGGGCTGCTGATATCGCGGCAGCCGTGCTCCCGGACACCGCACCCGGTGCCGGGCTCGCGGTGACCGCCGTCGATCCGGGGGAGCCGTCGGCCAAGGTCGACCTGCTGGTCAGCGTCGCCACCGACCGGCCGGGCCGGGACTGGCGCGGATCCCTCGTCTACGCGACCGACCTGTTCGAGAAGTCGACCGCGGCGTCGATGGCGCAGCGATTCACCCGGCTGCTCGCCGACGTCACCGCGCACCCCGACGTCACCGTCGCCGACGCCGCCCTGCTCGACGACGCCGAACACCGCGCGCTGACACCGGTCTCCGGTGGGGCAGGCACCGCACCGGTGCTGCTCGCCGACCTGTTCGAGGAGGCGGCCCGCCGCTGGCCGGAGCGGCTCGCCGTGCGCGACGCCACCGGCGCCGAGGCCACCTACGCCGAGCTCGACGCCCGCGCCAACCGCCTCGCCCGCTGGCTCATCGAGCGCGGCATCGGCGCCGAATCGTTGGTGGCGCTGGCCATTGGTCGGTCGGTGGAGTTGCTCACGGCGATCTGGGCGGTCGCCAAGACCGGCGGCGGCTACGTGCCCGTCGATCCCGACTACCCGGCGGCGCGGGTGGCCGACATGATCGAGGACTCCGGCGCGATCCTGGGACTGACCGTCACCCGGACCGGTCACCTGCCCGGCGACGAGTTCGACTGGATCCGCCTCGACGCGGCCGAGGTCGCCGCCGAGATCGCCGAGCGGCCCGCGGATCCGGTGCGCCCCGCCGAACGTCCCCCCGCCGAACCCCACCGTGCCGTGCGCCCCGACAACGTGGCCTACGTCATCTACACCTCCGGCTCCACCGGCCGGCCCAAGGGAGTCGCCGTCAGCCACCGCGGCCTGGCGAACTTCGCGGCCGAGGAAACCCGCAGGCTCGGCGTCGATCCGGCGCGGCCACCGCACGTACTCGGCTTCGCCTCACCGAGTTTCGACGCGTCCGTGCTCGAATACCTGCTCGCCACCGCGACCGGCGGGCGCCTGGTGTACCGGCCCACCGACGCGGCCGGCGGCCCCGAACTGCAGGCCTTCCTGCGGACGCAGGCGATCACGCATACCTTCCTGACGCCGACCGTGCTCGCCACCCTGATCCCCGCCGGCCTTCCGGATCTGACGGCCGTCATGGCCGGCGGTGAAGCGGTGCCCGCGGCCATCGTCGACGAGTGGTCACCCCACACCCGGATCCACAACCTGTACGGCCCCACCGAGACCACGATCGGGGTCACCCTGTCCCGGCCGATGGCCGCGGGTTCCCCGGTGCGCCTGGGCGGACCGCTCGCCGGGCTGGGTCTGCTCGTCCTCGACGCGCGGCTGCGGCCGGTGCCCGTCGGTGTCGCCGGCGAGCTCTACGTGACCGGCCTGGCCCTCTCGCGCGGCTACCTCGATCGCCCCGGGCTGACCGCCGAACGTTTCGTCGCGAACCCCTACAGCGCCGCCCCCGACAGCGCCCACCCCGGGGACCGCATGTACCGCACCGGCGACGTGGTCCGCTGGCGCGCCGACGCGGCGGGCGAACTCGTCATCGAGTATTCCGGGCGCAGCGACGATCAGGTCAAGCTGCGCGGACTGCGCATCGAACTCGGCGAGATCGAGTCGGCGCTGACAAGCCGGCCCGGCATCGAGGCGGCCGTCGTGATCGGGGTCGGCGGCTCCGTGGCCACCGCGCTGGCCGCCTATCTCGTCACCAGCGCGCCGATCGACCTCACCGACCTGCGTGCTGCGCTCGGCCGGCTGCTGCCCACCCACCTGATCCCGGCGTCGTTCACCGTGCTCGACGCGCTGCCCACCACACCCGTCGGCAAGCTCGATCGGGCGGCGCTGCCGGAACCGGTCATCCGGCCCACCGACCTCGTCGAGCCCGCCACCGACACCGAGCGCGCCATCGCCGGCATCGTCGCCGAGGTGCTCGAGATCGGTGACCCCGACGGCAGCGGTATCGGCGTCACCACCGACTTCTTCGAGCTCGGCGGCAACTCGCTCTCGGCCACCCGCGTCGTCGCCCGGATCCGCGAGACCCTCCACCTCGACGTCGGCGTCCGCGACCTCTTCGACGCCCCCACCGTGCGGGCGTTGGCGGCCCGCGGCACCACCGGCACCACCGGCGGCCGGGCGATCGAACCGTTGACCGCGGGGCCGCGACCCGAGCGCCTCCCACTGTCGAACGCGCAGCAGCGGATGTGGTTCATCAACCAGTTCGACGTGGGGTCACCCGCCTACAACATCCCGATCGCGATGCGCCTGCGCGGAGCACTCGACACCACCGCACTGCGCACCGCGCTGCTCGACGTGCTCGAGCGCCACGAGGTGCTGCGCACCGTGTATCCGCAGGCCGCGGGCGAGCCCTACCAGCAGATCCTGTCCCGCGACACCGCGGCCGAACTCCTCGACTGGGCGGCCGTGGACACCGAGGCCGACCTGTTCGCGGCCGGGACCGCGGGATTCGACGTCACCACCGCACTCCCGATCCGGGCGCGGCTGCTCCGGCGGGGCGCCGACGAACACCTCCTGCTCATCGTGGCCCACCACATTTCCGCCGACGGCGAGTCGATGCGCCCGCTCGTCACCGACCTGGTGACCGCCTACCGGGCCCGCGCGAACCGGCAGGCGCCCGCCTTCCGGCCGCTCGCCGTGCAGTTCGCCGATGTCGCGCTCTGGCAGCAGCGGGTGCTCGGCGCGGCCGACGATCCGTCGTCGATCCTCGGTGGGCAACGCGGCTACTGGACCGAGCAGCTCGCGGGGCTGCCCGACGTGCTCGCGCTGCCGACCGATCGGCCGCGCCCGGCGGTCGCCTCGATGCGCGGCGGCGAGGTCGACTACCACATCCCGGCCCGGGTGGTCGCCCAGATCGGGGACCTGGCGCGGCGTCGCGGCGTCACCGAGTTCATGGTCTGCCACGCGGTGCTCGCGGTGCTGCTGGCCCGGCTGTCGGCGAGCACCGACATCGCCGTCGCGACCCCGGTCGCCGGTCGTGGGGCGGCCGCCCTCGACGACCTCGTCGGCATGTTCGTCAACACCCTCGTGCTGCGCACCGAGATCGACGGCGCGGACACCTTCGACGAGGTCATCGATGCGGTGCGCCGGATCGACCTGGACGCCCTGGCCAACGCCGACATCCCGTTCGAGTATCTCGTCGACGTGCTCGACCCGGTGCGCTCGGAGGCCTTCGCGCCACTGGCCCAGGTCATGTTCACCCTCGACCAGAGCCTCGTGCGGGCCGGCGCGGCCCTCGAACGGCTCGGCGCCGTCGGCACCGCGGCCGACGGTCTCCAGGTGGCCCCGGTCGACAACCCCGGCATCCCGCCCGCCCGCCTCGACCTGTCGGTGAACATCGCCACCACCGGCCCCGACGGCGCCTGGCGCGGCGACATCGTCTACGCCGCCGACCTGTTCGACCGGTCGACGATCGTCGCATTGGCCGACCGCTACGTGCGGCTCCTCGACGCGCTGACCGCGCAGCCGGCCCGCCCGGTGGGCGATTGCGAGGTCCGCACCCCGGCCGAGATCGCCGACACCGACACCCACGCGCGGGGCGCGGACGTCCTCGTCGGTGACGAACTCGTCGTCGACGTCATCGCCCGGCAGATCCGGCGCACCCCGGACCAGGTCGCACTGTGCTCGGACGAGCGCACCCTGACCTTCGCCGAGTTCGGTGACCGGGTCGCCGTGCTCGCCCGGGACCTCATCGCCCGCGGCGTCGGCCCCGATGTCGCCGTCGGCGTATGCCTGCCCCGGTCGGTGGCCATGGTCGTGGCCATCCACGCGATCGTCACCGCGGGCGGCCAATACGTGCCGATCGACACCGATGCGCCCGCCGACCGCGTCGCCGCCATGGTGGCGACCTCAGGTGCCCGCCTGGTCCTGGTGGCCCCGGGGGCGGTGCCGGCCGCGGTGACCGGTATCGGTGCCGAGATCGTCGCCGTCGACGTCGACGGCCCGATCGGCGGTGACACCGCCCCGGTCACCGATGCCGACCGGGTGGCGCCGCTGCGGCCCGGGCACGCGATCTACACGATCTTCACCTCCGGCTCCACCGGCGTGCCCAAGGGCGTCACCCTCACCCACCAGGCGGTCGGCAACCGCTTGTGGTGGGGGCTGCACGAACTGCCGATCGACGGCACCGACACCGTCCTCCTCAAGACGCCGTACACCTTCGACTGCTCGGTGCCGGAACTGTTCGCGCCGTTGATGGCGGGCGCACGGATGCTGGTGCTCGCCGCCGACGCCCACCTCGACCCGGCCGCCGTGGCCGAGACGATCGGCACGCACCGGGCCACCATGGTGCACTTCGTGCCGTCGATGCTGTCGGTCTTCCTGGAACTCGCCGGCCCCGAGCGGCTGGCCGCACTCGACTCCGTCCGCATCGTCTCGACCACCGGCGAGGCACTGCCGCCCGCCGTCGCCGCGCACACCCGGGCCGTCCTGCCGCGGGCCGCGCTCTACAACCTGTACGGGCCGACCGAGGCGGCGGTCGAGATCACCTATCAGCGGATCGCGGAGATCGACGCCGCCGACCCCACCACCCCGATCGGGGTGCCGGTGTGGAATTCGACCGCGCACGTGCTCGACGCGCGGTTGCGGCCGGTGCCCCCCGGCGTCCCCGGCGAACTGTACGTCGGCGGGGTGCAGCTGGCCCGCGGCTACGCGGCCCGCCCGGATCTGACCGCCGAACGCTTCCTCGCCGATCCGTTCGGTGCACCCGGCGCCCGGCTCTACCGCACCGGCGATCTGGTCCGCACAGGCGCCGACGGTGCACTGGAATACCTGGGCCGCACCGACTTCCAGGTGAAACTGCGCGGCAGGCGCATCGAGCTGGGCGAGATCGAGGCCGTCCTCGCCGCCGCCCCCGGCGTCGTCCACGCGGCGGCGACCGTGGTCGGCGGGGCACATCTGGTGGCGTACCTGGCCGGCGACGACATCGCCCTGGACGACGTCAAAGAGGTTGCGGCGCAGTCGCTGCCGGAGTACATGCGGCCGTCGGTGTGGACGGTCCTCGACGACCTCCCGCGTAACACCGCCGGCAAGCTCGACCGGCGCGCGCTGCCGGAACCGGAGTTCGGCGCCGTCGGCGCGTTCGTGCCGCCCGCGGGGCCCGCCGAGGACGCCGTCGCCCGGATCTTCGCCGACGTACTCGGCCAGGACACCGTCAGCGTCACCGACGACTTCTTCGACCTGGGCGGCAACTCGCTGTCGGCGATGCGGGTCGCGGCGCGGGTCGGCGACGCACTCGACACCGAGGTGCCGGTGCGCCTGCTGTTCGAGGTGTCCTCGGTCCGCGAACTCGTGGCACACCTGGCTCCCGGCAGCGGCCGCCGCACGGCGCCGATCACCGCGGTGACCCCGCGGCCCGAGCGGATCCCGCTGTCGTTGGCGCAGCAGCGGATGTGGTTCATCAACCGGTTCGACCCCGCCGACCCGATGTACAACATTCCGGTGGTGCTGCGATTGACCGGTCACCTCGATGCCGCGGCCCTGCGCGCCGCGATCACCGACGTCGTCGACCGCCACGAGATCCTGCGCACCACCTACCCCGAGATCGACGGGATCCCGCATGCGGTCATCCACCCGACGACCTCCCTCCTCGGCCGCCCCGACTGGGCCGAGGTCGACGATCGTGCCGGCATCGCCGAGGCCGTCACCACCGGCTTCGACATGACCGCGCAGGGCCCGCTGCGGGTGCGGTTGTGGCAGGCTGGCGCCGACGAGCACATCCTCGCGGTGGTCGTGCACCACATCGCCGCCGACGGCGAATCGCTGCGACCGCTCGTCGCCGAGGTCCTCGGCGTCTACGCGGTGCGGACCGGCGGCGCGGCCCCGGCGCCCGCCCCGCTGCCGGTCCAGTTCGCCGACTACGCGATCTGGCAGCAGCGCGAACTCGGTGCGGTCACCGATCCCGACTCGGTGGTCGGCGGCCAGCTCCGGTACTGGGCAGAGCGCCTCGCCGGGCTCCCGGATGTGCTCGGGCTGCCCACCGATCGGCCCCGCCCGGCGGTCGCCTCGCACCGGGGTGCGGTGGCCCGCTTCGAGATCCCCGCCGCCCTGGCCGCGCAGGTCGTGGCCCTCGCGCAACAGCACGCGGCGACCCCGTTCATGGTCGTGCACACGGCGCTCGCCGCGGTCCTGGCCCGCCTGTCCGCCGGCGACGACATCGCGATCGCCACCCCGATCGCGGGCCGGGGCGCGCGGGTCCTGGACGACCTCGTCGGCATGTTCGTCAACACCCTCGTCCTGCGGACCGCGGTCGATCCCGAGACCCCGCTGGTCGAGCTGCTGGCCGCGGTCCACGACACCGACGTCGCCGCCTTCGCCCACGCCGACGTGCCGTTCGAGGCGATCGTGGAGCGGCTCAACCCGGTGCGGTCGGAAGCCTTCGCCCCCCTGAGTCAGGTGCTGCTCACCGTCGACCAGGCTGCGGTGCCGGAGGTGGCCGCCGCGAGCCTGGCCGGCGGCGAGGTGAACGGCCTGGCGATCACCCCCCTCGCCCCGGAGGGGGTGTCGGCGAAGGTGGACCTGACCATCGCGATCGATGCCACCGACACCCACCGCGGGTGGCCGGCGTCCATCGTCTACGCCACCGACCTGTTCGACGCGGCCTCCGTCGACGACCTCGCGGTGCGTCTGGTGCGGATGCTCACCGCGCTCACCACGACACCGCACCTGCGGGTCGGCGAGCCCGACCTGCTCAGCCCCGGTGAACGGGCCGCGCTGGTCCCGGTCTCCGGTGGCACCGGGACCGCACCGGTGGTCCTGGCGGAGATCGTGGCCGAGGCGGCGCGCCGGTGGCCCGACCACACCGCGGTCATCGACGCCGCCGGCGCCCGGCTCACCTATGCCGAGCTCGACGCCCGGTCGAACCAGCTCGCGCGCTGGCTGATCCGGCGCGGAATCGGCGTCGAATCGCTGGTGGCGCTGGCGCTTGGGAGATCGGTGGAGTTGCTGTGCGCGATCTGGGCGGTCGCCAAGACCGGCGCAGGCTATGTGCCGATCGACCCCGACTACCCGGCCGAGCGGGTCGCGCACATGGTGGCGGACTCGGGTGCGGCCGTCGGGCTGACGACCGGCCGGACCGGGGCGCTGCCCGGCGGGGACGTCGACTGGATCCGTATCGACACCGCCGCCGTCGCCGAGCAGGTCGACGCGTGCTCGCCTGCGGCGCTCGACCCTGCCGAACGCCGCGGCGTACTCCGGCCGAGCAACCTCGCCTACGTGATCTACACCTCCGGCTCGACCGGCCGGCCGAAGGGTGTCGCCGTCAGTCACGCCGGCTTGGCGAACTTCGCGATCGAACACCGCGATCGGCTCGGTCTCGCCGCAGCCGCAACCGCAGACCCCGCCGCGGACCCGGGCGCCGCATCGGTGCGCGTGCTGGGGTTCGCCTCACCGAGTTTCGATGCGTCGGTGCTGGAGTATCTGGTTGCCACGGTGACCGGTGGCTGCCTCGTCTATCGGCCCGCCGAGGCCGTGGGCGGTGCGCTGCTGGCAGAGTTCATGCGGGCCCACGCGGTGACCCACACCTTCCTGACGCCGACCGTTCTGGCGACCCTGCGTCCCCCGCAGGTGCCCGATCTGCGGCAGGTCGCCGTCGGCGGTGAGGCCGTACCGCAGACGATCCTCGACGAGTGGTCGCAGCACGTGCGGATCCACAACGTCTATGGGCCCACCGAGACCACGATCGTGGTGATCGCGTCGCGGGCGGCGGTGGCCGGCGCGCCGGTCCGGCTGGGTGGGCCGTTCGCCGGGGTCGGGCTGCTGGTCCTCGACGAACACCTGCGGCCGGTGCCGGTGGGGGTCCGCGGCGAGCTGTACGTGACCGGGCTGCCGTTGGCCCGCGGCTACCTGGCGCGCGGTGGGCTCACCGCCGAACGCTTTGTCGCCGATCCCCACGGGGCGCCCGGAACCCGGATGTACCGCACCGGCGATCTGGTCCGCTGGCGCCGCGACGACACCGGTGAGCTGGTCATCGACTACTCCGGGCGCAGCGACGACCAGGTGAAGCTGCGCGGCCTGCGGATCGAGCTCGGCGAGATCGAGTCGGCGTTGACGAGCCATCGGGCCGTCGACTCCGCGGTCGTGGTCGGGGTCGGTGGTGCGGCCGCCACGGCGCTCGCCGCCTACGTGGTGCTCGCCCGCCCGGTCGAGGTCGCCGCACTGCGCGCGGCTCTCGCGGATCAGCTGCCTGCGCACATGATCCCGTCGTCGTTCACCGTCCTCGACGCGTTGCCGTTGACCCCGGTGGGCAAGCTGGACCGCGCCGCCCTGCCCGCGCCGGTCGAACAGCCCCAGACGTTCGTCGCACCCGCCACCTCCACCGAGTCGCTCGTGGCCGACGCCTACGCCGAGGTCCTGGGCGTGCCGACGGTGGGCGCCACCGACGGGTTCTTCGACCTCGGCGGCAACTCGCTGTCGGCGGTGCAGGTCGTCGCGCGCCTGCGGGAGTCGTTCGCCGCCGTCGAGCTGTCCTGGCTCTTCGCCGACCCGACCGTGCGCGGGGTCGCCGGGCGGCTCGATCACGGCGAGCACGGAGCGGTCGGCGGGGTGGTGCTCCCGCTGCGGGCCGAGGGCAGCCGGCCACCGCTGTTCTGTGTGCATCCGGCCGGTGGCCTGGCCTGGTTCTACGGTGGCCTGGCACCCTACCTGCCGGATCGGCCGATCTACGGGCTGCAGGATCCGCATGTCGCCGCCGGCGAGGCCGGTGCGTCGACGGTCGATGAGCTCGCCACCCGGTACGTCCGGGAGATCCGCCGGATCGCGCCGCAGGGGCCGTACTACCTGCTGGGATGGTCGCTCGGCGGTCACGTCGCCCAGGTGATGGCGACGATGCTGGCCGCCGACGGCGGCGAGGTCGCCTTCCTCGGCATCCTGGATGCGGCCGCACCCGCCCCGGAACCCGAGTCGGTGCCGGTGGTGACGGAGACCGAGGCCGCGACCGAGGCCGCGACCGAGACCGAGGCCGCGAGCGAGACCGACGGCAGCATGGTCGCCGACCTGCTCGGTGGCTGGCGCGAGCTGTTCCACCTCGACGCCGATGTCCAGGCGCGGACCGTCGACGAGGTCGCTGCCGTGGTTCGCGAGCAGATCAGCGCGTTCGGTCTGCTCGATGCCGACCAGGTGCAGCGGATCATGGACAGTTTCGCCACCGCGGGCGACCTGGTGGGCTCCTACCGCCCCGGCGTGTTCGATGGGTCGGTGGCGGTCGTCACCGCCACCGCCGACAAGGACGATCCGGCGAGCGTGCGGGAGTCGTGGCGCCCCTACGTGAGCGGGGAGATCGTCAACCTCGACGTCGACGCCCAGCACCTGGGACTGGCGGACCCGGCGGCGCTGGCAATCATCGGTCCCTGGCTCGATCACCAGATGAACCGCTCACCACACCGATGACCAACCCCGTCGACGACGCGAACCGGCGGCCGCTGCCGAGAAGCCGGTCGCGGTGGCCGGATCTGCGAACAGTGTCAATTTCCTGTGTGAGATGTGACATAATCTGTGCCAGAGGGTTCCCGCCGGGCACACCGCGGGATGACTATGGAAGCCTGATGAGTACGGCCGGCTGGCGAGAAGGCTAGACGATCGAGAACGTCGCCTTTGGAGGGTGCGGTTGTGAACGAGTTGTTGGACGATATCGAGTTCCGCGCATCTGTGACGCCCTCGCTGCCTGCGGTGCGTCTGGGTGGTCAGATGGTGACCTATGGCGCGCTCGACGAATCGATCGCCTCATTTGAGACGGTGATGGACCGGCACAGCATGTCGCGGCATTCCGCGCTCTTCGCGGCCCTGCTGCACACGCTGCCCGGGTTGACCGCGACGGCCGACCCCGCCGAGCAGGGTCGCCTCACCGAGCAGGTGATCGGCTGGCTCGGCCGGAATCTGGCGTCAGGCGCCGAGCGCGACCAACGGTCCGCGGGCTGACGGCGCCCGCCCGGTCAGGCGAGCAGGATCAGCCCGGTCAGGCGAGCAGTATCAGCAGGATGACCAGGACCGGCATCCCGACGAGTGTGCTGCCGGCGCCGGTGATGATCGCGGTCACGGCCCGGCCGGTGCCGTCGTATCCGGGCTGGCGCCGGATCTGGCCCAGGCTCGCGACACCGAGCAGTATCGCCACCAGGCCCAGGATGGCACCCAGGCCCGCGAACAGGATCAGCGGAATCGACAGCAACCCGCTGACCAGGGCCGGGTTGACCAGGGGCGCCGCGGTACGACGCGGGTAGCGCAGCGGTGTGGGGATGCCCGGCGCGGATATCCCCGGCGTGGCGAACGCCAGGGGCGGATCCGGGTGATCGAGGCCCCACAGGTCGCCGACCTCGGGCAGTGGTCCCTCGTCGCGGTCCGGCCGCCGCAGCTCGGGTGGTTTGACCAGGTTGACCGGGGTCGGCCGGGGCGACGCGAGATTGCCGGACCCGAGATCGCCGGACGTGACACCGTCGGACGCGCGCTGGCCGGGGGAGTCGGTGACCGACGGCCACCGCAGCAGTCGGTCGGTATCGCTGGGCGGGAACGGATGGGTGGGCTCATCGGTCCGCATCGGTGGTGCCTCCTCGGGCGCGTCATCGAAATCCCCGGGTCTCGGGTCCTGAACGAGGCCGGCCCGCCCTCGCCAGTGTAGCGAGAACGGGCCGGTGTGCCGGGGCGTCGGTGGTGCGGTGATCGGGGCCGGGTGGCTGAGGGGGTGCGCGGCGTCAGTGCCCGCCCTGGGCGGCGACGATGGCGTTGACCGCGTCGAACGACAGCTTCCAGGTGCCGTCGACCTTGACGAAGGACAGCGGCAGCGGGATCGCGGTGTGGCTCGGGTCGTGCGGGCTGGTGATGGTGGCGTGCACGGTGGCCTTGTCGGCGCCGTCGGCGGCGACCGAGGTCACCGCGAAGGCGTCGGGTCCGTATCCGTGCGGAGCGGCGTGCTCGACGAAGGCCTTGAGTGCGGGCTTGGCGGCGGCGTTGGAGGTGTCGACGTAGGTGTCCAGATCGGCGTCGGAGGTCTCCGGGTTCACGGCGGCTCGCAAGATGGTGCGGGCCTGCTCCACCGACAGATCCGCCGGCGCCGGCGCCTCGCTGCTCGCGCCGGCCGTTCCCGTTCCCGATGCCGGTGCGGTCGCCGAGGTGTTCGTGGTCGAGGTGTTCGCGGTGTCGGCGTCGTCGCCACAGGCGGCGACGCCGAAGACGGCCGCGCCGGCAATCAGGGCGGTGGCGACAGACGTGCGAATGTTCATGGTCGGAACTCCCATCGATGACTAGGTAAGCCCACACTAACTTACGGTGCCGCGCCTGCCGTACTGCTCCTACCGCGTGACCGTGTCACTCCGACCGCTCGACCGCGTCGCCGAAGGTCATGCCCAGATGCCGGACCGAGCTCGTCATGAGTGCGCGTCGGCCCAGGCCCAGTGCCCGCAGTTCGTGGGCGATCTCGTGGGTACCGAGCTCCAGGTGGGCGCCGCCGGGCCGGGTGCGGGCGCCGGTGATCGTCGACAGCTGCCACGGTGTCTCCCGCAGGACGCCGCCGAGCTGCGAGTAGGCGTGCAAAGTGGTCGTCGCCGCGGTCGACGGCATCGGCAGGCCGGGTCGGACGGTGAGGTCGGCGATGAGCCGGCCGTCCGCGCTGACCCGACCGTGTTTGACCGGGGAGTCGTGGTCGACGTCGAAGTCGGCGAGGATCTTGGGGAATCCCCAGATGCCGCGGCCGGCGGCCAGGGTGAACTCGCCGTCGACGGGCAGCCGATGGATCAGCGCGCGCGCCGAACCGGCGAGCAGCGAGGCCAACGGCCGGTGCGTCGTCGCCTGCGCCGCGGTGGGCTCGACGACGGGAAAGCACACCCCGAACTCGTTGTAGGGGCCGAGATCGCCGTCGACGTAGTCGACGAAGACGAGCATGCACAGCGCGCGCCCGGGTCGGATGCGGCGCGGTGTCAGTCGGGCGCGGTGATCCGGTGCCCCGGCCGCGATCGCCGCGGACACGGCCGTGGCGTCGGCGGTGAACGCGGCGACGAAGCAGCGGGCCCGGCGGATCTCGACGGGCATGGTGATCTCGGTGCCGAGGACATCGTGGGTGGAACCGGTGGTCATGGTCGCTCCTGGGAAGCCGGAATGAGAACGTGTTCTAGTCTGCCGCGTCGCCGGCGCCGGCGCATCGGGTTCCTGCCAGGGCGGTGATGATGTCCCCAGTTCTGGGACACTTGTCGGCCGTCGTGCCCGCCGGCGTCGCATCAACTGGTCAACTGGCTGTGTCCATCGCATGATGGACACGCAGAAGGGAGCGCGATGGGCCGAGATGGGGTGTTGCAGATCGGGATGGTCGACGACCATCGCTCGCCGATCTGGGGAATCGAGCGGGTCCTCGCCGGCCAACCGGACCTCGACCTCGTGTCCTCGGCGGAGACGGTGACCGAACTCCTGGCCCAGGGCACCGCACTGGATCTGGTCCTGCTCGATCTCCGTCTCGGCGACGGCACCACCCCGCGCGAGAACGTGAATCGATTGCGGACCAACGGCATCGGAACGGTGGTCTACACCTCCGGCGAACATCCGGCCCTGTTGCGGTCGGCGGCCAAGGCCGGGACGCTCGGCGTGGTGCTGAAGTCCGCGTCGGAGACCGAGATCGTCGACGCCCTGCGGGCCGCCGCCAACGGGCATACCGTGCTGACCACCGAGTGGGCCGCCGCCATCGACGGCGATCCCGACCTCGCCTCGGTCAATCTGAGCCCGCAGCTGCAACGGGTGCTCACGATGTACGCGTCGGGGGAGACCTCGGCCAGCGTCGGCGCCGCGATCGGCGTGACCGCCGATACCGTCAACGAGTACCTCAAACGAATCCGGCAGAAGTACGCCAGCGCGGGCCGGCCGACCCGGACGAAGGTCGACCTCTACCAGCGGGCCGTCGAAGACGGCTGGCTGCCGATCCCGCAGCGCGGACGTCCGGCCCCGCGGCCGTGACAGGGCAGCACTGGATCGGGCCGCGGCAGGCCCGGATCCAGCAGTTGATGACCCGTTTTGTCGCGGGGGGATTCTTTTTCTACTTTCTCGTGTCCTGGGGCGATTTCGGTTCGTCGTCGGCCTATGTCGCCGACTGGTTCACCCCGGTGGCCGCGGCCCTGGCGTTCGTGCCCGCGCTGCCGCTCGGAGCGTATTCGTTCGTCCGTGATCCGGTGCACCGGATACAGGTCGTCGTCGCCTATCTGCCGATGGTGGGGTATCTGGCCGCGACCGCGCTCTGGCTGGTGGCCTGGGACGGAGTGACGCACGAGGTCGACCGGGTCACCTGGTTGGCGAACTTCGCCGGATTGCCGGGACTGGCCATCGCGCTGGTCCACCGACTGCCGGCGGCCTTGATCGGCGTCACGGCCGGGGACCTGATGTCGCAGAGCATCCTCTCGCTGTGCCGCACCGGCACGGTGGGCTGGGCATTGCCGATCGTGGTGATGTGGAACGTGGCCTACGCGTCGCTCTTCCTGTTCGGCATCGTGATGACCCGGCGGACCGGGCGAATGCTCGACGAGACCCGGGAGACAGCGCTCGCCGCCGCGTCGACGACGGCCGAGGTTGCCGCGCGCGAGGTCGAGCGGTCCCGTTTCGATGCGCTGGTGCACGACCAGGTGATCGCCACACTGCTCGCCGCGGACTCCGGGATCGACGATGAGCGGCTGGCCCGGCAGGCACGCACCGCGCTCGCCGAGCTCGATGCGCTCACCGACTCGGCCCGGGCCGGTTCCGCCACCCCCGACGAGGCGGTGGCCCGGATCCGCGTCGGCGTGGCCGCGGTCGACGACGCGGTCGAGGTGGTCGTCGACGACGCCCTGTCCGGGACAGCGGGGGCATCCGGGGCAGCGGGGGCGGACTGGAGCTGTCCCACCGAGGCCGCCGCCGCGGTCGGTGAGGCGACCGCCGAGGCGGTCCGCAACAGCCTCCGGCACGGCGGCCCGGGGACCGAATGCGTGGTGTTCGTCGAGCTCGCGCAGGACGTGCTCCGGGCCACCGCGGTCGACGACGGCCCCGGATTCGACGTCGACGCGGTGCCGCCGGAACGGCTCGGGATCGAGGTCAGCATCCGGCTCCGGATGGCGGCGGTGCCCGGCGGCGGGTCACGGCTGCACAGTACGCCCGGGGTCGGCACGACCGTCCAGGTGTGGTGGCAGCGGCCATGAATCGTCGGGAGGCCGGGACTCGCCGGGTGGGGATGACTCGCCGGCTGGGGGAGATGGCGGCCCGGTGGTGGCAATCGCCCCGCAATGACGCGTCGACGCTCATCGGCATGCAGTCGCCGCTCGCGCTGGCCGTGGTCGGCTGGTATCTGCTGTCGTGCCTGCTCATCGCGCTGACCCCGGGCGGCGGTGTCCGGTCGTGGCCGCTGTTCGGCGTGGCGCTGCTCGTCGTGCTGGTCGGGGCGGGGGCGTTGATCCTGGGCCCCGGCGATCCGCTGCGGGTGCCGTACACCGCGGTGATCGTGGTGGGTATGCCGACCCTCGTCGTGGCCGGCATGTTCGCGTGTGTGCAACCGCCGTCTGATGCGTTCGGCCTGATCGTCGGGTGTGTCTCGGTCCTGGCGGCGTTTCTGTGCGTCCGCGGCCGGGTCGTGGTGTCCTGGCTGGGCTTTCTCGTCGCGATCGCCGCGACCGTCGCCGTCGGGCTGGCCCGCGGCAATGTCGGGGTATGGCTCGGTCCCTACTTCGGCAGCGTCGCGGTGGTGTTGATGTCGACGTTGTTCGCGGCACTCATCCGTCCCGCCGCCCGCGAGGTCTACGCCCTGCGCGCCCAGACCGTGCGGGAGGTCGCGGAGGAGGCCGCGACCACCGCGGCCCTGGCCGAACGGGATGCCCAGCTCGTCCGGCTCGGCGGGCACGCCCGCCGGCTCCTCGAACGCATGGCGGCGGGTGAGTCGCTGTCGGCCGCGGATCGGCGCGACTGCCGCCTCATCGAGGCGCGCCTGCGGGACGGGATCCGGGCCCGCGCGCTCGATACGACGGAGCTGGCCGATGCGGTGTGGGCGGCCCGGGCGTCCGGGGCCCGCATCACCCTGCTCGACGACTCCGGCGCCGAGCTGGGCGATGCCGACCAGGCGCGGGCGCTCGGTGACCTGCGTGCGCAGGTGGTCCGGTTGCTGCGGACCGCTGATGCCGGGACGTCGATGACGGTTCGCGTGCACCCGCCGGCGCGCGATCGGCTCGCGACGATCATCGCCGTGCAGGGCGAGAACCGGCGACGCATCGACGTCTCCCGCCCGCAGTAGGTTCACGTGGCTAACGAGCGTCCCCAATGCTGGGACTACACGCGTTGACGTGCGGTCTTTAGGCTCACTGGGAGAAGGTTCACAGACTTGACGCCTTCCCCCGCCCGACATTGCTCGTGCGGCTCGGCCGCCGCACGTATCGAAGGACGCCCTGGTGACGATCGCAAGCTCCGACTTTTCCCCTATCCCACTGACCCCGGCAGCCCGGACCCGGGCCGCGACCCGGCAGTCGGCCCCTCGGACGCCGACGGTTCACCGACGCGGAGAGTGCCGGTCCGGCGATCCCCGGCGGCTGCACGCGGTGCCGGCGATGCCGGAGGCCGCGCCACCCGCCCCCGTGCTGCGCCCGACGCTCTCGCGCCGGGAGGTCGAGGTGCTGCTGGCCTGGTTGGCCGCCGACTCCAAGGACGAGGCCGCCGCGCGGCTGTTCATCGCCGCGTCGACGGTGAGCACACATCTGGCGCGCATCCGTGCCAAGTACTCCGGGGTGGGACGTGCCGCCCCCACCAAGACGCATCTGCTGGCGCGGGCGTTGCAGGACGGGATCACCCGACTCGACGACTGGTGAGCCGGGATTTGGTTGCGACCTGCGGATTCCCCTACACTTGACGGGTTGCCTGCGGTGTGCAATGCACTGCGAGTCGGCTCACGAACCCCCTGGGCGCCCGTTTCCGGGCGATCAACCCCGGGCAGGCGTGTGTCCGACGGTGACAGGCCGTGTGCGTCGGGTCGGAAATCCGGCGCACAGAATGATCCAGGTCAAGGAGAGAATCGAGTGATTCAGCAGGAGTCTCGCCTGCGGGTCGCCGACAACACCGGTGCCAAGGAAATCTTGTGCATCCGGGTGCTCGGCGGATCCTCACGGCGCTACGCCGGCATCGGCGACGTCATCGTCGCCACTGTCAAGGATGCCATCCCCGGTGGCAACATCAAGAAGGGTGAGGTCGTCAAGGCCGTCATCGTGCGCACCACCAAGGAGCGCCG
>JASGFO010000062.1:0-17787 GCA_047605505.1 Gordonia sp. (in: high G+C Gram-positive bacteria) | reverse complement strand
TCGACTTGCTCGAGCTCGCCGCGGTGCCAACCGAGGGGGGATTGGGGAGGGTCGGTGTGCTCGCCGAGCCGGTCACGGTGTCGGCGTTCGTCGCCCGCGCCGCGCGGGTACTGCGCACCCCGTGGGGGGTACGCGCCACCGGCGACCCGCGGCGCGTCATCGGTTCGGTCGCGGTCTGCGGCGGGGCAGGCGGCTCGCTGCTCGACGACGTGCGTCACCTCGGCGCCGACCTCTATCTCACCGGTGACCTGCGGCATCACGGTGTCGACGAGTCGCTGCGCGCGGGCGGACCGGTGCTCGCCGATGCCGGGCACTGGGCCACCGAATACCCGTGGTGCGCGGCCGCAGCCACGCTCATCGGCGCCGAGACGGGTCTGCCCGCCGACTGCCATGAGACCCCGACCGATCCGTTCACGATCCACCATGGCACCTCGCCGGACGGGTGCGCGTAGCGTGATGCTTCGACCCTGACGCCCTACCGCAACGAGGAGTTTCGATGAAGGTCGATGCCACCCGGCAACGACTCCTGCTGGAGCTGGCCGACGCCGACGCCGGTATCGCTCGTCTCGAGTACCGAGCCCGCAATCTGCCCGAGGACGCCGAGCTCGCCGCCGCGGCCACCCGCCTGGCGGCCGCCCGCAGCGAGCTCGTCGCCGCGGAGATCGCGGCCGAGGACCTCGACCGGGACTACCGGCGGATCGAGTCGGAGATCACCGGGATGCGCAACCGTGAGGTCAAGGACAGCAGGCAGCTCACCGCCGGGGGTCTCGCGCCGCGGGCGTTGTCGGAACTCCAGCACGAGCTGGCCGGCCTGGTGCGGCGGCGCGGGATGCTCGAGGACGATCTGCTCGAGCTCATGGAACGGCAGGAGGCCGTCGGCACCGAGCAGGATCGGGCCGCGGCGACCATCACCGCGGTGACCGAGGACCTCGACCGGCTCACCGCGGCCCGCGACCGGGCCCTCGCCGAGGTCAACGCCGACCGGGAGACCGCGGCGAACCGACGCGCCGCGGTTGTCGCCGAGGTACCCACCGATCTCCTCGCACTCTACGAACGCCGCCGCGCCCAGACCGGGGCCGGTGCGGGTCTGCTGCGGCAGCGGCGCTGCGGTGCGTGCCGGATCGAGATCGATCGGGGGACGCTCTCGCGGATCGCGGCCACCGCTCCCGACGAGGTGGTGTTCTGCGAGGAATGCGGTGCGATCCTCGTCCGCACCCAGGAGTCGGGACTGTAGTGGGGGCCTCGGGTCCGTCGTGGCAGGGTCCGTCGTGGCAGGGGCAGCGGGACCGGCCCACCCGGCTGGTGTTGGTGCGGCACGGCCAGACCGCGCTGTCGGTGCAGCGCCGGTATTCCGGGCGCGGCGATCCGGAGTTGACCGAGGTCGGTCTCCGGCAGGCGCAGGGCGCGGCCCGGCGGGTCGCCGGCGAGGACGTCGCCGCGATCATTTCCTCACCGTTGCGGCGCACCCAGCAGACAGCGCACGCGGTCGGCGAGCTGACCGGTACCGACGTCATCACCGACGCGGGTTTCATCGAAACCGATTTCGGCACGTGGGAGGGGCTCACGTTCGGTGCGGCCGCCCGGCAGGATCCGGAGATCCACGCCCGATGGCTGCGCGACCCGTCGGTGCCCGCGCCCGGCGGCGAGAGCTTCGACGAGGTCGCGGCCCGCGTGATCGGCGCGACCGAGAAGGTCCTCGCGACCTACCCGGGACAGACCGTCGCCGTCGTCTCCCACGTCACCCCGATCAAGTCGCTGCTGCGGTATGCGCTCGACGTCGGTCCGCAACTGCTGTTCCGGCTGCACCTCGACCTCGCATCGGTGTCGGTGGCCGAGTTCTACCCCGACGGCGGCGCGGTCGTGCGGTCGGTCAACGAGACCGCGCACTGGCACCAGGAAGGGCCGGCGGGCGAACGGTGACGGGGGTGCCGGCTCAGCCGGTGCCGGGCGGGTCGTCGCGGACCTCGAAGAGATAGCTGGTCCCGCGGTTGTAGTGTCCCCACCCGTGAATGCGTCGGCCGTTGTCGAATCCGGCGGGTGCGTGGTGCAGTGGATGCCCGGCGGGGAAATGGTCGGCTATCCAGAACCGCCGGCCCGGTCGCATCGCCGGCAGGAAGTCGGCGTGATCTGCGTTGACGCAGCGGTATGCGCCGCCCTTCCGGCAACCGTCGGTAACCCCGGCGACGTAGTCGAACCGGATGTCGTGTGGCCGCCAGACCTCGGCGAGCAGTGCCCAATTGTCCATGTGCGCCAAGAGAATCGGGAAGTCCTGTGCGCCGAAATACTCGCTGTCGACGGTGACGAGGAGATAGTGGAAGCCGATGCCGGAGCGCACCGTCGTTCCGCGGCCGGGATACCGTGCCCAGATCTCGTGCATCTTCTCGTCGGAGGCGATCGCCAGCGGAATGGCCTGGACCAGCTCGACGTGGGTTCTTCGGTCCTGATGAAGGACGACGCCGCCCTCGTCGAGTCGGTCATACCAGTCCAGAACCGTCTCGAGGGTTGACTTGCCATAGTCGGAATACACGAACAGATCCACCGGGGGTGTCCGATAGTTCCTGGTGGTGTCCCGGTCATTGACATGCACGATGGCCCGCATGTCGACGCCGGACGACGGGTACCAGAACAGGACCGGATCACCGATCGCGTCGAGCTCGTCGCAGACCTCCGCCCACTCATCGCATTCGTCGTCGTGCACAACCCGCAGGGAGGCCTGCAGCGCGGACAGGGACATGGGCCCGATCGTAGCCGCCCTGGCCTGCGGCCCAGATAAAAAACGGCGACAACCGGCCGGCGAACGGTGACAAGGAGCGAACGAGCCGGCGTGTAAGCCGGATCCTGTCCCGGCCGAGGCCGGTGGCGACCATCCATCTGGGTACACCGTCGCCGGGTACCTCAAGCGGCCCACCCGCGGGCCTGGGGCGAGCAGCCCTCGTCGCGCCCGCGCACACGGACCGGCGGTCCGCGCTTTGGCCTTGCTCCGGGTGGGGTTTACCGAGCCGACGCGGTCACCCGCATCGCTGGTGCGCTCTTACCGCACCGTTTCACCCTTACCGGCGTGCGCCGGCGGTCTGTTCTCTGTGGCACTGTCCCGCGGGTCACCCCGGGTTGCCGTTAGCAACCACCCTGCTCGGTGGAGTCCGGACTTTCCTCGGCGAGCGGCGTCACCAGTGGCTGGCCGTTCCGCGCGCCGCGGCCGCCCGGCCGACTCGTTCGCCCGTCCAGGCTACCCCGCAGGCGGATGCGTCCGACGGGCGCATCGGCCTCGGGCCGGCCCGGCGATGCGCTCCGGCGTCGTCCGGTCGGGCGAATCCGTGGGTCACCGATTGCCTGCGGCGGCCATCTACGGCAGGGTCATCCTTCGTGACCGATCACCGGTTCGACGAGCTCACCCGCTGGCTGACCACGGTTGTCGGCGACGACGACGTCACGGTGCGACCGGCGTCCGCGGACGCGAGCGCGCGCCGCTACTTCCGGGCCACCCGCGACGGGGTGAGTTCGATCATCATGGACGCCCCCGACGACGCGGCCGGCATCGAACGGTTCGGCCGCATTGCCGGGCTGATGGCCGCGGCGGGTATGCATGTCCCCCAGGTCCTCGCCGCCGATCCCGATCAGGGTTTCATGATGCTGTCCGATCTCGGATCGGTCACCTACCTGACCGCGCTGCGCGACCACGACCCGGAGCCGTTGATGCGCGACGCGATCGACGCCATCGTGCGGTGGCAGCGGGCCACCGTGCCCGGAACCCTGCCCGCCTACGGGACCCGGCGGATGACGATCGGGATGGGTCTCTTCCATGACTGGTACCTGAGCCGGCATCGCGGGATCACGCTCACGCCGGATCAGGCCGCGACGTGGTCGGCGGCGTCGGCACGCATCGTCGCCGCGGCCGCGAGTCAGCCCCGGGTCAACACCCATCGTGACTACATGGCGCGCAATCTCATGCTCACCAGCCCGAATCCGGGGGTGCTGGACTTTCAGGACGCGGCCGAGGGCCCGCTCCCGTACGACCTTCTCTCGCTGCTCAAGGACGCCTTCATCAGCTGGCGCGCCGAGCAGGTGGACCGCTGGTGCGATTACTACCATTCCGCGGCGGTGGCGGCGGACCTGCCCGTGGGAACGGCCGAGCAGTTCCGGCGCGCCTTCGACTGGGTCGGGCTGCAACGGCATCTCCAGGTGCTCGGGATCTTTGCCCGGCTCCACCACGAGGCGGGTAAGACGCACTACCTCACCGACGCACCCCGCTTCGTGAACTACCTCGCGGAGGTGATTCCGCGATACCCCGAACTCGCGGATCTGCGGTCGCTGCTCACTGAGCTCGGCGTCCTGGAGGTGTCGCGGCCATGCGGGTGATGATGCTGGCCGCGGGACGCGGCGAGCGGATGGGTGACCTCACCGCCGACGTGCCGAAGCCGCTGCTGCGGGCGGGCCGGCACACCCTGATCGACCATCAGCTCAACCGCCTCGCCGCCGGCGGGTTCCGCGAGATCGTCGTCAACTTGGCCTACCGCGGTGATCAGATCGTCGACCACCTCGGTGACGGGTCCCGGCTGGGTGTCACCATCCGCTACTCGCACGAGGACGATCGCGCACTCGGCACCGGCGGCGGGATCAAGAACGCACTCGGCCTGTTGGGTCCGCAGCCGTTCCTGCTGACCAACGCCGACGTCTACACCGACTTCCCGTACGGCGATCTGCGCCGGCAGCGGCTTGCCGCCGACGACCTCGCCCACCTCGTGCTGGTGCCCAACCCGCCCCAGCATCCCGGCGGCGACTTCGGCCTGATCGGCGACCGGGTGGTGACCGATTCCCGGGATCGGCTCACCTACAGCGGTATCGCCGTCCTGCGGCCCGCGCTGTGTGCGTCCGTGGCGGAGACGTCCTTCTCGTTCGCCCCGCGCCTGATCGCCGCCATCGACGACGCCCGGGTGAGCGGGCAATGCCATCACGGCGAGTGGCGTGACATCGGCACCCCGGATCGCCTCGCGCGGCTCGACGCCGAGCTGACCGACCGGGACCGGTGACCGCCCGGGACCGGTGACCGCCCGCCGGGCCCGAGGGCCCGAGGGGTTCGCGCCCCACCCGCGTGCCGTGCTTTCGGGCATCCCGGGCGCCCGGTCGGCGGTCATGTCCTACGGTCGCAGTGTGCAGCGCAGATTCTCCGCCCCCGACATCGACTTCGACG
Source organism: Gordonia sp. (in: high G+C Gram-positive bacteria) (assembly GCA_047605505.1). Classification (GTDB taxonomy): domain Bacteria; phylum Actinomycetota; class Actinomycetes; order Mycobacteriales; family Mycobacteriaceae; genus Gordonia. The sequence continues at coordinate 12,599 of JASGFO010000062.1, read as the reverse complement.
CCATCCGCACCGAGCTCGGGATTGCCGAGGACTACGGCGAGGCCGCCCGTGAGCAGGCCCGCGGCGCCGTCGACCGATATGCCGCCGACCGCACCGACCGCACCGATCTGCCGTTGGTGACGATCGACCCGCCGTCGTCGAGGGATCTTGACCAGGCCGTCCACCTGACCGCCGACGATGACGGTTTTCTCGTCGACTACGCGATCGCCGATGTCGCGGCCCTCATCGAACCCGAGGGTGCCCTCGACGCCGAGAGTCGTCGGCGGGGGACGACGCTCTACTTCCCGGATCGGTCGGTGCCATTGCATCCGCGGGAGCTGTCGGAGGGGGCGGGATCACTGTTGCCCGACCAGATCCGCCCGGCCGTGCTCTGGACCATCCGGGTGACCCCCGACGGCATCCCGGGCGAGGTCACGGTGCGCCGCGCGACGGTCCGGTCGGTGGCGAAACTGACCTACGCGGGCGTCGCCGCCGACGCCGCGGCCGGTCGATTGCATCCGTCGATCACCGCGCTGCCGGCCTTCGGCGCCCTGCGGGCGCGCGTCGCGCTGGACCGCGGGGCGGTCGAGCTGACCCTGCCCGAGCAGGAGGTCTCGCGCGACGGCGACACGTGGACGGTCGGCCTCGCACCCCGCACCCCGGCCGACGACTGGAACTCCGAACTGTCGCTCCTGGCCGGGATGTGTGCGGGCACGATCATGGCCGACGCCGGGGTCGGGCTCCTGCGCACGTTGCCGCCCGGGGAGCCGGCGGCCGTCGGTGTCATCCGTGCGCTCGCCGACGCACTCGGCGTCGACTGGCCGACCGAGCAGTCACCCGGGGGAGCGCGGCGGGAGGTGTCACCGGGCCGATTCCTGGCGTCGCTGCCACCGGACCGGCCGTCGACGCCGGCGCTGATGTCGGCGGCGACGGGGCTGATGCGGGGTGCGGGTTATCTGGTGCTCGGGCGGGCCGCCGACGGCTCGCTGATCGACGCGGTGCGCAACCGGCCGGTCGGCGACGACGACCTGCGGCACGCCGCGATCGGCGGTGTGTACGCCCACGTCACCGCACCCTTGCGGCGGCTGGCCGATCGCTTCGCCACCGAGGTCTGTCTGGCGGTCACCGCCGGCTCGCCGATCCCCGACTGGGTGAGCCGGGCGCTGCCCACCCTGCCGACGATCATGCGTGCGGCCGATGCGCTGGGTGCTGCCGCCGACCGGGCCAGCATCGATCTGGCCGAGGCGGTGATACTCGCCGACCGGGTGGGCGAACGGTTCTCCTCGGTGGTCACCCACGCCGCCACCGGGCGCCGACCGGCGCAGGTGTTCATCGCCGATCCCGCGATCGTCGCGCCGTGCGACGGGACACTGACTCCCGGGATGCGCGTCGACGTCACGCTGACACACGCCGACCCGCTGACCCGTACGGTGCGGTTCGCGCCGGTCTGACGACGCGGCAGGCGCTACAGCTCCGTCGCCGCCCGTCGGTAGGCGGCCAGTGCGCGCAGGCCCGCGGCCTCCTGCAGGGCATCGATCCGACCGAGCAGGAACACATCCGAACGCGTGAGATCGTTGGCCGCGGTGGCCAACCGGGCCAGGCGCGCCCGATTGATCTGGGTGTCGTTCCAATCGCCGAGCGCCGACTGGATGGCCTTGGCCGCCGCACCGATCCGGCGGTGCTGCTTGTTGTTCAGCGGCGCGGCGGCCTCGGTGGCATAGCGGAGCTTCTTGCCGGTCTTGCGGATGTCGTGGACCTGCTCGACCCACTCCTCCGAGCCCTCGGTGAGGGTCGCCAGATGGGCTTGGGCCTTGCGGATCTGCTTGCGGCGCTTGGCGATCGCCCGGTCGGCTGCGGTGAGTGCGGCGAGGTCGGCGTCGGGTCCGGGCGGGGCATCGGCCAGCAGTTGGTCGATCTCGTCGAGCAACTGGAAGTACCGGTCCGACCGCATCGCCGCGTGCGCCGACCGCAGTGCCCGCGAGTGGACGGCGCGCTCGGCGCCGGTCGTGGCGGCGATGAGTGCCGGTGAGGGGTCGAGCCCGGCGAGCAGATCGGCGTCCATCTGCAGTTGCACCTCGGAATCCCGGGCGTCACCGAGAATCCGTGCGAGCAGCCGGAGTTCGCTGTTGATGTGCGCGGTGCGCCGACTGTCGAGGACGGTCGGGAAACCGGTGAGAATACTCCGGAACTTGCGGGTCGCCACGCGCATCTGATGGACCGCGTCGTAGGTGTCGACGCGGACCTCGGGATCGTAGGTGATCAGCGCAGTGCGCTGGACGGTGAGATCGCTGATCACCAACTCCAGTGCGGTGGGCCGCTTTCCGAGTTCGGGAGCCCGATGGGCGGTGGGCGTGGAGCCGATGGCCCGGGCCAGTTTCGAACTGCTCGACGGCTCGTTGCCACCGGCGGCGATCAGCTGTTTGTGCGCGGCCTTGAGCAGTCGCGGGGTGCCCCCGGCGAGGAGTTCGAACTCCCATTCCGACCATTGCTGGGTGTCGCCGCCGGGCAGCAGGGATCGGGCCGTCACGTGGTCCTCGGCGAACTCGGCGAGCGGGATCTCGTCGACGCCGAGGAGTGTGGTGATGGTGCGGGTGGTGGAGATGACGGCCACCGGCGCCAGCTCATGCCGCCGGGTGTACACCAGGACCGGGTCCCGCAGGGCGGCCGGGACGCCTGCCTCGGCGGGCGCCTCGTCGAACGGCACCTGCAGTTCGCGCCGGGCACCGGGAATCCCAGTGGGCCGCTTGAGATGCCAACCGCTGTCGTGGCCGCCGGTGCGGCGGCGCAAGGTGATCTTGTTGCCGGCGAGATCGAGTCCCTCGGTGTCGAAGTAGGTGGCGTCGAGGGCGAAGGTCTCCGGTTGGGTGGCGCTGATGACACCGGGCAGCGCCCGGAGGTCGGGGGCGGCGATGCCCGCGTCCACGTCGAACTTCAGCTCAACCTCGACCTGCTCGGCTGCGGGCACTGATCCTCCTGATGCGGATGTCGGATTCGGGGGACATCAGCATAAGCCCCCGTGAACCCCCCGCGGACCGCACTTGCCAGATCGGTGCCGGCCGCCGGTCAGCGCTCGGCGAAGGCGTCGGTCGCCTCGATGAGATGGTGGGCGATACCCCGCTCGAACGACGCATGTCCCGCGTCGTCGACGATGTGCAATTGCGCTGCGGGCCAGGCCCGGTGGAGATCCCACGCGCTGCGCATCGGGCACACGACGTCGTAGCGGCCCTGCACGATGACACCGGGGATGTCGGCGATCCGGTCGATGTCGGCGAGCAGTTGCCTGTCCGCCAGGAAGCCGCCGTGCATGAAGTAGTGATTCTCGATCGCCGCGAACGCGAGATCGTAGCGCGGGTCCGCGGCCGGGTCGGCGGGGCGCGGAAGGAGATAGCTCGTGCGCTGCTCCCAGCCGGTCCACGCCGACGCCGCGCGCTGGGCCACTGCCGGGTCGGGGTGGGTGAGCAGCCGGTGATAGGCGGCGACGAGGTCGCCGTCGCGGTCGGCGGTGGGGATCGGCGCCAGATAGGACTCCCACACGTCGGGATAGAGGTGCGCGGCACCGCCGTTGTAGTACCAGTCGATCTCGCTGCGGCGCAACAGAAAGATGCCGCGCAGGACCAGTTCGGTGACGCGCTCGGGATGGGTCTGGGCGTACGCCAGCCCCAGCGTCGACCCCCAGGATCCACCGAAGACCTGCCACCGGTCGATACCCAGATGGTCGCGCAAGGCCTCCATGTCGGCAATGAGATGCGGCGTGGTGTTGGTCGACAGATCGGCGCCGTCGGCGACATGCGGCCGCGACCGCCCGCAATTGCGCTGGTCGAACAGCACGATCCGGTAGCGGGCCGGATCGAAGAACCGGCGCTGGGCTCCTGAGGTGCCACCGCCCGGTCCGCCGTGGACGAACACCACCGGCTTGCCCGCGGGATTGCCGGAGGTCTCCCAATAGATCTCCTGGCCGTCGGTGGTCGGCAGATGCCCCGACTCGTAGGGCTCGATCTCCGGGTAGAACTCGCGCATGCAGGTGAGCGTAGCCGGGCCCGGCGGCGTGCCGCAGATGTGATCTGCCTCACCATCTGTCACGCCGTGGCGTCGTACGGTGTCTCCAGGGTGTCCGCTTTCCGACAACACCAAAGGAACCAACCACCATGAACACCCCTCGCACGCAGGTACCTCCGGTCGGGCCGAGCGCACGCCCGCGGCCCCACGTTGTGGTCCTGGGCGGCGGATACGCCGGCGTCATGGCCGCCAACCGGCTCCGCGGCGAGGACGTCGACGTCACCGTCGTCAATCCCCGGCCGCACTTCGTCGAACGGATCCGTCTGCATCAGGTGGCCGCCCGGACCGGCTCGGCCGACCACACCTACACCGAGGTGCTCGGCGACGGCGTGCGCCTGCTGGTCGACGCGGCCGTGCGGATCGACGCGGCCACCACGACCGTCCACCTGGCCTCGGGCGCCACACTCACCTACGACCAGCTCGTCTACGCCGTCGGCAGCACGGGCAGCGCCACCGACGCGATCACCGGGCTCGCCGACCACGGCCACGTCCTGGGCGAATGGGACGCCGCGGGCCGGCTGGCCGAGGCCCTGGCCGCCGATCCGGCCGCGTCGGTCACGGTGGTCGGCGGTGGTCTGTCGGGTATCGAGATGGCTGCCGAACTGGTCGAACCGGGGCCGACCACGCGACCGGTCCGGCTGGTCAGCGACGGGGTGATCGCGCCGGGCTTCTCCGCACGGGGGCGCGCGGCCACCCGCAGGCAGCTCGCGACGATGGGCGTCGAGGTGATCGAGAACACCCGGGTGACGGCGATCGCCGCAGCGTCGGTGACCGCAGTCCGGTCGGGGGAGGAGATCGAGCTGCCGAGCGGGATCACCATCGTCGCAGCAGGTTTCGGCGTACCGGCACTCGCCGCCGACAGCGGTCTGCGGACCGACCCGATGGGCCGGCTGCTCACCGACGAGACCCTGACGAGCCTCGACGACCCGCGGATCGTCGGCGCGGGTGACGCCGTCGCGCCGTCGAACACCCCGCTGCGGATGAGCTGCCAGGCCGCGGTGCCGCTCGGGCTGCACGCCGCGGCGACGGTGCGCGCGCACCTGTCGGGCGCCGCGGGCGATCCCATCCGGATCAGCTTTTCCGGGCAGAACGCGTCGTTGGGGCGCCGTGCCGCAACGATCCAGTTGGCGCACCGCGACGACACCCCCACCAGGGTGATCATCACCGGTCGGGCGGGGGCAGCGATCAAGGAGAGCGTCTGCCGGTGCACGGTCCGGTTCCTCACCTGGGAGGCACGCCGGCCGGGCCTGGTCCGCTCGAGGACGCGTCCGCCGCGCTCGGGCGACGAGCTCCGGGCGATGGCGCAGGTGCGGTGACCGCGGTGGGCGGTTCCGGCGACGAGGCACACGCGGCCCGATTCGCCGAACTGCGTCCGGTACTGTTCACTCTCGCCTACGAGATCCTGGGTTCGGCCACCGACGCCGACGACGTCCTGCAGGAGTCCTACCTGCGCTGGCGCACCGTCGACGTCGACTCGGTCGAGAACACCCGCGCCTACCTCGCGGCCATCGTGACGCGACAGGCACTCAACCTGTTGCGGACGGCCGCACGGCGCCGCGAGACGTACGTCGGCCCCTGGCTGCCTGAGCCGATCCTGCTCGACGAGCGCGACGCCGCCACCGACGTCGTGCTCGCCGAGTCGGTGTCGATGGCGATGCTGGTGGTGCTCGAGACCCTGGGACCCGACGAACGGGTGGTGTTCGTGCTGCGTGAGGTCTTCGGCTTCGGCCACGACGAGATCGCCGACATCCTGGGCAAGTCGACGGCGAACATCCGTCAGATCGCCCACCGCGCCCGCGCACACGTGCAGGCCCGGCGCCCCCGGTTCGCTCCTGTCGATCGCCAGAGGGCGCACGACATCCTGGGTGCCTTCGTCACCGCGGCCGCGTCGGGCTCGGTCGAGCAACTCGTCGAGCTTCTCGCACCCGACGTGGTGTACACCGCCGACAGCGACGGCAAGGCGTCGGCGCCCCGCCGCCCCGTGGTCGGCGCCGATCGGGTCGCGATGTTCTTCACGGGGCTGATGCGGATCGCCGGGGACGACGTCGAGGGCCAGATCGGGATCGTCAACGCCATGCCCGGGATCGTGTTCTCGATCGCGGGCCGGATCGAGGGCGTCTTCGTCTTCGACATCGTCGACGGCACGGTGGTCAACATCTTCACCATGCGCAATCCGGACAAGCTCGCCGGGATCGCCATGGCGCGGGCGATCGGTCGCTGACCGCCGGGCGGCACGGGTGGTCCGGTTGGACGAATCTTGGTTCTCGACGACGGATCGCGAGGGCCGGTGCAGTACGGTCGCGCTGGATGCCGGCTCCACCGTCGTCGGGGTTCGGTGCGATGACCGCGCGACCACCATCGGCCCCGGGCGCGTTCCGCGTGCCGGAACCGTCGCCGCCACGCGCCGGGGTACGGGTACCGTTGGCCGGTTCGCGGCCCGTGGTACCCGCCAACCCGACCGAGATCATCGTGACCGACGCACGGGCGGTCGAGAAGTCCGGTGCCGGTGCCGGTGCGGAAGCGGCAACGCCGACCGCGGACGAGATCGCGAAGGCCCGCGATCCGAAGACCGCGGCGCATGAGCTGATCGACCTGGCCTACCGGGTGCCCGCGCTACGGCCGCACCTTCTGGAGAATCCCGCGCTGGAGCCGAGTCTGCGCGACTGGCTGTCGGCGCAGAGCGGCTGAGTCCGTACCCGGCACCCGGCGCCCCTCGGTATCAGTAGGATCGGTATCAGTAGGAGTGCTCGGGTCCGGGGAACACGCCCCGGCGCACCTCGTCGGCGTACTGCGCTGCGGCCGAGCGCAGCTCGCCGCCGATGTCGGCGAAGCGCTTGACGAACCGGGCGGTCTTGCCGTGGGTGAGGCCGGCCATGTCCTGCCACACGAGCACCTGGGCGTCGGTCTCGTTGCCTGCGCCGATGCCGACGGTCGGGATGGTGAGCTTACGGGTGATCTGACCGGCGAGCTCGGCCGGGACCATCTCCATGACCACGGCGAAGGCCCCGGCCTCCTGGACGGCGATTGCGTCGGCGACGAGCTGGTCGGCGGCGTCGCCACGGCCCTGTACCCGGAAGCCGCCGAGGCCGTTGACACTTTGCGGGGTGAAGCCGATGTGGGCCATCACCGGGATGCCTGCGGCGCCCAGCGCGGCGATCTGCTCGGCAACGCGCTCGCCGCCCTCGAGCTTGACCGCGTGCGCGCCGGTCTCCTTGAAGAAGCGGACGGCGGTCTCCAGGGCCTGCTGCGGGCCGGTCTCGTAGGAGCCGAAGGGCAGATCGGCGACGACGAGTGCGTGCGGGGCGCCCCGGACCACGGCGCGGACGAGGGGGATCAGCTCATCGATGGTGACGGGGATGGTGGTGTCGTAGCCGAGGACGACGTTGGCCGCGGAGTCGCCGACGAGCAGGACCGGAATGGCCGCGTCGTCGAAGATGCGTGCGGTCGAGTAGTCGTAGCAGGTGAGCATCGACCACTTCTCGCCGTCGGCCTTCATCTGGGCCAGATGGTGGACGCGGGTGATGCGGCGGCGTGCGCGGGCGGGGCTGGACTCGGCGGGAAGCCGCGCGGCACCATAGATCGCGATGTCGGACATCGTTGTCTCTTTTCGTTCCTCGAGTCCTACATCGGCAGGTACCCGGGCGGGTGGGGACATCGACCATTCTCGCACCCGAAGCGCTGGGAAAACCGTTCTGAGCTGTGCGATTGATCACACCATGACCAGAGTGGCGAGGTGTCCATGATGTGGTGGGGCATGTCCACAATGTGAGATCGTTTCGGCAAATCCGCAGCATATTGAGTTCGAATTGTGAATGTAACACAGATTTAACAGATGCTGCCTACTGTCGGCGGTCATGGATCGCCAAAAGGAATTCGTGCTCCGGACTCTCGAAGAGCGCGACATCCGATTCGTGAGGCTCTGGTTCACCGACGTTCTGGGCTACCTGAAGTCGGTGGCGATCGCCCCGGCCGAGCTCGAGGGGGCCTTCGCCGAGGGCATCGGCTTCGACGGCTCCGCGATCGAGGGTTTCTCGCGGGTCTCGGAGGCCGACACCGTGGCCCGGCCCGATCCGTCCACCTTCCAGATCCTGCCCTGGACCACCTCGGCCGGGCGCCACCACTCCGCGCGGATGTTCTGCGACATCGTGATGCCCGACGGCTCGCCGAGCTGGGCCGACTCCCGCCACGTGCTGCGTCGTCAGCTGAACAAGGCCGCCGATCAGGGCTTCACCTGTTATGTGCATCCGGAGATCGAGTTCTTCCTGCTCCGCGACGCGCCGCTGGACGGCAGCGTTCCCGTGCCCGCCGACTCGGGCGGCTACTTCGACCAGGCCGTCCACGATGCCGCACCCAACTTCCGGCGGCACGCCATCGAGGCACTCGAGTCGATGGGCATCTCCGTCGAGTTCTCGCATCACGAAGGGGCGCCGGGCCAGCAGGAGATCGACCTGCGCTACGCCGACGCGCTGTCGATGGCCGACAACGTGATGACCTTCCGCTACCTCATCAAGGAGGTGGCGATCGCCGAGGGCACCTGGGCCACCTTCATGCCCAAGCCGTTCTCCGAGCATCCCGGCTCGGCAATGCACACCCACATGAGCCTGTTCGAGGGCGAGACCAACGCCTTCCACAACCCCGACGACCCGATGCAGCTGTCGGACACCGGGAAGAAGTTCATCGCCGGCATCATCCACCATGCCGCCGAGATCAGCGCGGTGACCAACCAGTGGGTCAACAGCTACAAGCGCCTGATCCACGGTGGTGAGGCGCCGACCGCGGCCACCTGGGGCGGCGCGAACCGATCGGCGCTCATCCGGCTACCGCTCTACACGCCGAACAAGGCATCGTCGCGGCGCATCGAGGTACGCAGCCCGGACTCGGCGTGCAATCCCTACCTGACCTTCGCGGTGTTGCTGGCCGCCGGACTCAAGGGCATCTCCGAAGACTACGACCTGCCCGACGAGGCCGAGGACGACGTCTGGGCGCTGACCCCGGCCGAACGGCGGGCGATGGGCTACCAGGAGTTGCCCGGCAGCCTGGCCGAGGCGCTGGTGGCGATGGAGAACTCCGAGCTCGTCGCCGAGGCGCTCGGCGAGCACGTCTTCGACTACTTCCTGCGCAACAAGTGGACCGAGTGGACCAACTACCGCAGCCTCGTCACTCCGTTCGAGCTCAAGAACTATCTGCCGCTGTAGCCGGGCGAGCCGGTGACGCGCGCGGGCCGGCCGCCTCGGTAACGGGGGTGTTTCCGGTTCTTCTCGGCCGGGGATTACGGTTTGTTACCGTGACACGTATTTCCGGGCGTACCACCGTGCCCAGCGCGGGCCGGCTGGGTCTTCTCGACCCGACGGCGGCCGACAACCTGGCCGAACTCGGCTGGGACAACGAGGACGCGGTCGGACTGCTGTGGGCGCTGTCCCGGGCGCCCGACGCGGACCTCGCGCTGCGCACTCTGATGCGGATGCGCTCGACCGTCGGCGCGCACTGGGCGCAGGTCGATGAGCTGCTGCGCACCGACACCCGCTTTCGTGGCCGATTGTTCGGTGTCATCGGCTCCTCCGACACGCTCGGCGATCACCTGGTGGCCGAGACCGACTCGTGGCGGCTGCTCACCGCGGACCTGCCCGGGATCGACGAGGTCTACGCCCGGATGCTGGCCTCGGTCGGCGCCGTCGCCGAACCCGGCGAGGTCGAGCGGGGCAACAAAATCTACCGGGCCGCGTTCTCTGGTCCCAAGGCGGTTGTCGCGATGCGCTGCGCCTACCGCAACCTGGTCCTGCAACTGGCCGCCCACGACCTTGCGCCGACCGTCGAGGACGAGCCGGTCCTGTGGTTCCCGGAGGTCGGCGCCTACCTCGCCGATCTCGCCGACGCAGCGCTGACCACCGCGCTGGCCGTCGCCTTCCGCGAGGTCTGCGCCGACGGCCCGATCCCGGTCCGGCTGGCGGTCATGGCCATGGGCAAATGCGGTGCGCGCGAGCTGAACTACGTCAGCGACGTCGACGTCATCTTCGTCTCCGAGCCCGCCGACGGCAAGGCCGCCCGGATCGCCGGGGAGATGATGCGGGTCGGTTCGCTCGCGTTCTTCGAGGTCGACGCGGCGCTGCGGCCCGAGGGCAAGGCCGGGGCGCTGACCCGCACCCTCGACGCCCACGTGGCCTACTACCGGCGCTGGGCCAAGACCTGGGAGTTCCAGGCGTTGCTCAAGGCGCGCCCGATGACCGGTGACCTGGACCTGGGCCGGGCCTACCACGAGGCGCTCAACCCGCTGGTCTGGCAGGCAGCGGACCGCGACGACTTCGTGCACGAGGTGCAGGCGATGCGACGGCGGGTCGAATCGCTGGTACCGACCGAGGAACGCGAGCGGAACCTCAAACTCGGCAGCGGCAGCCTGCGCGACTTCGAGTTCGCGGTGCAACTGCTGCAGATGGTGCACGGCCGCGTCGACGAGACCCTGCGTGTCCGCGCGACCGTCGACGCGCTCAACGCCCTCACCGCAGGCGGCTATGTCGGCCGCGACGACGGCGCCAACCTCAACGCGTCCTATCAGTTCCTGCGTCTGCTCGAACACCGGCTGCAGCTACAGCGGCTGACCCGGACGCACTTGCTGCCGGAGTCCCACGATGACGAGGCGATGCGCTGGCTCGCCCGCGCCGCGCACATCCGGCGCGAGGGCGACCTCGACCCGACGGCGGTGCTGCGCAACGAGATCCGCTACCAGTCCCGGCGGGTGCGCAAACTCCACCAGAAGCTGTTCTACCGGCCGCTGCTGGAGGCCGCGACCCGGTTCAACACCAAAGAGCTCACCCTCTCCGACACCTCGGCGCAGCGCCGGCTCTCGGCGCTGGGATATGCGCAGCCGCAGCGCGCGCTCGCCCATATCCGGGCACTGGCGTCGGCACCCGGGCGGCGCGGCCAGATCCAGTCGCTGATCCTGCCGCAGCTGCTCGAGCACATCGGCAACACGCCCGACCCCGACGCCGGACTGCTCAACCTGCGCCGGCTGTGCGAGGAGATGGACAACGACTGGTTCCTGCGGCTGCTGCGCGACGACGGCGTCGTCGCCGAGCGGCTGATGCGGGTGCTCGGCGCCTCGGAGTTCATCGCGAACCTGCTGATGCGCTCGCCCGAGGTGATCCACCTGTACTCCGACGGCGCGAACGGGCCGAAACTGTGCGAGATCCAGCCCGAGGACGTCGCCAAGGGGCTCATCGCCTCCACGGTCCGCCAGACCGACCTGCGCCGGGCGGTGGCCGCGGCACGGTCGCATCGTCGCGCCGAGCTCGCGCGGATCGCCTCGGCCGACGTGCTGGGCATGATGAGCGTTCCGCAGGTATGCCAGGCGCTCTCGAGCATCTGGGCGGCCGTCCTCAACGCCGCGCTGTGCGTGGCGATCAACGCATCCGTGGCCGAGCGCGGCGCGCCCGCGCCCGCGCGTATCGCGGTGATCGGGATGGGCCGTCTCGGCGGTCAGGAATTGGGCTACGGCTCGGACGCCGACGTCTTGTTCGTGTGTGAGCCCGGTGCCGACGCCGAGGAGTCCGACGCCGTGCGGTGGGCCACCACGATCGCCGAGAACGTGCGCACCATGCTGGGCACACCCAGCCAGGATCCGCCCCTGGAGGTCGATACCGGGTTGCGGCCCGAAGGCCGCAACGGTCCGATCGTGCGGACCCTCGCCGCCTACTCGGCGTACTACGACCAATGGGCCCAGCCCTGGGAGATCCAGGCGCTGCTGCGCGCGCATCAGGTGGCCGGCGACGACGAGCTCGGCGTGGACTTCCTGCACCTGGCCGACCGCATCCGCTATCCGGCGGGTGGGGTGTCGGCGGCCGCGGTGCGCGAGATCCGACGCATCAAGGCGCGAGTCGATTCCGAACGGCTCCCACGCGGCGCCGACCCGGCCACCCACACCAAACTCGGCCGCGGCGGGCTCGCCGACGTCGAATGGACCGTCCAGCTGATGCAGCTGCGCCATGCGCACAAGCACCCGTCGCTGCACAACACGTCGACGCTGCAATCCCTGGACGCCATCGGGGCGGCGGAGCTTCTCGGCGAGGGCGACGTGGCCACCCTCAAGGAGGCGTGGCTGACCGCGACCAAGGCCCGCAACGCGCTGGTCCTGGTGCGGGGCAAGCCCGTCGATCAGCTTCCCGGTCCCGGGAAACAGTTGCGGCAGATCGCCTTTGCCGCAGGCTGGCCCGAGGATCAGGCGATGGAGTTCCTGGAGCACTATCTGCGTGCCACCCGACGCGCAAAGATCGTGGTGCGCAAGGTTTTCGGGGCATAGCCGGGATGCGGGGGGCGGTGGCGCTGGCCGCGCTCACGGTGGGGTGGGTCGCGGTGTCGGCGACGCTGCTTGGCTGGTGGCTCCACACGTGGTCGTCGGCCGGGGACTCGGCGATCGCGGCGACCGCGCTCGTCCCGTTCACCGTTGTCACCGGGCTGGTGGCGGCGGTGATCTTCGGTCTGTGGCGCCGGTGGATCGCGTTGGTCCTCGCCGTCGTCGGGGTGATCGGTGCGGTCCTCATCCAGGTGCCGCAATGGGTCTCGGCGACCACCCC